>CAYZVB010000052.1:0-18909 GCA_964481315.1 uncultured Granulosicoccaceae bacterium
ACATACAGTGGTGCTGCTACCGTATACAAACACTTCTCAAAATCTGTGGTGTCCTGCTCTGACACCTCGATCAATTGCGTTGTTGACTGGTAGCGCTTTACATCAGTAATTGAGTCAAGATCACCGACAACCGCGTCCGGCACCACCCCTGCCCCCGAGAGTAAATCTGCACCGCCATCTGCGGCGATGACAGGCCAACCTGCTTTGCACAAACGGAGCACTACATCGATTTGAATATCACCACCACCGGCAAGCACCACCGGCGTCGCATATTGCAATATTTTGTTGCCCGATTCACGCACCTGCCGAACCCGTTAGTTTTACTGACTGTTTTGCGTTATGATGCCTGACAACTCGCTGGGGTGCGACCACGTGTCGCTGAGAAAGACCCATTGAACCTGAACCAGGTAGTGCTGGCGGAGGGAGTGAGAAAGTAACACCGGTTAAAACCGACAGAACCGGCACCTACTACATCCCTCCCCCTCATCGCACTGCCCCGCACAACCAATTGGGAGGCGATGACGCCATGATTAAAAAACTCTCCACCATTGCGCTGACCGCAATGCCGCTTTTTGCTGCTTCTGCATTTGCCGAAACAAAACCGGTTCTCACCGTATACACCTACGATGCCTTTGCCGCAGACTGGGGGCCGGCCCCGGGAATTGAAGCCGCATTCGAAGAAAGTTGTGAATGTGATTTGCAGTTTGTTGCAGCCGACTCATCTATTGGCGCGCTGCGAAAAATTCAACTCGAAGGCGATCAGACCAAAGCCGATATTCTGCTTGGCCTCGACACCAATATTGCAGAAGCCGCTCGCGAAACAGGCTTGTTTACAGAACATCAGGCAGACACCGGTGCACTGACCTTACCCACCGGTGACTGGACTGATGAGACGTTTCTGCCGTTTGACTACAGCTACTTTGCATTTGTTTATAACAAAGAAAAAGTTGCCAACGCGCCGCAGTCGTTTGAAGCGCTGATCGCCATGCCGGAAGAATTCAAAATAGTGATTCAGGACCCGCGTTCAAGCACCCCCGGGCTCGGACTGCTGCTGTGGATTCAGGAAGCATACGGTGACCGCGCTGCAGAGATCTGGCAGGGACTGGCACCGAAAATTGTCACTGTCACCAAAGGCTGGTCCGATGCTTATGGACTGTTCCTGAAGGACGAAGCCGATATGGTTCTGTCGTACACTACGTCTCCGGCTTATCACGCCATTGCCGAAGAAGACACACGCTTTGCATCGGCGGCATTCACTGAAGGGCATTACCTGCAAATAGAGGTGGCCGGCATACTGAAGTCATCGAAGCAACAGGAACTGGCGAAGTCGTTTATGCAGTTTATGTTGTCAGACACCGTACAGGATATCATCCCAACCACCAACTGGGTGTACCCGGCTACTACCACCGAAGCGGGATTGCCCGAAGGTTTTAACACACTGCATGTACCGGAGAAAACCTTACTGATAGACGGCACTGATGTCGAAGCCAAACGCCAGCAATGGATTGATCAATGGATCGATATCCTCGGGCAGTAACAGCTCTCACACATTACACCGGTGCGACTGACAGTTGAGCCCCAATCGTCGCCTGCTTAGTCATTTACCGGGCATACTGCCCGGTGCCTTTATCTCGGTGGCGTTGCTGTTTCTGGCAGCGCTACTGCTTTATCAGTTAACAGCACTACCGGAATTTTCATCACTTAGCCTCGGGCCGCGCTTTGCCAAAACGCTGGGCTGGACAACCCTTCAGGCAACAGTTTCAACCCTGCTGTCGGTGTTAGTCGGTTGTGCCATAGCGTGGGCACTCAGCCATCAACAAAAGTTTCCAGGGCGTGGATTATTAATCGCCCTGCTTTCATCTGCACTGGTACTGCCAACGCTTGTGGTGGTACTGGGCCTGGTCACCGTACTTGGACGCAATGGCTGGCTCAACCAATTGATTAACACACTGTTTTCAGTAAAACCCGATGCCTGGCTCTATGGTCTCGGCGGCATTGTAATCGCCCACTGCTACTTTAACGCGTCATTCGCAGCACGGGCCCTGCTTACTCGCTTTGAAGCAACCCCCGAAGAACAACACAAACTTGCGAAGTCACTGGGACTTAGCGCCTGGCAAAGATTCAAACTGATAGAATGGCCCGCCATTGCTACCGGTATTCCCGCGCTTGCCACCACCATCTTTCTGCTGTGCTTCACATCATTTGCGATTGTGCTAATACTTGGCGGATCGCCCAAATACAATACGCTTGAAGTATCAATTTTTGAGGCGATAAAACTCGACTTTAATCTCGGGCGTGCCCTCGGGCTGGCACTGGCACAACTGGCAATCTGTGCAATTCTGGTTGCCCTGAATACCACAACGAAATCGTTTGATCGTTTAATATCCACCAGAAGCAGATCATTTACCGGCCACAGCGACAGCCGGGCGGCACAACTTATTCAAATAACCACCATTGTCCTGACCGGCACTGCATTTCTGTTGCCGCTGTTCGCTATTGTTTATGACGGGTGGAGTGCGGACCTTAGCGCAATAATAAAAGACCCCCAGTTCGCCAGAGCATCTTTAACCAGCATTTCAGTGGCAATACTGTCGACAGTGGTGGTTGTGTTGATAAGCCTGGCACTCACAATTTGCCACACTACGCTTTCGGTATCACAGCGACTAGGCAATGCACGGTGGGCACAAGTTGGCGCGCGTTTCATTAGCTTTTCTGCAACCCTGTATCTTGCAGTACCGGCACTGGTGCTCGGCTTTGGTTTCTTTCTTATTGCACGCCAGTACGGCGGAGCCAATAACTATTGGGCTGCAACAGCACTGGTGACGGCCAATGTATTGATGGTGTTGCCGTTTGCACTGGTTACCCTGCTACCGGCCTCAGCCAAGGCTGCAAATAAATACGACCGCCTGGCGTTTTCCCTGGGAGTGTCAGGTTTTTCCCGATGGCGACTGGTGGAGTCTGCACTGCTGCGTAATGAACTGGTCTATGTTGCCAGTATTGCATTTTGTATGTCACTGGGTGATCTCGGTATCATTGCGCTTTTCGGCAGCCAGGACTTTGCCACTCTGCCCTGGTTGTTGTACCAGAAAATGGGCGCGTACCGTACAACAGAAGCTGCAGGTATAGCGTTGTTTATGCTTATGCTAACGCTTACGGTGTTCCTGCTGCTGCCACCACTATTTAGACGAAACCATGCTGTTACTTGACAACATTGTCTTCAGTTACAAAGCCAATACTAACCAGTACCGGTTTTCGCTTGAGCTTGCACGCGGGAAAATCGCCACGGTGCACGGGCGATCAGGTAGTGGTAAATCTACCCTGCTCGACTTAATTGCGGGGTTTCTGCAACCACAAGGCGGCGCCATGTACTGGCGAGGTAATGCATTCACAGGTCAGCCACCGAATTTGCGACCGGTTACCACCATTTTCCAGCGCAACAATCTGTTTGAGCATCGCAGCGCACTTGATAATGTAGTAGTGGGTGTTGATCCTTCGCTGCCAAAACAAGGTGAAAATGTCGACCGTGCAATTGAGGCACTTAAGTACGTTGGGCTTGAAAAACAAATTCACCAGCGCGCAGTAACGCTATCGGGTGGCCAGCAACAACGTGTGGCTATAGCGCGGGTAATGCTACGCCGGCAGGGCATTGTGCTCCTTGACGAGCCCTTCAGTGCGCTCGACCCGCAAACCCGCAACGACATGCTGGCACTGATAAAAACTCTGGCTACCGAGCAACAGTCTGCCGTGATTATGGTCACGCATGATCAGCGTGATGCTGATGCAATTGCCGATAGCCAGTTCCTGCTACATAACGGCGAACTTACCGCCAAACAACCGTAACGTTTATACATTGCCGGCACAGCCTGGTTACGGCAAACGAAATTACCCTGAAAAACTCTCACGGCGCAGCAGAATTACGGACAGTACCATGGCGGTTAACGCCATTACTGCAAGCAGACAAAACGCGGGAAAATAGCTTCCATATACATCGAACACCCGCCCGGTCAGCACCGGCATAACAGAACCAAGTGTGCCGAAAAACACCACCAGTCCGAAAATTTTTCCATGCTCCCGCATACCGAAAAACTCCGCCACAATGGGCGATACCACAGTAAACACTCCACCGTGTGCAAAGCCATACACCAGACAAAATATATACAACCATCGAGGCTCTTTCATTTGAGCCTGCATGATAAAAAGTAGAAATAGCAGGCTTGCGAACAACAGCGCCAGACACACCGAATACGCCTTAACACCTCCCGCACGGTCCACGGTTGTTCCGACCAGCAATCTGCCGGCGATACTGCTAAAGGCAATGACCGTCAACAGCGATGCTGCAGCGGCTGGCAGCATGCCACTGTCCAATGCGTGCGGAACAATATGCGTGGGCATGGTGGTAAGGCTGGAAAACGCCAGAAACTGAATGGCACACAGTATCCACAGCGAGCTGTTTTTTCTTGCAGTGGCAAAGGTACTTCCATCCCGCGATTGCTGATGCTGCTGCAAGACGTTTTCAACAGGTGTCACGCCCATCAGCCATGCCGCCACAAGCATTAACATACCGGCACTGATACCCAACACCAAAAACGACTGACGCCAGCCCACAGTGGATATCAGAAATACCACCAGCAACGGTACCAGCATCTGTCCGCAGGCAGTTCCTACTTTGACAACACCACTCATTAATCCGCGCCGTCGCGGAAACCAGCGTGCAATCGTCGATAGTGTGACAACATCGTGTGTGGCAAGCCCGACAGCCACCAGCGTTCCATAAATAACAAACAACTGCCACGGCGAAGAAAGAAAGCACAACAGCACATACGCCAAACCAGTGCACAGTGCAGCTACGGTGATTACGCGTTGCGGGCCTACACGATCATTCGCCTGACCGGCAAATGTCGCCATCAACCCCATACTCATAAATGCCAGCGAGGTCGCAGCGGACAGAAGCGTGCGTGACCAGCCAAACTCTGCTTCGAGCTCGGTAAAGTACACGCCATAGGAGAATACCGCCCCTATCACCACACCCTGGACAAGAAATGCCCCGGCTACTATCAGATATCTTTTATCCATAAGTCCCGGCAATAATGCATTCACATTGCTCGGGGAGCCGTCGCGATGTGCCAGCAAAAGCGCTCAGGGTAACACGTCAGCTGCGATTATTTTCTGGTTAGAAATTTACCGATCGTTGCAGTTGATATGTCAGAGCATGATAAATTGTTGAGTTGTTATTCACGCACACATCGGATTACCGCTATGAACCACGCACTACATAAAAAACCGCAACGCGCCCTCGTACTAACACTGATCCCGGTAGCCACGCTGCTGATGGCCGGTTGCAACCCGACCAGCACACCACTCATTGATATGTGCCAGAAGATTACCCAGAACCTGGTAGGCAACGTAAGCGAGTGGAAAGAGCCGGGTAAATCAGAAACCAAAAAACTCGCGACGGTTGAAGTCGGTTACACCACTTCTGACGGACAAACCGGCACCGCTGTCTGCCAGCACCCGAAAGAATACGTCACCAACGAAGGCCGGCAGGAAGACACCGGTAAATATCGTGTAGCACCTGAAACCATGACACTTAACGGCGTACCTGTCAGCTCCAAAGATCTGGTATCCGCATCACTGGGTGCAACCACTCAGATCGTTAAAGACACTGCCGAAAACACCAAAGAAAAATCGGTAGAACTGGCGAAAGAAGCATCAGAAAAAGCCAAAGAACTCGCCGATCAGGCTGAAGTCATGGCTGCAGACGCGAAAGTGAAAGCCGAAGAGCTTGCAGTGAAGGCAGAATCACTGGCTGGTGATGCCAAAGTAAAGGCAACAGAACTGGCACAGGAAGCACGGGTAAAAGCATCGGAACTGGCGGCGCAGGCTTCTGAACTGTCAGCAGTTGCGACGGAAAAAGCCAGAGCTGCGGCACTGGAAGCCACCAAGGCGGTGCAGGAACAGCTGGAAAAGTAACGATTGCGGCGCTGCAGGGTGAAGCCTTCACCCTGCACAAATTGCTTGGGCTTATAGAAAGGCGCTAACAATCAGATACAGCGCAACAGCAAGCAACACATAAAGGTAGACGCGCCATCGGTATACGCCAGCGGAGAATTTACCGATCATCCCAACCAGAAACGAGGCAACCAATCCGCCAACCACCGGAATAGCAGCAGACATCACCGCCTGCATTTCGTTTCCGTTACGTGAAAAACGCACTGCAAAAACAGCGACCACCACCAGTAATGTAAAGGCGACGGCAGAGAGCCGGAGTCCCCAGCTCGCAGCCACGTTTGATGAAGACTTTGCCACTACTGAACAACAGCCGGGTTACTGATCTGAACCACACTACCATTGCTTGCAGCAAAGGCAGCCGTCTGTGACTGCATTTCAACAGTTGCCGCAAGACTTGGATTGTCAGCAGGGCCGGGGCGTAGCAGTGAGCTGTGGTCGCCTTCGGTGAAGCGCACAATCGCAGACTCAGTGGTGGTCTGACTTGCACCGGCAAGGCCCATTACACGTGCCAGCGCTTCGGTACCAACAAGCGGTGAACCGGGCACGGTGTTTTTCACTGTAGTATCGCCGATCACTTCAATCATGTGGATTGAAGTGTTTTGCGCTGCCTGCTGACCGAAATTGATTGCATCGGCGGAGTCGACAACCGTTTGTGCTGCAACTTTAAACTGTTCGAAATCAGCGGTCCCCTCTTCTACCCCTGCAGCTGCAAGGCCGGCAATAATGGCAGGGCCAAACGCTTCTGAACTGATTGTAGTACCCACCAGTCCCGCAGCAGGCATACCCAGCGTGGCTGCAGAAATGGTGGTGTCAAACGCCAGAAACGGCGTGGCTGCGGCACCGCCAAGCGAATGGCCGATGACAGTCTTTCGAGCTGCATTGACCGGCACCGCAACAATATTGGCAATGCTTTCACTCAATACAAACAAATCTGCGACCGACTGACGCAGATTGTCTCTGGTCGCGAGCAGGTATTGTGGCGAATAAAAATGGCGTCCACTGCTATCGGCGATGCCGTCCGGGCCGGCGGCACCGTTTTCGTTACTCACCAGATCGATATTAAAAGTACGCTCGGTTTCCGCAAACGGTGTGTTGTCTGCGTGGAACGGGTTTGTGGTATCGGTAAGGCCGTGCATAGGCTGATCGATAGCGATCATGGCAAAGCCGGCCTGGGCCATGGCATCCGCCAGACCCAGCATCGCAGACCGGTCACTGGTAACACCGTGAACAAAAATCGCCACGGGCCAACCATCAACCGGCACGGTATTACCGGAGCCTGCATTTGGAACAGTCATTAAGACAGGTACGGTTTGCACACTGGTAGCAATCGGCGTGGTATTAACACGCGTAAGATTTCCGCCGTTTTCAGCCTTCCAGAAACTGGTGATACCTTCCGGGTCATTGGCGCTTGCCGGTGCAGTCCGATAATACGGAAGATCGAGGGTACCAATATATATATCGGCAATGCCCGGTAACGCATCAGACACGCTACTGGTGTTTTGCATGGTTGGGGCGATGGTTATTGCCGAAGCGGTTGACGCAAACTTGACCGCCTGCATGACTGGAGTAATCGATTGCGTTTTAAACGACCATGCCTGAACTACCGAGGCACTGTCGACACCGGCAGCAGTGGCGGCGGCGAGGATTGCATTGGTCAGCTGACGTACCGGCTCCAGTGCTTCGGCAGGGCCGGTGAGCGGGATGGTACCGGATGTCAGCAGAAAGCTTGAGCTCGGCGCAAGCGCAACACCGTTAGCACCAACAATACCGTTAGTTGCCACTACCGCATAGTCGGTACTCTCTATTAAAGGTACAACCGGCACAATAGCAACGCTGCCACCGACTACCGCCACTGCAAGCTGAGTATTGTCGAGCTCACTCACAACACCGGTAACCGCACCAGCCTCGTTGGCTGTTACTTCGAAAACGCGAATAGTATCGCCAAGTACTACTGTATCGGCATTTACTTCACCACCCAGCGCCATGGACATTGGCGAAGAAAGTCCAAAACCATCCAGCGCATTCAGCGACACCTGCGGGTCTGTGAGATCGTTCGGATCTGACACCGGTATGTTCAGTGTGCCGTCCTCAGAACCGGAGAACAGCAGATTGCTCGGAAACGGCAGCACACCGTTAGCCGGATCAAACGAGGCTTCCGGAGCAGCTGTTGCTGCCGCCGCAGCTGCAGCATCGGCGAGCTGTTGTTGTGCCGTGGCCAGGCTGTTGTCAAAGTCGTAGGACGAGGTGTCCGAGCAACCGTACAAGCCCGCAAAGAACACAGAACAGGCAAATATTTTGGTACGAGTTTTCATTGAAGCTCCGGGGCTATTTGAACTTGTAGGTCAATTGGGCACTGAACAAATTGATGTCAGCTTCATAGACACCGCGGATTGTGGTTCCGCCGGCACTTTCACTCGCGTTATCGATTGGAACTTCATCGACAAACAAGCGGGTGTATCCGAGATCCATCCCTACCTGATCATTAAACTGATACCCCATACCGAACGATAGCCAGCTTCGATCTTCACCTGGAATTCGCGGCGTTCGTTGCTGTACTGATGGCACGGGGTCCTGGTCAAAGGCAACTCCGGCGCGCAATACCAACTGCTCTGAGTGCTGGTAATTAACACCGGCTGATACGCGCCAGACATCTTCGTAGGCCAGGGTATTTACGCTGTCCCTGCCCTGCAACGCCTCACTGCCAAATACGATACGAAGCTCTTCCAGACTACTCCAGCCGGTAAATGTGGCATCAGCCAGCAATTCAATTTGATCAGTTGCCTGATGCGCAACAGAAAACATGGCACTGGCCGGCAGGTCTGCCGCTGCCGTGGCCGAGGTATCGCCAAACAATCCGGCAAGTACCGGGTCTACGGTAAAGTCTGCATCGCCTTCAAGCTCGTGATCGATACCGTGGCGGTAGGCAAAACCGAGCTTTGTACCTTCCCGCGGCTTGAACAAAACCCCGACGTTAAACGTTGCAGCAACCGAGTCACCGGTAATTTCAGCGTAACCGTCGGTGGCCGCGTTACCGGGTGTGGTTAGCCCTGCGTTAGCACACGCAGCGAGAGGTGCAGCACCTGCCTGAAACAAGCCCAGACAAGTGGCACCGGAATCAATCGCACTACCGAGAGTCGCGTCGAACACCTGAACGCTAATACCGCCACCAATGCTTACCTGATCGTTCACCCGGTAGGCTAGCGACGGATTAAAGTCGAGCACTGACACCGCAGATTCTACCGCCTGATACCTGCCAACCCAGTCGCGGCCGTAGTCAGTCGAGTTGCCAAACGGCACACTGACACCAAGACCAAACGCCAGATCGTCTTTCAGTTCGCGCACGTAGTAAAAGTTGGGAATAAAGGAGGCACCACCCGGATCAGATGTTGTTTCGCCGGGTACGGGCGCTAACCCGAAAGCCGGATTGAGTGTAGTGCCACGATCGGAGAATTCGTTTTTAACCGCAATGATGTGCCCGGCAACCACCATTTCCGGTTTGCTCAGTTCGAGCATACCGGCCGGGTTAAACCAGACTGTCGATGCATCGGAGCTGACGGCAGAGGCGCCAGCATAGGCGTTGCCCATACCAGAACCACCTTGTTCTATCAACGCAAATCCACCTGCATGTGCAGGTTGGAGATGCAGCGCGAATGCAGAAAAAGCAATCGCTGGCACAAGCCGGGTGCGCGTTATCATGGGTTTTCCACCAATTACAATTGTTTATGGGTTCAGTGGTAGTCTGCCGGGTTCACTCCAGTGATCCGCGGTTCAGTCCTTTAATAACAGTGCACACTACTAACCCAATGATAGCACTGTAGTCGGCCTGGTAAATTTCCGTGAGGCGACAGACACATGCACCGGAAACCGCCAGGCGCAAAGAACGCCTAGAAATCGAGCTCTGTTTGCACCGGTGTGCCGGAAAAAGCAGGTTCGGCGACTGTTTTTGCGGGATTTTCTGCAGCACTTTCATCGCTGCGGTCGGCACCCGGCCACAGCACCCCAAGTATTCCTGACTGACGCTGCGAACGGGATTTTATTGCCGTGGTCAGTTGTCGGGCATTGGCAATCACTGTCACGCGTTTTTTTGCGCGGGTTACCGCCGTGTAGAGCAATTCGCGAGTAAGCAACGGGGTGTCATCTTCCGGCAAAATGACAATCACCGAATCGTATTCCGACCCCTGACTCTTGTGTACTGTCATCGCGTAAAACGTTTCATGTCGCGGCAGCCGGCTCGGTGCGATGGCGCGCACACCATCATCCCCGGGAAAGTAAATTCTTAGCTCGTTTTCGTGCTGCCAGGTAATACCGTAGTCGCCGTTGAAGAGTTTTTGTGCAGCGTTATTTTCTGTGACCAGTATCGGACGGCCATGGTAGGCGGTGTTGTCGGTGGTAACTATATCGTATTCCCGCAGCATTGCCCGGGTCCGTCTGTTCACCCCGTCTGCACCGCTGCGCCCTCTTTTCAATGCACACAATACACAGACTTCTTTCATCTTATTAAGCGCATCTGCCGGATCACTGCCAGCGACCAGCGACTGGTAACACGGCAACACCTGCTCTACCAGCACCTGATCAATGTTCTGCATACTGTGCTCAAGCGTGCGCAAACCCGGGTACTCATTCGATTCAAAATAACCAATACACGCATTAACATCACCACGGTTAATCGAATCAGACAATGCAGCGATACCGCTTTTGTCATCTGCTCTATGGCTCTTGTTTAGATAAATAATGTGATCGGAAATTGCAGCACGTGGTGAAGCCTCAGGGGCGACTTCTATACCGGCAAGCTTTTGCAGATCATCTGTCATCCGGTTACTAAGCTCTGTCTGGTTTTGCACACCGCAAATATCAGCCAGCACCATCCCCGACTCAACCGACGCCAACTGATCTTTATCGCCAATAAGAATCAGCCGTGAATGCGCCGACACAGCTCTGAGGGCTCGGACCATCATTGGCAGGTCGATCATTGATGCTTCATCGATAATCACCACATCGTGTGGCAACGGGTTATCGGCATGAAACCTTGCTGTCACTTGGCCCGGCACCAGGCCGAGCAGGCGGTGCAGTGTAACGGCTTCAATACCATGTAACGCTGCAGGCAGGTATTTACTGCCCTGAAGTGATTCAGTCAGTCTGGCAGCGGCCTTACCGGTAGGTGCCGCAAGTGCAACTTTAAGCTCCGACTCACCGTTGTTAAGCGCATCGAGCACAGACAATACCGCGGCGCCCGTATAGGTTTTGCCCGTACCGGGCCCGCCGGTAATTACACAGAAACGTTTTATTGCCGCAACGGCGGCCGCGACTTTCTGCCAGTCAGTATCTGCAGAGGCAATGAATATTTCGTTAAGCCGTTTTGTTAGTAAAGCTGCATTCACCTGCGGTGGAGGTGCATCACTCCACTGCTGTAAACTTGCCAGTAGCGATTGTTCGTAGTGCCAGTAGCGCGATAAATATAAACGGTTGTGCTTATCCAGAATTAAAGGCGCAGTAATGTCATGTGCCGCCAGATCAACCCGGTCATCCGACACCTCCTGCACGACCGGTTGCGCCTGCAGCACTTCTCTCCAGTGCCTGGGCGCAGGTATTTCGCGCAGCTTTTCATCAATTTCCGGATGGTTAAACAACCCGAAATCGGAAGCTTTGTCTATGGCGAACGAAGTATCACCAAGACTTAAGCGATAACTCACCAGTGCCGCTGCAAGCGATAATTCTGCAACTTCACCTGCATCGTTGATTTCAATGATTTGCTCTGCAAATTGAATATCGAACGGTCGAAGCTCACCGACTGCGAGTGCCTGACTGAATAACCCTTTCACGCGCCAACCTGCTCTGCATCAAAACACTGATCAAGCCGATTAACTAAATCTGCCGATGGCCTGTCAAACCATACTCCGCAGTCTGAACCGGGAGACATACCCCGCACAAACAAATAGTACACACCGCCAAAGTGCTGCTGATAGCTATAGTGCTCACCCAGCCGGCTTTGCAAAAAGCGGTGTAGCGCTACTGTGTAAATCAGATACTGTAAGTCATAACGATGGCCGCTAATAACCTTGCCGAGTTCATCTTTGTTATAGTGTTCCCTGTACGCACCCAAAAAATTCGACTTGTAGTCAACTATAAAATACCTGCCGTCACGACGTGCAACCAGATCAATAAAACCTCTCATCAGTCCGGTCATTGATGAGAAGGTTAACCCCTTAGCCGTTGCCTGATACTGATCTTCACCCGACAGAACTTCGGTAAGCCGTCCGGCATCGAGTTGATTGATCGAAAAAAAGAATTCGAGCTCGTTCACCCTGTCGGCCGGAGCAAGTTCGCAAAGGCGCAGCTCAGACTCCCCCTGCAATGTCGTATTGAGTGTATTGTTGATGATAGTTTCAACGACTGGCTGCCAGTCCTCAGCAGCACCCAGGGAACCGTATCGTTCCAGCACATCCGCTACCCTGCCACCAATGGTACCTGAAGCAGTAAAATCTATGGTTTCAAAAATCTCGTGCAACAACTGCCCGGTACGGGCACCGGCAGGTAATCTCGCCACCGCACCCAGTGCATCTGATACTTCTGTCGGCACTTCATCATCAGGCAAATCGGGATCAGTTTGCGGTGAAAAATCATAGTCCGGCATACCGCTCTCGACACCGCTTTGCAATCCGGTATAGCTGGTGATAGACCAGTTCCGATCAATCGATCCGGTAAAGGTTTTTTTTGTTAAGTTCGTATCACTTGACTGACCGATAAAGCTCGTCCCATCAACTTGCATTGGTGAGAACTCTATACAACCGGGCGCATTTGTTTTTAACCTGGTAAGGTCAGCGACAATATCAGCTATTTCCAGCTTCTTCATGGCGGAAAGGTTTTGCTGTTCATCACGATGTAAAAGATACCCGAGCGCTGTGCGGTTAATCTTGCCCTCGGCCCCCCCCCCAACCACACACAGATATTTGGCACGAGTCACTGCGACATAAAAGAGTCGCAAAGCTTCGGATAGTTCCTCTTCCTGCTGCAGTACTCTATGTGCATCACCTAATTCAGACCCAAAATCTACAGATGCTGTGAAGTCTGAGCGTTCATGAAAGCTAATAATTTTGTTGGCGTTGTTTATTGAGCCGTCTGCAATGCCCCAGCCAAATGGCAGGTAAACAATCGGGTACTCAAGCCCCTTGCTTTTATGGACGGTGACTATCTGTACCAGATCCTGATCACTTTCAAGACGCAGCAACAACTCATCTTCCATTGACTCATTTGCAATCTGACGATCGAGCCAGCCGAGCAATTCCTCGGTTGAAGACATCTGACGTGAGTTAACCTGCAGGATCTCTGTCAGTTGTACCAGATTGGTCACACGTCGCTCACCACCCGGATACGTCAGCACTTTCTTTATCACGTCAAGATCAATAAACAACGACTGCACGGCGGCCATCAGGCTTTTTGCAAGCCATATTTCGCCATACTGTACAAAACGGTTTATTAGATTATCCCACTGTACTTCACTGCTGTTAAGCTGCTCAATATCAGCCGCTGTATAGCCGATAGACTCAGACACCAGCGCCCTTCTAATAGTATCTACCGACGGACGCGACAGTGCACATAATATGGCTTGAAGCTCCTTTGCTTCGTCAGTGGAGAAGACAGTTTTACCCGTATTTGACGCGCTTCTGACACCCCTTCGCCTCAGTGCATTCTGGATTAACATGCTTTCTGTATGGGAACGAACCAGCACGGCAATATCAGCTGAACAGACAGGTTGATCACCAATCGTGGTTTGACCGGCAACTCCACTATTGAGCATAGCGGCAATTTCACAGGCACAGTTTTCTGCTGCATGCTCCTTTGCGTTTGTAGGACTGTTTTGCTCTGCTTCCAGTCCACGAATACGAAATTGCAAAGGCATTGGCGCGTTGCCATCGATTAACAGTGGCGTGGCGTCTGCCTTTCCAGCTGCTTCAACCGGCAGATAGGCAATGTTATTTTCAAAGATAAACGGGTTGGGTTTAAACGTAAACAATGCATTGCAGGCATTGACCAGGCCCGCACTGGATCGCCAGTTGGTACCGAGTGTTCTTGCACGGTCAAATTCTTTCGCTGCAGCCATGTAGGTAAACACATCAGCGCCACGAAACGAGTAAATGGCCTGTTTGGGATCACCAATGTAAAACAATCCACAGTCCGGCTGACCGCGATACACTGACTGAAATATGCTGTTTTGCTGCGGATCGGTATCCTGCGATTCATCGATAAGCGTATACGGCCAGTTTTGGCGAATTTTTTCCGCAAGCGGGTTCGCATCAGGCCCGGTTAGCACGTCACTAAGACGCACGCGCAAATCTTCAAAGTGCAGCAGACCGCGTTCGCGCTTATAACGATCAACGTTTTTTACAATATAGTCTCGCGCGTCCTGTAATACCGCGGCCCGTCGATGCAATAGATATTGATCGTGCATTTCGCGGTAGCTTTCGCACAGATCAAAGAACAAATGCGCGGGCACCGAATTATTTTTTTTCGTTGCTCTTGAGATTTTCGATGCAGTAAACAGTTCGAACTTCTTGGGAAATTCGGCCGGTGGAGACTTCGCTTCAAAAAACGAATCGGCCTTACCCAGCAAATTTTCTACCGTTGGCAGCTTGTACATATTGCCATTCAGAACTTTGTCTTCGTTGCGAAGGATACGAGCAATTTCGCGGTGCGCAGACTCCCACTGAGATGCCAGCCTAAAAAAAAGCTTTTGCCGCTCACGCCTCAGCACTTCTAACTCATCGGGTGAAACTCCCGGGTATACATTTGCACCTCTGGACTGCAACAGTGGTTTTACAACCTCCAACAAGGTCGCTGGAGAGTGATACTGACTTAGCTGTTCAATGAAAGCAAAATCCTTACTGCCAAACACTCGCCGCCAGTAATCTTCCATCACAATCGTTTTTATGTAATTGTCATCAGCAATAAAGTCCATTCTCATTGGTAGCTTGCTATCGAACGCAAAATCTTTAAGTACCCTGAGACACATTGCATCAATCGTATAAACGGCCAGCTCATCGAGCCTTGCCGCCACATCTGAAAGCAATTCAATAGCCATGGCAGGCTCGTGCTGTGACAAGAGCTCAGCCAGCACCGCATCATCGCCCGGTGGGTTGTGCAGGCACTTCAGCGCCTCGGCGATTCTTTCCCTGATTTTGATTCTTAATTCTTCGGTCGCTGCAATAGTAAAAGTAACCACCAGAATCTGATTAATTGCGCACTTCTTCTCCAGCAGTAAGCGGATAAACAGCGTGGTAATGGTGTAGGTTTTTCCAGTACCCGCACTGGCTTCTATTAGTGTCGAACCGGTTAGCGGGATTTTGAGCGGCTGCAGCTTTTCCATTAGGCGACATCCTCAAAGGCCGGGACAAACGCAGCATGTTTAAACAACGGGCTCATGACCCTATTTGTCAATGCTAGAAAAGTATCGCCATATGGATTTCGCCCGCGCCACACAGTCGCTGTTGCAGCATTTTTCAACTCATTCTCGGCAGAGTTTTTCCCCGGTCCATTCCAGTTTGGCTTGTCTGCCTCATCACAGTTACTAAGATATTCAGCACAGGCCGGTTCAGGCAGCCACGGCTGCGATAGACATAGCCCGAGATGGCGCAACTCCAAAAGCTCAAACAGGTGTTGATGGGCATTTTCTACGCGCTGGAATTTAACAGTCCAGTCCTCAAACACCATGACACTATCAATCTCACCGTTGGACCTGCTGTTTTCACAAACGACGAGGTGGTTAATCCAGAGAGTTAACAGGTCTTTTACTCTTAGCTTGCCGAATCTTGCATCGAAAACCCCGGTTTTCTGCACTCTGGCAACGCGACCAAACAGATTGTACTGCTGCAGCGGTATGTCGAACTCAAGTGACTCTACGGGCTCATTGATGTATTTGTATACTCTGCTGTCCAGGTCTACAGACTGATTGTAGATCTCATCAATTTCGTCTTTGCCGGGCTTCCCGTAGGGCACTTCGCCCTGAGCAATCAGCTTACGCTTTATCTCGTCCGGTGAATCACCCTGACTGAATAATTCATAGGTTACCTGCTTTAACTTCCACCGGTCTAAATTGTTAAGTGCAAACGGTTCCGTGGTTTCAAGATCGTTCTCTTTCCATGCATGACGAACTTCGAGACTTTGCTCCAGCCAGGCGGTCGACGGATCGACAACGTAGCGAATAAGCGCAGAAAGATCTACATCTGTTTCCGGTGTATGTAGTGACTGATAGGAAGCATCGATAAACTCCGGAATTTGTAACTGTGGCTGTGCACGGGCTGCGTCGAACCAGTAGTCTTTGTAGCTAAACAATTGCGGATAAACATTGTCGAAATACTGTTGACTGAAAGGTTGCAGCGGATGTACTACAGCTGTCAGACCGGCGTAGTTCATTAGTTCCACCACGACAGCTGATGCTGCTTTTTCGGAATTGTCGCGAACATCACGACCTACATAACTAACATAGAAAACGTCGCGGGCCGATAGCAGCGCTTCGAGAAACAGGTAACGGTCATCGTTGCGGCGGCGCCTGTCTCCGCGCTTCGGTGCGGCAGCCATTAAGTCGAAGGATTGCGGATTGTCGCCACGCGGAAAATCTTCTGCGTTCATACCGAGTATGCATACAACCTTAAACGGGATCGAGCGCATCGGGACCATGTTGGAAAAGGTGATACGACCGGTTAAAAAGTTTCTTTCATTACTGCTGTCTTCAAGCACCTGATGATACATTTCGGCAACTACTTCACGGCTTAGCAGTAACTGATCACTGTCAAGTGCACCCGCGGTATCAAGCAGCTCGAAAAGCTTGTTACGGGCAGCCTGCAGTGCCTGAGATTCGGTATCGTCAGGAGCAAAAAAGTCACTGATAATTTCGTCAATTAGTAGAAGCCACTGCTGCGGAGTGTATTGCGACTGCAGCCGGGACCGCCACTCGGCACATAGCGACACCACCTGCGCCAACACTTCAAGGTCTTCGCTCTGCGCGCCTTCAATATGCGGGTACGGCGAAACGTTGCGGTATAGCTCCCCCTGCATATCCGGCAATGCAAACCCAAGAAACAATCGCCTTAAACCGAATTTCCAGCTGTTCAGATCACTGGCAGGCAGATCAAGGGATGCCCGCATGCCTGCATCAAGCGACCAGCGGATACCTGATTCCCGTACCCATTGACGCATAAGCTGCAGTGAGTTGTTATCAACTGAAAAACGACTTCGTACTGAGGGTAAGTCGAACAGTGCCAGAATTTCGGTCGACTCAAAACGCGATACCGGCAGTTGCAACAGCCAGTTTAATACCTCAAGCGCCTGTTGCTCAGTGCGCAGACGACGATCTGAAATTGACCACGGAATGTAGTCGTTATCCTGCGCAAGCGCGAAGGTCGCCTCGACAAACGGGGCGTACTGATCGATATCCGGCGCCATCACAATGATATCGCGCGGCTTTAGGTTTTTGTGCTGCTCAAACAAACCCAGTAACTGATCATGCAGAATTTGCACTTCCCGCAGCGGACTGTGCGTGTTGTGAACCTGCATGGACTGGTCGGTATAAGCTGTTAGTTCGGACGGCACATCGGCCAGTTCGAGTATGTGGTTTTGTACATGCTGCAACAAAGTAACAGGTTCGTTCGGAACAAAGACTTCACTCTCGTGCGCACCCGATTCGAGCAACTGATCAAGGAACGCCTGCCCTGCGTGGCCCCATGAAGCGAGTAACGGGTTACCGATATCAAGCAGACCTGTCGGATCATCGAGACCTGCCTTACGCGCAGTGGCCCGGCGTCTGGACTGTTGTTGTTCATCGACAATATCCGCCCAGTATTGCTCGCAGGGATTCAGGTAATACAGATCGACGCTGGTATGGCTGGCAAGTGCCGAAAACACGCTGGTGTACAGTGGCGGCATATCGGAAATCCCAAACACATTCACCACGCCCCTGGAAATATTTTTTGCAGCAGGCGGCAAGTGGCCTGCGATGTTTCCAAGGTGGCTTTCAATGGTGCCCCAGTGCCCCTGCATATTACCGTGCAGCTGTCGCCACAGTATTGCCTGCCAGTGTTGATCGGCACCGACTTCCCACCGGTTGATTAGCTGTGGCCGGTAAATTAAGTAACGATCAAACGTGTTGCCAATACTTTGCGCCAGCTGTAGTCGCAAAGCACCGTCCTGATCACCTTCGAGGTACCCGCGCAGTTCCGAAAATTCACTGCGTGACAGTAACCCGGGCAGCAGGGTAAAAATCTGCCAGGTAAGGATATCTTTGCGATAAGGTGTTTCCGGCAACTCCGCTATCCAGTGCCTGGCAACACGCCACAGGTAGGCACCGGGAGTTTCAAAATTTATATGCGCACTAATACCCTGACGCAACGCAATTTGCTGCGAAACCCACCGCGACATACCCGCGTTCTGCACCACCACGGTTGCCGGTATTAATGGATCGATATGTTCTGCCGCCGCGTGATCGCTACTACCCATCGATACCATCATGGCTTCAAGCAGTTGCTCAAGCCGGTTACTACTGATTACATGAAGCATTAAGTCCGGTAACTACCGCATCCCAGTTGCTGCGTCGACCGCGTATTGTACCACCGGCAGCGTGCGCAACGATTAAGTTTTACCTCCCGCCCGGCCACTGGCTGTAGCTACAATTGTTGATTCAAAAAAGGTCGACTGCCCCTGTTGCTCGACAATGTTGTCTTTACGGTCAATGGATACTTCAATCTGTGCAGCGCCGGCCTGCTGCGCCCTGGTGGTAGCTAGCTCTTTGGCAAGCTCAGCGGCCCACTGGGCTGCCAGTTCCAGAGTGTCGAACTCGCGCTGCTCAAGTGGCGCATGCACCATAACCCGTTTGCCGGACACCGGCGTGATAGTCAGTTGCACACTTTGTTT
>CAYZVB010000052.1:18919-19546 GCA_964481315.1 uncultured Granulosicoccaceae bacterium
CGCCTACCACAGCCCCGACCGCATTGGCCACTTCTGCGTGTTCCGGTACGATCACTTCAATATCAACATAGTCGCTTACCGGCGGGTAAAAGCTTGCGGCTGGTGCGCCTATTCCTACCAGCGGCACTGACAACTGCGCACGCATGCCAAGCACACGACCGGAAGACAATTCGCCGTTGCCACGAAACATCTGTTCAAGCAGTGCCCGCTGCTTTGGGTGCAGTGCAGACCCGAACACCTGATTAGATTCGTTAATAGCTGAACTCAGCACACACAGCGCGGACTCTTCAGATACCTGCGCCAGTATGCTTTGACAAAAAGACTTTTCATCCGGCCATTCCCGCCCCAGATTGAATTTGCTGTAGCGGCTCAGCAAAATAGCACCGAGGATCGATGCCTCGGGGCTCCAGTGGTCGTACCAGCCGCATACATGGGCGGCATCGGTTGGAGTGAAGCCTGCGATCGTCAGCACACCGATTTCAATCAGCCTTTTTAACGCCAGCGAAAAGTGACGCTCTGCAAACACCGATTGCATCGACTGCGGGTGGTTGGCAACCTGATCGACAAGTGCCTGCTGCTGTGCTGTCAGCTTAAGTCCGTCGGGCAGCCTTCTCAGCACAATAAACC
>CAYZVB010000052.1:19556-20985 GCA_964481315.1 uncultured Granulosicoccaceae bacterium
TTGGTCCATGGCTCATCAACAAACTGACGCAGATCATTGACCACTGCGGGATAACGGTCTTCCAGCAGACACAACGGCATAACTTTTTGCGGGCCGATGGAAAATTTGCGATTTTCGCGATCGTACAAAATTTCGCTGTCGCCTCCCAGGCCGTGCGTTTCAATTTGCACTGCTTCAACCATGGTGCGCCAGCCGTTAACAGATGCGCCGTCACGACTAAGTCCGGGTTGACCATCCTGAATAAATGCGACATCCGTGGTGGTGCCACCGATATCCGACACGATCATCCGATCGCGCTTAGCCAGAAACTGCGCACCAACCACACTCGCCGCCGGGCCGGATAATATGGTTTCAACCGGAGTCCGTTCGGCAAACTCAGCGCTGACCAGGGAACCATCACCTCTTACCACCATAAGCGGCGCCGAAATACCGTGTTCCTGCAGCGAGCCTCTGGTCGCGTCAATCAAGGTTTTGATCAGCGGGATCAGACGAGCGTTAATCAATGCTGTCAGCGCACGCCGTGGCGCATCGAGCGAGGCACTGAGTTCGTGCCCGCAGCTGACCGGAAGACCGGTCTTTTGGCGGATAAAATCACGCAAAGCGATTTCGTGTTCAGGGTTGCGTACCGCAAACATCGCTGACACTGCTACCGCTGACAAGGAGTCGTCCAACTGTTCTAGCGCTGTTGAAGCACCGGCGAGATCCAGCGGCAATTTCTCATGACCACCGGCATCATGCCCGCCGTCGATAAATACAATCGGCAGATCGCGGGCGGCATCACTAAGATTGCCAAGTTTCAGTTGCGACTGTTGATACCCTACCAGTAGCAACGCCGCGCGAGCCCCGTGCCCTTCGACAATTGAGTTGGTCGCGAGCGTCGTTGACAAACTGACCAGGCTGACGTCGGCCGGGTCACGGTCACCAAGCGTGTTGGCAATGGCGCTTTGAATTCCCTCGATAAGATTGTGGCGGGTGGTCAGCGACTTCGATTTCGCCACTACGCTCTGCGAACTGTCGTCCATCAGCACCGCATCGGTGTAGGTACCACCAGTATCGATTCCCAAACGTAGGCTCATACTTATATATAGTCCGAAGCAGGCTGTATAAAACTGGAATATAGACGAGTTTGACCAAAGACGATTGCTGTGGATACGACCGGCGCCATCTGTTTTCGGACACCGTGCCATTTCACAAATCGAAGCGACAGCGAACCCTGCCCTGAATTCTGTGACACGGCAATTTCGTCAATATTTTCAAGGTTCAACAGCCGGTTTCTCGACACCTCCTGACAACGCGCCGTTTTCGCGTACTCAAAGACCCCCATAACAGGTCGATACGCAGCCTGTTATGAAAAAGCAAAACGGTTTTACCCTAATCGAGCTGATTATCGCTGTTGTCATCTTTGGCATCATGGCAGCCATAGCAGCAC
>CAYZVB010000053.1:0-1813 GCA_964481315.1 uncultured Granulosicoccaceae bacterium
GACGCACCAATGATCAGCAACGCGCCGATGGTGGTGAGGAATATCTTGTTCATGGTGTTAACAAGTAACCTTTGCCACGAACACTTTTAATAATTAGCGGGTTTTTCGAGTCGTCGCCTATTTTCTTTCGTAGCCGGGATACACGAAGATCAATCGTGCGGTCGGTACCATCGTGTTCAAGGCCGCGCAGACTTTTATTAATATCGTCACGGCTTAGCACCTGCCCTTTGTTTTCAGCAAACAACCATAGCAGTGCAAATTCGGCATCGGTAACATCAACCGCAGCACCGCCAACCGTCACTGACATGGAGCTTCGATCTATCTCCAGATGCGATGTACTGATTCCGGTTACCTTATCTTTCGAGTCATTTTCGCGGCGGCGCAGCAATGCCCGTATACGCGCAAGCAGCACTCTGGGACGGACCGGCTTTGCGAGGTAGTCATCGGCACCGGTTTCAAGTCCGGCCACTTCGTCTATGTCATCGTCAAGTGCGGTTAGCATCAGGATGATACCGTTGTAGTCCGGCCTGACTTCACGACATACGCTGAGCCCGTCCTGCCCCGGCAACATCAGATCGAGTATGACCAGATCGGGTTGCTCGCCGACAATCGTTTCAACAGCCGTATTGCCATCAGTCACCACGCTGACTGTAAACCCCTGCCCCTGCAGGTACTGAACCACCAGTCGGTTAAGCGATTCGTCGTCATCGACAAGCAGTATTTTCGGTTCAGACATATCCGTTCAGTAATATTTATTGGAAGCTTCGGCAAAGTTTAGCTGATTCGCAGTATGGCTTTGTACGGCTTTTGTATCAGCCTGATACAAAGCAACTGGTTTTGTAGCGAAAGGCTACAGGTTGCCCACCGTCAGACAACGGAATATCACCCCTGCGTGCCGTAACTTTTCCCTGCACACACAGCTTAGGAAAACTCATGACACCGAAACTTAATCACACCATTGCTGTAACCACACTGGCTATGCTGCTCACTGCCTGTGGTGGCAGTGATACACCTCAGAACTCACCGGCTGCCACCGCAGACCAAACCGTTACCGGTACAGCTGCTGAACTGCCGTTGCGCCCCGACCGGATTCCACTGATTGTTGGTGGCAGTGTCGTCAACCATAACAAGTATCCGTGGATGGCGGGGCTGGTAGAAGCCGGTGAGGCCGATGCCTCGCGCGGTCAGTTCTGTGGCGGCTCACTGATCTCAGCCAACTGGGTGCTGACTGCAGCACACTGTGTTGAAGACATGCGCGCGCGGGATACCGAGGTACTTCTGGGACAGAAAGATCTGCGTGACAACAACGGTGAACGCATTGCCGTGTCACGCATTGTGATGCACCCTGATTATAATCGACTCGGTTACCCCGACCTTGCACTGCTGGAATTATCCGAGGCAAGCAATGCACCAGTCATATCACTGCCGTCTTTTAACAACCCGGCACCCCGCGATGGTGAAATTTCTACTGTGACCGGCTGGGGACAGGTTTCTGAAAACGGACCGGCCACTGATCGGTTGCGTGAATCGTCAATGCCGATTGTTGATCACAATACCTGTAATCGTGCATACAACAACGAAATAGATGAAGTCGCGATGGTTTGTGCCGGTACACCTTCCGGTGACAAAGACTCCTGCTACGGCGACAGCGGCGGCCCGTTATTTGTGAATCGCAACGATGAATTCGTTCAGGCAGGTGTTGTCAGCTTTGGTGAGGCCTGCGGTCTTGCCGGTGTACCGGGTGTGTATGCCAGAGTGTCGAGTTACTTCGACTGGATTAGCGGTTACGCTCCGGTAAAAGCCTACGGCACGA
>CAYZVB010000053.1:1913-20795 GCA_964481315.1 uncultured Granulosicoccaceae bacterium
ACCGGCAACCAGTGGCAATTCACCGGTGTGGTCGAAGACTGGTTTGATGAAGTCTACCTGCCGGAAAACGAAGAGCCGATCTCCATGTCATCAGGATACCTGAGCGTACAACTGGACACAGACTCTGATCAACCAATGGTGTTGTTTATTGATGAATACGATGCAGACTGGGACGAGTGGTTTACCATTACCGGTGAAATCACCCACGGCGGCAACCTTGAGGTAGAACTGGACCTCGACGCAGGTGACTATGCGTTTTCTGTTATCTCACTGGGTGACGGAGGGAACTTCACACTCAATGCAACGCTTGAGCAGTAACCACGTAAACTGAAAAACCGGGGCCGGTTAGATCACGCCCCGGTTTTTTTTCGCGCCTATTTATTCCAGATTCTGCGCCACCATTTGTCATCTTCAGGTAATTCGAGTGTGGCACCCATCAGTGCTTCAACTTCTTTTTTATCCCAGCCGGTCAGTTTGACCAACCGCGCGGCGTTGTCAATTTCGCGTTTTTTAACCGACGCAAAGTACTGCTGTGCCGCCGGACAGGTTGCCGGGCCATCCCAGGCATGGCGCATCACATAACGCCCCTGGAAGTTGCTGCGATCACCGGTTTCGACAAACTTAAGGTCATCGGGAAAAGTCTCTGCGTCATAGCGCACGTGTAGCCGGGTAACAAAGACATCCTGTGCCGGCGAGTTTCTCTGTGCCTCTGATAGCCAGTAGACACCCAGATCTCGAAGCTGCGTTGTTGACAGCGGATCGGCAGCACACGGGTCACACCAGGCCATATCCCAGGCGTATTCCAGAAACACGGCTTTGCCATCGTGCTGCTCCACCTGCTTTGAAAACAGATCGCGATAAAAATCGCTAAAGCGCGGTTTAATAAACGTGGGGATATCCACATCGGTGGGCAGACGCACGGTCCGGTAGTTTGATGTTTCGACCCTGCCGGTACGGGTAAGCGTAAATACAAACAGCTCCTGCTTGCCGTTGGCGTTTAGGGTTCCAAGCCTGATAGGCAGCATAAACTTAGGACTTTCGAACGCTACCTGCAGAGGCCGTAGATTGGCAAAACCCAGTGACTCGTGCTGCGCCATATTTACTTTGGCAACAAAAAAGCGCATGCCCTGTTTAATGTAACTGCCAACCACCGACTCTGCACCTTCCGGTAACTTATAGTCATTGGCAGTTAACCACTGAATTAGCCCGTCACTCTGTTCGGCGGCGAGAATTAGAATATCGTATTCACCCACGGTGTAACTCGCCTCAATGGTGACGCCGAGATCCTGCGCTGCCGTCGGTGCTGCCGCCATTTCGAGCACTACCGAATCAGCCATGCTTTCCATTTTAAGTATGCGACGCTGCATGCACGGGTTGTCGTCATAGTATTCAACAAGCCGTGGTGCGGTGTAGGCATCAAGGTGATCGATTAATGCCTGATCTCCAACATTAATTTGCTCCTGCTCGACAAAAGTCGGCACCGGAATCACCATCGCAAAGTCTTTGACATCACCCTGAAAGTCATTGCTCATGGTAATCACTGTGCGATCTTCATCGCGCACCAGCACCACCTTTGAAGCACTGTTATAGAGTTTGGTATCAGCTTTGGCGACGTAGAATCCGCAAAACGCGAAGGCCTGTCCGATTGGCAGCAGGCCGATCAGCAGCGTGAGTGTGAACAATAGTTTTTTCATTAGCGGTTTCCTTTGAGTATAAAAACAGTGCAACCAGCGGGGAAAGTATCACCAGCGCAAACAACGGTGCCGAAGACACATAAAACTGAAACTGCAACAGTGCAGCGACAACGGCGACAGATACGCCATGCAATACCCTGAAGTGCAGGGTTGAAGGGGTGGTTTTAGGGTCGGTGATCATAAAAAACGCAAACACGATTAACGCACCGTTTTGCAGCGAATGCAGCGCGATGGCCGTAGGATCACCCAGCCACACACCACGCAGCACCACAATGCAGCCAAACGTGATAAAAAATGCCAGCGCAACATCGAGCCGTTGAGCACGGGTGACCACCAGTAAACCGGCACCGGCCAGTAACAATGCAGAAAGCCCCATTGGCCCCCACTGACCGGGTGCCAGCCATGCGCCACTAAACAGCATTGTCACCACCACCAGCGCCAACGCGGACGGGTTAAAAACATGGCGATGATGGATGGTGATATATTTTTTACTGACAATCGCAATGACTGCGGCCAGCATGGCCAGCCAGATGGTGTCTGTTCGCAGTAACAACACCAGAGAAAGTGAACTGATTAACGCGCTTTTTAGCTGACTTCCGAATAACAGCCACTGACACAGCAACGCCGTGGCAATCACTGCGGTGGCGGTTGTTACGGTGAAATCAAAACCGAGCCACAAACGCCCGAGTGCTACAAAAGTACACAACACTGCAATTTGATAATTGCGCGGATCCATTAGTTGGGCCCCGTATTACCTGATTACTGTTTAAACGCAGTAGCCGGGAAAAAGGGGTTAACTAATTTTATGATCAGGCGAAATCTGTCGATTCCGGCGTGTTTATACGCTGATAAACACCGCCGGCCGGAGGTTACCGGCAGAAGAATCAGGCCAAAAATTTACGCCAGAAACTTGTGATAGGCCGGGTTATTGTCTTCCTGCCAGTAGCGATAGCCCAGCGCTTCAACAAAGCGGGTAAATTCGTCAACGTCGCCGTTGGGCACCTGCAACCCGACCAGCACACGACCGTAGGCTGCACCATGGTTGCGGTAGTGGAACAACGAAATATTCCAGTCAGGCCCCATGCTGTTGAGAAATTTCGCCAGCGCACCGGGCCGATCCGGAAACTGAAAACGATATAGCCATTCATTATCGAGTGCTGCACGTCCGCCCACCATATGCCGCACATGCAGCTTGGCCACTTCGTTGTCGGTCAGATCGTCAACTTCGTAACCGCCGTGGGTTAATGCTTCAATAATCTGTTCGCGTTCTGCGCTGCCATTGGCAAGCTGCACTCCGACAAATACCACTGCATCGGTAGCGTCACCGTAGCGATAGTTAAACTCGGTCACACTGCGCTTACCGAGTAACTCGCAGAAATTGCGGAAGCTTCCGGGCTGCTCTGGAATTTTTACCGCCAGCAGCGCCTCCCGCTGCTCACCGATTTCAGCTCTTTCAGTAATATGCCGCAGGCGGTCAAAGTTGACATTCGCACCGGTGGTAATGGCAATTAAGTGCTTACCGTTATATTCGTGTTCACGTGCATATTTTTTAAGGCCCGCCACACTCAGCGCACCGGCCGGCTCCATCAGTGTGCGAGTATCTTCGAATACATCTTTTATCGCCGCACACATTTCATCGACAGAAATAGTAATGACTTCGTCTATGGTGTCTTTGCACAGCCGGAAGGTTTCATCTCCCGGGCACTTCACCGCCACACCGTCGGCAAATATCCCCACCTCGGAAAGTGTAACCGGTGAACCGGCTTCAATTGATGCCTTCATACTCGCGGCATCAGCAGGTTCAACACCGATGATTTTGGTTTCCGGACGCAGGTACTTCATGATCACCGAGACCCCGGCTGCCAGTCCACCTCCGCCTATCGGCAGAAATACCGCGTCGATAGCACCGGCACTCTGCCGGCAGATTTCAACACCGACAGTGCCCTGTCCGGCAATGGTGTCGGGGTCGTTAAACGGATGGATAAACGGGTACTGAAGCTGTTGTTCGAGCTCACAGGCATGGGCAAACGCCTCGTCGTAGTTGTCGCCATGCAATACCGCTTCGCCACCGAGCGCGCGAACCGAGTCGACCTTGATACGAGGGGTGGTCTGCGGCATCACAATAACCGACTTCAGGCCGAGCTTGGTGGCCGACAGTGCAACACCCTGCGCGTGATTACCGGCCGACGCGCAGATCACTCCGCGGGTATCGGGCTGTTGCTTTTTAAGGTGATAAATCCGGTTGAATGCACCGCGACACTTGAAGGAAAATACCGACTGGGCATCTTCGCGCTTCAGCGACACCCGATTGCCGGTTCGCACTGACAAATTTGGAACCGGCTCCAAAGGTGTCTCACGCGAAACATCGTAAACTCGCGCGGTGAGAATTTTCTTTATATATTCGTCCATCAATCCGACAGGTGCAGCTGGCCAAACGTAGCGGGCCTGACACTCTAACTAAACACAGCGTCGTGTGGAAGCATCACAACCATCAGTTTGCTTACCCGTTCCGCCACCACGCTTTCAAATTTCAGCATAAACACCGGTAAACAACGAGATGTCTGCAGAACAAATGAAAATAGCGGTTGCCAAAGCAGCCGTGCAATATGTGACCGATGACAGTGTGATCGGCGTAGGCACCGGCTCGACCGCTAATCATTTTATTGATGCGCTGGCCGAATCGCAGATTCCGGTACGCGCCACAGTCGCGAGTTCTGAAGCCACCGCTGAAAAACTCAAGGCAGCGGGTTTTGTTCTTGATGATCTCAACGCCACCGGTACGCTGTCGCTGTATATCGACGGCACCGATGAAGTCAACGGCAATCTGCAACTGATTAAAGGTGGTGGCGGCGCGCTAACCCGAGAGAAAATCGTTGCCGCCGCCAGTACCAGGTTTGTGTGTATTGCCGACGCCAGCAAACAGGTTGACACGCTTGGCAGGTTTCCGCTGCCCATTGAAGTGTTGCCAATGGCACGCAGCTATGTCGCGCGCGAAATTGTCAAACTCGGCGGCGACCCGGAACTGCGTGACCGCTTTACCACCGACAACGGCAATGTCATTCTCGACATTCACAACATGGAAATTACCGATCCGGTGGCACTGGAACAGCAAATTAACGCACTCGCCGGTGTGGTGTGCTGCGGGTTATTTGCCGCCCGCCCCGCCGACGTCATGTTGCTCGGCCAGCAGGATGGTTCGGTAGTGACGCTTGGCGCTTAACAGCAGCCACCACCTAAAGAAACGCGTTCAGCTGTGCCTGTCACCATCGGCAGGCTTGTTATGTACCGAATAGTAGGCATCAAATAAATCACTGACCAGCACACCGTTAATTGACATGCCTTTCAGGTTGGCCTGACTGATCTCGACATTCTTCAGGTTCACATCAGTAAATCTGGCGTCCTGCAGGGTAACGTCAGTAAACACTGCACGTTTTAGGTTCACGTCGTTGAAACCGGTATCGGCCATGTTGACGTCATCGAATGCGGATTTCTTAATGTTGGCGTTGGTGAGACGAATCATTGCGCTCTCTTTACATGCATAGTCATACAGGTATGTCGGCATGGTTGGCTGACCGGGTTTCAGGAATAGCGCGGTTTTGCTCGCAGTGATAGGTGTAAACCAGTGATTTCTTCAGTGCCTGTGAGTCATTCTGACTGGCAGCATGAAAAGTTCTGCAGTGAAAAAACAGCGTATCACCGGCCTGCAGTTCAGCCGGCACGGCGTTTTCAATCAGCGATTCGTTGTCGGGAATATCGGTACGTAAAAACAGTGCTGCGTCGAGCCTGCCGCGCGGCAGGTCGAGCTTGTGAGACCCCGGTATCAGTAACAGACCGCCGTTGTCCGGTGACTCGGTGCCAAGCGCCAGCCACACACTGACAAGCTCTGGCTGATCAAAGCTCCAGTAGCGCATATCCTGATGCCACGACGTAACACTGCTGTAGCCGGGATGCTTGGTCATAATGCAGTTGTGATGATTCTGCGACACCATCACCTGCCGGCAATCGAGCATCTGCTGCAGCCGCCCGACCACCTCGGGTGAGCGCGCCCAGTCACGGAATACCACATCACGCGCATAGGCGTTTAGCAGGCGACGCGGTGTCTGTCCGCCGGGTGCCGATTTGCTGGCCGGCGCTCCGGGGTAGTGCACATCGGCTTCGTATTCGACCGGCGCCAGTGCCGGGTTAACGGTTTCATTAATAACGGCGTTCATCGCATCAACGGTCGCTTCAGCGGCCAGTGACCGTTCAATCAAATAACCGTTTTCGCGGAATTCCTGCAAACGCGCTTCAGTCAATGGACCATTCATTTCTTTGGCAATCTGTTGTGTTTGTTTCAGACGTATATAAGTTGCGACAACCACAATATACTGCAAAGCGCCGCCTCTCGTTTAAAAGAACACATGCCGAAACAACATATCGTCGTACACAATGCGACGCAGAATAATCTGAAGAATCTCGATGTGCGCATTCCGCACGGCGAGCTTACGGTCATCACCGGCGTCAGCGGCTCGGGCAAATCTTCGCTGGCGTTCGATACGATTTACGCCGAAGGGCAGCGGCGCTACGTTGAAACGTTCAGTCCTTACGCACGGCAGTTTCTCGATCGCATGGACAAACCCGGGGTTGATCGCATTGAGGGAATACCGCCGGCCATTGCCATTGATCAAACCAACCCGGTACGTACTTCCCGGTCAACCGTCGGCACCATGACCGAACTCAACGACCATCTGAAACTGCTATACGCTCGGGCCGCGCAGTTGTACTGCCCGGGTTGCGGCAAGCCGGTACAGCGCGAATCGCCGCAACATATTGCCACGCAACTGCAACGTGATCTTGCGGACACACGCATACTGGTGACATTTACAGTGAGCGTACCCGACAACTTCAGCGCCGAAGAAATTCAGGACTGGCTGCAACGGCAGGGCTACACGCGGGTGCACCGCGAAACCCGTAGTGAAATTGAGATTGTTCAGGACCGCACCAGAGTTAACGATAAAAACCGCGCAAGAATTGTTGAAGCGCTGGAGGCGGCGTTTAAACACGGCAAAGGACTGGCGCGCGTTTATCCGCTCGATGAAGATCGCAAGCCCGGCCGTGCCAAAGAATACTCGTCCGATTTTGCCTGCGCCGGATGTAAACAATCATTCCGGCAACCGGTACCGAGCCTGTTTTCGTTTAATTCACCGATGGGTGCATGCGAAGACTGTCGTGGCTTTGGCAGGGTAATGGGTATTGATTTCAATCTGGTGGTGCCCGACGAATCACTGACTCTGGCACAGGGAGCCATCAAACCGTGGCAAACCAAAACCAATGAAATCTGTCAAAAAGATCTTATGCGCTTTGCCAAAAAGCACAAAGTGCCAACCGATGTACCATGGAAAAAACTAACCAAGAAACATCAGCGCTGGGTATTACACGGAGAGGGTGAATGGGATGGTGACCACTGGTATGGCGTGCAGCGTTTTTTCGACTGGCTGGAGTCGCGCAGCTACAAAATGCATGTGCGTGTGTTGTTGTCCAAATACCGTTCTTATACGCCCTGTACTACCTGTGATGGTGCAAGGCTCAAACCCGAGGCACTGTGGTGGCGCGTTGGCACTGCGGAAAATGCTAAAAACATACTGGGCAAACAGCCGAGATTCCGCCCGCAGGGCACCACCCTGGCCGAGACGAAATTTCAAAAGCTGCCAGGACTGTTAATTCACGATGTTATGCAACTGCCACTCAGTCAGTGTGCCGCGTTTTTTAAAACACTCACACTACCGGCACCGCTTGATCAGGCAACAGAGCTGCTGCTTGATGAAATTAATTCACGCCTTCGCTATCTGTGTGAAGTGGGGCTGGGCTATCTGACACTTGACCGCCAGTCGCGCACACTGAGCGGTGGCGAGGTACAGCGAATTAACCTGACCACCGCACTTGGCACTTCACTGGTTAACACGCTTTTTGTACTTGATGAACCCAGTATTGGTCTGCACCCGAGAGACATTAACCGAGTCATTGGTGTGTTACACAGACTGCGTGATTCAGGCAACACGCTGGTAGTGGTGGAACACGACCCGCAACTCGTACTTGCAGCCGACCGTGTGATCGATATGGGTCCGGGGCCCGGCACCCACGGCGGTGAAATGGTGTTCGATGGCAGCACGGCCAAACTGGCCAAAGCACGCAAATCACTAACAGCACAGTACTTAAGCGGCGAAAAGAAACTGTCACGCCCAGCTGCAGCGCAAAAGAAAGTAACGCATACGTTAAAACTCAAAGGCGCCTGCGAACACAATCTAAAAGCCATGGATGTTGAATTCCCGCTGCAGCAACTGGTGTGTGTTACCGGTGTCAGCGGTTCGGGTAAATCTACGCTGGTGCAGGACACCCTGTACCGCGGCCTGTGCCGTAAGTTCGGTAAACCCACTGAACTCCCCGGAGAGCACCAGTCCATCACCGGACATCAGCAACTCGACGATGTGGTGATGGTCGATCAAACCCCTATTGGCAAATCGGCACGTTCCAACCCGGTTAGCTACACCGGTGCGTTCGATGGCATTCGTGCACAGTTCGCCAAAGACCCTGAATCAAAACATCGCGGCTATACTGCCAGCAGCTTCAGTTTTAATTCCGGCATGCGATGTCCGGCGTGCTCGGGTAACGGCTTTGAGCATGTGGAAATGCAGTTTTTAAGTGATGTCTACCTGCGTTGCCATGCCTGCAACGGCAGTCGCTTCAGGGACGAAGTACTGGACATTAAGCTGGTGCATCCCGAGACCGGTCAGGCACTTAATATCTCAGATGTGTTAAACATGACAGTCGATGATGCGATCGACTTCTTCAGTGAAAGCAACGATATTATTAAAGCGCTGCAACCACTGATATCTGTTGGACTGGGTTACCTAACACTGGGACAGCCGGTACCGACGCTAAGCGGTGGTGAGGCACAAAGACTGAAGCTTGCAGCACATCTGGCCAAAGCCAAAAAAGCCTCAAAAAAGGCCAATGATAAAAAGCTCTTTATATTCGACGAACCAACAACCGGCCTGCACTTCGACGACATTGCCAAACTGCTCGATGCACTTGAGCAACTGCTTGTCGACGGGCACTCAATTATAGTGGTTGAGCATAACCTCGATGTAATCAGCAATGCAGACTGGATTATTGACCTTGGACCTGAGGGGGGAACCGGCGGTGGTGAACTGGTGTTCAGCGGTACGGTTAAGAATTTGGTTAAAAAGAAAACCCATACCGGTCGTGAACTTAAAGACTATCTGCAGGCAATCGATGAATTCAGTCGTGCAGACGAACTGGTGGTAGCCGAAGATGCGCCGCCCTACAGTGCCAGCGAAATCAGCGTGGTTAACGCACGCGAGCACAACTTAAAACATCTTGATGTCAAAGTGCCGCATGACAAGTTCACCGTTATCACTGGTTTAAGTGGCAGCGGCAAGAGCACACTCGCATTTGATATTCTTTTTAATGAGGGGCAGCGCCGCTACCTTGAATCGTTAAACGCCTATGCACGGCAGTTTGTACAACCTGCTGCCAAACCCGATGTTGATGCGATATTTGGTATTCCTCCTACGGTTGCTATTGAACAACGCACCAGCCGCGGTGGCAGAAAAAGCACCGTCGCTACCATGACTGAGCTTTATCACTTTATCAGGCTGCTGTTCGTCAAACTCGGTGCTCAGCATTGCCCCGACTGCGATATTCCAATTGCCGCACAATCAATCGACAGTATCAAAGCACAGATCAGCAAACAGTATCGTGGCAAAAAAATCGCACTACTCTCACCATTGATTGTTTCGCGTAAAGGTTACTACACCGATCTGGCCAAGTGGGCTGACAACCGCGGATTTGATTTTCTATGTGTTGACGGAGACTACCTTGAGACCGCACAGTGGCCGAGACTGGACCGCTTCAAGGAACACAATATCGATCTGCCGGTCGGTGTGATTGATATTCAGGCTAAAATCGAAGACAAGCTCCACAAGCTGATACAACGTGCACTGGATTACGGCAAAGGGGTACTGAAAGTCGGCATACCACAAGGTGCCACCGGCAAAGTAAAAGAAAACCTGTATTCAATAAAGCGCGCCTGCACCAGTTGCGGCAACAGTTTCCCGGAACTCGACCCGCGATTATTTTCCTACAACTCCAAACACGGCTGGTGTGAAAGCTGTTTCGGTACCGGAGTGCATTCTTATGAGTTCGACAAAGAACAAACCGGTGAAGAGGACTACTGGCTTGGCGAGGACGATGAAGCCGTGGAATGCCCCGACTGCAGCGGGCAACGCCTGAATCCGACAGCGCTGGCCGTGCGCTATGCAAAACATAATATTGCGAGCCTTAATCAGTTGTCGATCAAAACCGCAAGGGAGTGGTTTAATGCGTTAAAGCCCGCCGGGCGCGAACAGGATATTACCCGCGACATTCTCAAAGAAATTCGCGCACGTCTTGAGTTTCTCGATCAGGTTGGCCTGAGTTATCTGTCACTCGACCGGCCGGCACCATCATTGAGTGGCGGTGAAGCACAGCGCATCCGGCTTGCCTCGCAACTGGGCTCAAACCTTCAGGGCGTGTGCTACATACTCGATGAGCCCACCATTGGTCTGCACCCGCGGGACAACCAGATGTTACTGGGGACGCTGTCAAAACTGCAGGGCAACGGCAACACCGTAGTGGTGGTGGAACACGATGAAGATACCATCCGCCAGGCAGACCATGTCATTGACCTTGGACCCGGCGCCGGCGTTGAGGGAGGAACAATCGTCGCTCAGGGCACGCTCAAGCAGCTCATGAAAAACAAAAACTCGGTCACCGGCAAAGCACTGGCAAATCCGCTGGCTTATCCGTTATACCCGCGCCGCAAATCTACCGGTGACTGGATAGAAATTAAGAAGGCAAGCGTTAATAATCTGAAAAACGTCAACGTCAGAATTCCTGTTGGCAAGCTGACCTGCGTTACCGGTGTGTCCGGCAGTGGCAAGAGCACACTGGTGCGCTCAATACTGGGCAGTAATTTAAAAGCACTGCTTGCTTCAGGTAAGAAGCGCAGCAAACCAAAGCTAAGCGGGTGCGCTTCGTTGACCGGCTATGAACCGGTAACCAGAATTCTCGAAGTTGATCAAACGCCGATCGGTAAAACACCACGCTCCTGCCCCGCCACCTATGTCGGGTTCTGGGACAATATTAGAAGAATCTTTGCCGATGCCACAGAGGCCCGCATCCGTGGATATACCGCCAGTCGTTTTTCATTTAATGTCAGTGAAGGTCGCTGTTCGTCCTGCGAAGGACAGGGATTGACAAAAATTGAAATGAGCTTTCTGCCCGACGTTAAAGTCCCCTGTGAGCTGTGCAACGGTGCCCGGTTCAACTCGGAAACACAGAGTGTTTTATACAAAGGGAAATCTATTGGCGATGTTTTGCAGATGAGTATTGATGAGGCAGTCGATTTTTTCCACGCTCACAAAAACGTACACCACCCGCTGCAGTTGCTGCAGGACGTAGGCCTTGGCTACTTAACACTTGGTCAGCAAAGCCCGACACTTTCTGGCGGAGAAGCTCAGCGAATCAAACTGGTGACAGAACTTAGCAAGGCCGGTGGTCCGGGCAGCGACCGGCGTGCCAGAAAGGTCAGTCACACTTTGTATATACTCGACGAACCAACTGTCGGACTGCATATGGCCGACGTTGAAAAACTCATTCATGTACTGCACAGACTGGTTGAGTCGGGTAATACAGTGGTAGTGATCGAGCACAACCTCGACCTGATGGCCAATGCCGACTGGATGCTTGATATGGGGCCGGAAGGCGGCGACGGTGGAGGCAAAGTAATCGCACGCGGCACCCCTGAAAAAATTATGCAGTCAGCTTCATCACATACTGCACCATACCTGAAAAACCTACTCGCCTGAGTCGATCGGCAAGAGCACATACCACAATGAGCATAGACAACAGCGACAACGAAGTATTGCAACAGGCTATTAAATGGCTTGACGAAGGCTCACGTGTAGAACTGATTACTGTTGCGCGTACTTTTGGCTCGTCACCACGCCCGCCCGGCTCTCTGGCTGCAGTTAGAGATGACGGTTACCTGGTCGGTTCAGTATCTGGGGGCTGTATTGAAAAACAACTGGCGATACGTATCGACGACACACAGCGAAGCCGTTCGTTTGCACACGAAATAAGTAACGAAGAAGCAAAGAAATTCGGTTTACCGTGTGGTGGCAAAATTGAACTGGTGTTCGAGGCACTGGACAACGCAACAGAACTCAAAGAAATCGTTACTGCCATTGCCGCGCGTCGCAGAATTGCACGCACTGTTAACCTTGAGACGGGTGCTGCGGAAATTACTGATGTCGACCGCGATACTCACTTCAGCTTCGACGGCAACCGGATTCGCAAAATTTTTGGACCCGGCTGGCGGGTACTGCTGATTGGAGGCGGCCAGCTGTCGAGATTCGTCGCACAGTTTGCTCTGGCACTGGATTACGAAGTGGTGGTTTGCGAGCCGCGACCCGAGTTTATCGGTGCATGGAATGTTGATGGCTGTATTGTGACCGATCAATTGCCGGAAGAAGCAGTGCTGCAATACGCAACCGACCATCACAGTGTGGTGCTGGCACTGACACACGATCCAAACCTCGACGACTCCGCGCTAATAGAGGCCCTGCCTTCCAACGCATTTTATGTTGGTGCGCTCGGATCAAAAGCCAACAACGAACGCCGTAAAAAAAGACTGACCGGCATTGGGCTCGACACCGATGATGTCGACAGACTGCACGGCCCGGTTGGACTTGATATCGGCAGTCGCAGTGCTGCTGAGATAGCTGTGTCGATCGTTGCCGAGCTTATCGAAAAGCGCAATGCCAGCGAAAAAGCCAGGCGCACCGCACGGACCTGACTTATAACCGGATACTACGCCGCCTTGCGATCACTAGCATGCTGCAGCGATTCAAGATAGCTATCCACAGGCAGCGGCTTAGCAATCACATAACCCTGGATATACTCAACACCGATTTTTGACAACAGCTTTCGCGCCGCTCTGGTCTCTACCTTCTCGGCAATTGTCGACAGGCCCATGGCTCTTGCAAAGCTGTGGATTGAACGCACCATGCTTTCGTCGACGTGGGAGCTATCAACATTGGAAATAAACTGTCCGTCAATTTTCAGGTAATCGACCATTAACTCACGCAGGGATGACAAAGAGCTCACGCCCGCGCCGAAGTCGTCCAAAGCGATTACGCAACCAAGCTTCTTCAAACGTGCAATCGTAAAGCTTGCCGCATCAAGGTTGTTAAGCACTGACTCTTCGGTTAGCTCGAAACACAGCCTGCTTCCATGTAGCTGATTGTTTTCCAGAACTTCTGCAACAAACCCCGCAAAGTCACTGTTCAGCAGCGAGTCAGCGGACAGATTGATCGAAAAAACATCCTCTGCCATCAAGACCGGAAGTGTTGCGATGTACTCGACACTTCGTTTCACAACCCATTCATCGATATCACGCATGAGCCCGTAACGCTCGGCAGATTTCATAAACTGCAGGGGATAATAGACTTTGCCGGCACGCTCGGTATCGCGCATGCGAACAAAAAACTCGTGGTGAGAAGGAGCCGAAACACTGTTTCCTGAAAGCGCACAGATCGGCTGAGCATAAAGCGTAAAACCGTCATTCTTCAACGCGCTTTCAATGCGCGGCAGCCATAGCTCCTCTGACCCGCTTTCGACGGTGTTAATGTCATCTGCAGAGTAGACATGAACAGAGTTTCTGCCTTTGTTTTTTGCTTCGTAGCATGCGGAGTCTGCCGCCGAGACAACTTTCTCAAGGATGCTATCGTCGGTTTTAAAATGTACCAGGCCAATACTTCCACGTACCGGAAAGACTTTGTCATCGTAGTCAAAGTGATAGGTATTAAAGAACCGGTGGATTCGATTCGCAACCCCGACTGCAGCTTCCTGAGTGCAGTTCTCAATGATAATCGCAAACTCATCTCCTCCCAGGCGGGCCAGCATATCCTCTGCTCTGATTCTTGAGCCAAGTGCCGCCGACAGTTCGATGAGCAACTGATCACCGGCCGCGTGCCCGCAGGTATCGTTCACCTGCTTAAATTTATCCAGATCAATCAGACACAAGCCATGACCCGGATCGTCTTGTGTATCCTGCTCAAACAGCGCATTAAGCTGTGATTCAAAATTGAAGCGATTGGCAAGACCGGTTAACGGGTCATGATTTATTTGATGTTCAAGCTGACGTGTAAGCTCTTTTTCTGCAGTCACATCGCGCAGCACAATAACAGACCCGTCGCGGGCTCCGTCGACAGATCGCACCGGTGACACCGTTTCATTCACTGCGATCTTGCTGCCATCAACACGCAGCAGATATTTATCGCAGCTTTTGACGTCATCCGTCAAATAGTAATCCGGATCGCTATTAACTTTGCGTCTGCCGCCACTGTCACTGTCTGCGGTGCGAAAGATACTTTGAATCGGCAGCCCGATCACTTTATCGCTGTGTGTTTCGAGCATCTCTTCAGCGGCGTTGTTGACGTACTGAATATTGCCATCTACATCTGCACTAATTACCGCATCGCCAATAGAAGACAGTGTCACGCTGGCGCGTTGCTGTTCACGAAATAACCGCTCGCTCTGTTGCCGCTGTCGCCTTACAGCACGTAATCGCTTTGCGTTAAGCGCCACAATAACGCCAAGCAAACCAATTAGTCCGGCAGCAATCAGCAGCCAGCTTAGAAACGCGGAAAGTGTCATGCCGCGTTGCTGGGCAATTCGAATGGTGAACGTTTGATGACCGACATCAAATGAGCTCAGCCATTCACTTTGTGCCAGCCAGCTGGAAAACAACAAATCGGATTCTGGTGCAGCACGGCTATGCAGCAAGTTGGCATTGTCCATCGAGAACTCAGAACCGATCTCAATCAGATTTAACTCAATGCCAATACGTTCGAGTAACTCCGGCGCCAGTCCCAGTTCATTAAAATCGATCTGCAGCCAGTAACCGCCTGTCATCATTTCGCGACGGTCACGCACCTTGCTGGGCACGACACCAGATGCATACAGACTACGAATAGCAAACACGGTGTCGGGCCGCGACCACGACGGCGGAGCCGGAGCAACAACCGTTCTTCCGGTTTCTGTGGAGCGCTGGATAGCGAGATTTAGTGCCGCATTAGAGCCAAGGTCAAAGCCGTTAGTCGCCGCTACTTCATCACCCGCTTCAGCATTGCTGTTGGAAGCAAGCTTTAAAGTAACAGGATAATAACTTTGTACTTCTGTGCCCCCACCGGCCAGACCGCGAGTGTCACTGCCTGTGGTGATGCGATTACCGGCCTGATCAAACCACCAGACAGCAGGCCCGGACTGGTCGCCAATCATTTCCCGTGCCTGCGTGTACTCAGCAAGCCGATCACTTGCAACGCTGTCGAATCGACCAAACCCGGCAACAAATGAGTAATTGCGAAGCAGGGTTTTTGCAACAGAATCCTGAGCAGTGCTGCCACTCTGGTAACTCTGCACCGCGCTTACCGAGGTGGCAATACCATCGACGACATCCATAGCGCTTCTGAACGAAGACGCAACGGTTTGCGCATCAGCTTCAAAGTCGGTCTTCTGGCGATTCAAACTCGCATCAAACGAGTAGTACAACGAAATACAGATGACAACAAGTGCCGATAGAATCAGACTGGCTGTCCGCAGAAAGCCCTTATGTGAGACCATAATCTTTGATTTCAGTGCTTGACTATCAATTCCCTGACGGTTTCTTATTTTATTCTTATCCCTGTGTTTCGACCCACCAACCGCTTTCTGCTTTACCGGTGGTATTTTTTGGGTGATGCCCCTCAATGTAGCGGGCTATCGCCAAGCACGTCCCAATACCACCGGAAATTGCGACCGCTATCGCATACTCCACCATCAGATCCGCGGCCGCGAAGCAATTGAGCCCGCCACCATTCGCGTTCATACTGCACACAACAGACAGGTCGAAATAGCAATGCAGGAAATCGAACAGTTACAACAGAATCTCGCTGCAGCAGGTTATATCGCAGACCAAGAGCTCGGCACGGTTTTGCATCTTTCACAGGCGCTGCAACGACCGGTACTGCTTGAGGGTGACGCCGGCGTCGGTAAAACCGCCGTTGCACAGGCGCTGGCAGCAGCACAACAACTGAAGCTGATACGCCTGCAATGTTATGAGGGGCTTGATGTCACCACGGCGCTATATGAATGGAATTACCAGAAGCAACTAATGTCGGTTCGCCTGAACGAGAGAGATAACGTCTCCAACCAGGCGCTGGAACAGCAGATTTTCAGTGAGGACTATCTGCTGCCAAGACCATTGCTGCAGGCGATCATGTCTGACCAGCCGGCGCTGCTGCTAATAGACGAGATAGACCGCGCAGACGATGAATTTGAAGCCTTTCTGCTGGAGGTGCTGGCCGACTTTCAAATATCAATTCCAGAGCTGGGCACTATTGTCGCGAAGCATAAGCCACAGGTCATCCTCACCTCTAACGCCAGCCGCGAACTCAGCGACGCATTGCGAAGACGCTGCCTGTATCACTTTGTCGACTACCCGGATCACAGTAAAGAAAAGCGTATCCTCGAAAAACAACTGCCAGACCTTGATCAGCAACTGGCCGCGTCCATCGTCGACTTTGTGCAGCGGCTGCGCGGTGAACATTTGCGCAAAACACCGGGCGTTGCAGAAACACTGGACTGGGCCGCTGCCTTAATGCAAATGAATGTCAGTGAACTTGAAAACTCCATGCAGACGATTGAAGCGTCTCTCGGATGCCTGCTGAAAACCCGCGCCGATCTTGAACAGGCCGACCAGGCGTGGGTAGATAGCCTGTTACATCCGGAACCCGCCGGCACCAGCTAATGTCCGATGCTTCACTGGCCACTGACCGGGTAAAAAACAACCTCAGGTACTTTATTAATGAATTACGCGCCGGCGGGTATGCGATAAACGCATCTAATATCCAGACAGCCAACGCAATACTGTGCACGCCGGTTATCGAAGACCGGCACACACTCAGATGTGCCCTAAGATCGGTATTTGCGCAAAACCACGCACAGTGGGAAAGCTTCAACAACCTTTTTGAGCAACACTGGCTGCTAACAGACACAGACACCGAAGATGCCACACAAACCAATGACAATGCCTCGGCACAGAACACCGGACTGACATCGGGGCTGGGTTACTTTTCTGAAACCCAGGCACAGCGTGCAGCCACCACCTCAAGTATTGACACCGATGCAGAAACTGCCGGCGGCGGAGCCAGTGATGCGCGGGTATTGTCGCAACGCGATTTTCGATTTGTGTTCAATGCGCAAGATATGCGACAGATTGAAGCCGCGGTCGATGTACTGGCGAACAAGCTGCAAAAGCGCACCAGACGAAGAACCCGTCACTCTAATAAAAAAGGGCGTCTCGATTTGCGGCGCACCACACGACAAAACCTCAAGTATGGCGGGTGGTCTTTCGATTTAAGGTATCGCAGGGCCCGCCAGTCACCGGCCAGATTTCTGTTGTTGCTGGATGTCAGTCAGTCGATGGAAGTGTATAGCTATTTGTTTTTACGTTTCGCCAGAGGCCTGGCACAGGCTTTTCGCGATACTGATGCCTACGCGTTTCACACTGACCTGATTCCGATAGGCGCGGAAATGAAAGAAAAAAACAGTGCCCGACTTGAACAGAAACTGAAGAATCTGTCGAGCGGCTGGCTTGGTGGTACCCGCATCGCGAGCTCATTAGGTGAGTTCAACGAGCGCTTCGGAAAGTCCAGCGTCAATCGACATACCATTGTGTTGATCTTCAGCGATGGATACGACAGCACTGAGCCGGAACATCTGTTTAATGAAGTAATGAGCCTGAAACGACGTTGCCGCAAACTGGTATGGGTCAACCCGTTACTCGGGCGCGATGGCGAAAGCGATTTAAGCCTGCCTATCGAGCGCGGCATGAAACTGGTGAGGCCGTTACTCGATCACTACGTGAGTGCACATAACCTCGAGTCACTGAGCGAGCTGGCGCCAGTGTTTTCTTACCACAGAAATGAAAAAGCCCGCTGAACGCGGGCTTTGGTGTTTGACTGCAGTTGTCTGAAGCGTGGTTTAGCGCTTTGAGAACTGAGTAGCGCGACGTGCTTTGCGTAAACCCACTTTCTTTCTTTCGACTTTTCTTGCATCGCGGGTAAGGAAACCTGCCTTGCGAAGGTCGGAACGCATTTCTTCGTCATACTTAAGCAGCGCACGCGCGATTCCGTGGCGAATTGCACCGGCCTGGCCGCTGTTGCCACCACCGGCTACGGTGATGTTGAAATCAAACTTGTCGCTGACTTCAAGCGTTTCGAGCGGCTGACGCACGATCATTCTTGCGGTCTCACGACCGAAGTACTCATCGAGCGGACGCTTGTTTACAGTGATGTCGCCTTTACCCACCTGCATGAATACACGGGCGCTGGAGGTCTTTCTTCGGCCGGTGCCGTAGTAGTTTTGCTGTGCCATCTTCTTATCGCAATTCGAGAGGTTGTGGGGTTTGAGCAGCGTGACGATGCTCGGCACCAGGGTAGATCTTCAGCTTGCGGATCATTTCGCGACCCAGAGCGTTTTTAGGCAGCATGCCTTTCACTGCCAGCTGGATAACACGGCCCGGCGCTCGCTCCTGCATTTTCTCAAAACTTACTGATTTGAGATTACCGATATAGCCGGTGTGGTGATGATACATTTTGTCTTTTGCTTTGTTGCCGGTAACAGCAACCTTTTCAGCATTGACAATAACGATGTAATCACCGGTGTCGACGTGCGGGGTGTATTCGGGCTTGTGCTTGCCTCTGAGTACACGGGCACACTCACTAGCAAGCCTGCCGAGCGGCTTGTTCTCTGCGTCAATGATGTACCACTGACGTTTCACCTCGGCCGGCTTGGCGCTGAAGGTTTTCATGCTAACTCCGTAGGGGCATACAATATTACTTGGAAAAGCCCTCCACTATAGGATATGAGGGGGCGATATACAAGGCTCTGGACCCACTATTTTGCGGCAAGCGTGCCGTAACCACAGTACCGTCCGGGTACGGAGGGGCCTGATGGCGAACTTAGATGGGAGGCAAAACCTGAAGTTACAGCTTTGGAATTAAAGCGACGCGGCCTGATGGCCGCGTCTAACCAACCTTAGGAG
>CAYZVB010000054.1:0-14643 GCA_964481315.1 uncultured Granulosicoccaceae bacterium
CTTAAGAATCCACGGCCGCAAAACCGCCGCACCCATTTCAACGAAAACACCCCGGGGGCCCTTTGGCAGCTTCGCAATAGCGGCAATGGGTGCCAGCGGTACCGCGTCGCGACGACGCGACTCCGGTCTGCCCTCGACCAGTTCATTACCATTAACAGCAACGTCAGCAAGGTAGGTAAGCACCCGACTGGCCCGACTTGGCTGATCTTTAAAGTCAAACAGTTCAGGAGTGGTATCGATGAAGCGGGTGTTACATTCACCGGCGTTAAACACCGGGTTTTTCAACAACCGCAACAGAAAAGGTATGTTGGTTTTAACACCGCGCACTCTAAATTCGTTTAGCGCCCGCTGCATACGCAATACAGCACGTTCAAAGTTTTTACCGCGCGCACTGACTTTCACCAGCATGGAATCGTAATAAGGTGTGACTACAGCACCAACAAACGCGCTGCCGGCATCGAGCCGTATACCAATACCACTGGCCGAACGGTATTGATTAATTCGACCGTAGTCCGGCATAAAGTTATTACCCGGATCTTCAGTGGTAACACGGCACTGCAATGCAAAACCGTGAGTAGTGATATCGCTCTGGCCTTCGATACCAATTTCATCTAAACGATCACCCTGGGCAATCAGGATTTGCGCTCTGATTAAATCGAGTCCGGTTACTTCTTCGGTAACCGTGTGCTCCACCTGAATGCGCGGGTTCACTTCTATAAAGAAGAACTTGCCGCTGTCGGCGTCGACCAGAAACTCGACCGTACCGGCGTTTTGATAGTTTGCAGAGCGCGCAATCGCACAGGCTGCTTCGCAGATTTCATCGCGAAGTTTTTCAGAAAGATTGGGTGCCGGCGCAATTTCCACAACCTTCTGATAGCGTCGCTGTACTGAGCAGTCACGCTCATACAGGTGCACCAGGTTGCCATGGGTATCACCAAGAATTTGCACTTCAATGTGTCTGGCATTGGCAACGAAGTTCTCAATAAACACCGCTTTGCTGCCAAATGCTGCAAACGACTCTCGCTGCGACGCTTCCAGTGCTTCTTTAAACGACTTTTCATTTTTAACCACACGCATGCCGCGACCACCACCGCCATGCGCTGCCTTAAGCATAATTGGAAACCCGGTGCTCTTGGCCTCTTTGAGCCCGGACGCATAAGATGTGATTGCCTTCTTGCTGCCACCAAGCACTGGCACACCGGCTTTTTTGGCGATGTTTCGTGCAGAGGTTTTATCGCCGAGGTTATCAAGTGTTTCGTTGGCCGGGCCAATGAAAATAATCCCCTCTTCGCGGCAACGCGCTGCAAATTGAGGGTTTTCACTCAGGAAGCCGTAACCGGGATGAATCGCATCGATGTTGTGCTGCAATGCAATTGCAATAATAGCTTCTATATCAAGATAACTGCGAATCGGCTCACCGGGCTTGCCGACCAGATAGGATTCATCAGCCTGGAATCGATGCAATGCGTAACGGTCTTCATGGCTGTAGATGGCAATTGCCGTAAGCCCCAGTTCATGCGCACTGCGAAATACACGTATTGCAATTTCGCTTCGGTTTGCAACAAGAATACGTTTGATTTTTTTATCGTTCGGCAAAATATTCACCATAGCAAGTGAAGTTTAAGAGGTAGGTAAGACGGGTGCACGAACACTGCAATGATAACACTTCATAATTACCGAGTGCGACGGCAATTTACAGGTAGCGTTGTCCGCTGAGTTTTGATCTTTGGGTATGTAGTAAAGGGCGCTGCCGGCAGTGAGCGCGCCCCTGCCCGACTTTACGGATTGATGGTCCGGCTAACTGTAGAGTCGCTGCGCCCCGAGTCGGTCGTGAATGGCGTTGGACTGTTCGTTGGTAATACGCAACCCCCTGGCAAGCGCATCGAGAAACTGCGCTTCAGTGCGGTTGTCGAGATTAATCGCCATTAGTGCAACGGTATAAACTTCTTCTTCAATGCCGCGCGGTACAGTGTGGATAAACGCGTTAACGTCACAGCCCTTTTGCATTTCCGATCGAATAAATGCCGCTTCACTCTGACCGACATTACCGACCTTCTGCAAAATTGCCTGCTGCTCCTGTTGATCAATTCTGCCATCAGACAGACCCGCCTGAATCATCGCTCTGACATAGACTTCGGCATGTTCGTTTTGGGTCACCGGTGCCGACTGTTGCTGCGGCGGATCGAAAGGATTGTTACTGCCACCTGTAGCAGCACCAGCACCGCCCCCACCGGTTTGCGCTTTGGTCAGTTCCTTCAGCGCTTTGCCAAGCAGGTCGCCCAGACCACCGCCGCCCTGCTGACCGGGGGCCTGTTGCTGTCCGCCACCAAAAACACCACCGCCTGACTGCCCCTGATCACCGCTGCGGCCACCGCCGCCACTGGTTTGCTGATCACCGCCGCCGAAGACGCCGCCGCCTCCGCCCTGCTGATTTTTTCCGACACCCAGAAGGTCTTCAAGCATTTTGGCACCTGCGCCACTGTTCAGATTACCGTTGCCGCTGCCACGGCTGCCGCCACCCAGCAATTCTCCGAGTATTTGCGTTGCATCGACCATATGTTGTTCTCCGTCGTGGTGTTACTAATACTGCGCCATCAGCTGCAGTGATTCTTAAGGTGTTGTTTGCTCCGGCACCGCAGGAGGTCAGGTAGTTCTGGCACGCGCTTCAAGCCTTGGCCTTAGAGCATCAAGTGAATATCCGGCCTGCGCGGTGATGGAAAGTATTTCGTCGATCGGGCGCTTGCCGGCTTCACTCAGTGCCCACAATACGGTGCAGCGTGTACCGGAACGACAGTAGGCAAGCACCGGCGCGGTCATGCTGTCGATATATTCTGCAAAAGCGTCGACGTCTTCATCACTGATGATGCTGCCGTTTACCGGCTGAAACTCACTGGCCAGGCCCTGCTCTTCGATGGCGCTCTGCACCTCACGATAGGTGGGCTGAGTGACTTCCTCGTGGTCGGGGCGATTGCAGAGTACCGACTTGAATCCCTGCGAGGCCACCGCTTCAAGGTCGCTGGCAACCAGTTGCGGGGCAACAGAAAGGTGTTCGGTAAGCTTACGGATGTCTGCCATTAGGTTCCTGATTCAATCTGCGCAAACCGGCGCAGTGGTGTAATTTAATGGCGAAATAATAACACATTCGCCTGCTCTACTGCCGCGGGACAGCATTGTCTTTACAAAAATTGAAAACCACCGACCGTATAAAAATTCACTTGTCGAAGTCGACGCGCTTGTCCAAACTGTCCGGCCAAGCACACAACAAGAATGAAACACGATGGCTGAAATTACCGGCGGCTGCGTTTGCGGCGCACTAACCTACAAAGTAAACGGGGACCCTCTGCGAATGGGTCAGTGTCATTGCAAGCATTGTCAACGCTCTTCCGGCACCGGACACATGTCACTGGCTTTTTTCAAAAAGGATGACGTGACGATAGAAGGCGACTATACCGAGTACGCTGCAGAAGCCGACAGTGGCAACCACAATATAAGAGCGTTCTGCCCCACCTGCGGTGCGAGGGTATTCAGCCGAAATTCCGCCAACGACTCGGTAGTTGGCATTACCGCAGGCAGCGCCGACAACAACGAGTGGTTTGCACCCCAGTTTATCGTTTACAACAAAGACAAACCCGGCTGGGATCAGATGGATGCCGGTGTGCCGTGCTTCGACGCCATGCCACCACCAAAACCGGCCGGCTGATAGATTCGCGCATACCTGACTTATCGGTAAGCGACATAAAAATTTATCGAACTTGAATTACACCTGAACTAAATCGACCACAGCCGGTCTCTCTATCTAGCCGTGCTCGCGACTGTTGCTGGCATTCGGCGCCAAACCTGTCGGGGGAAACGTTCGCCGCGTTCCGACTCGTGATCCTAACCAAATGCCATCGCGCTAGTGGAGACATTCTGTGAGTCAAACCAAACACCTAAGTAAATTCAATCGCCACCCGTTATGTACCGCTGTAATGACAGGGACTCTGGCCATGACCGGGGCGTTCGCGCTGTCGGCCTGTAACAGCCAACCTACAACAGACGGTTCGCTGCCTGTAGCAGCTAAAAAAGAAATCAAGGCAGCTGCCAAAGCATGTAACCCGTGCAACCCGTGCGCTGCCAAAGCATGCAATCCATGCAATCCATGTGCGGCCAAAGCCTGTAACCCGTGCAACCCATGTGCGGCCAAAGCCTGCAACCCGTGCAACCCATGTGCGGCCAAAGCCTGTAACCCGTGCAACCCATGTGCGGCCAAAGCCTGTAACCCGTGCAACCCATGCGCTGCCAAAGCCTGCAACCCATGCAACCCGTGTGCGGCTAATGCCTGTAATCCATGCAATCCATGTGCAGCTGGTGGTATCAAAGCCGCTGACTTCGTAAGACCGGCAGGTGTATCACTGGACGCAGCAGCAATGGCCGGTCTTGCCGCTACCGGCGAGCAACTGTGGAATGATACTTCACTGAGCTCAAACGGACTGTCATGCAACTCCTGCCACAACGGCGGCGCACTGCTTAACGCTTCTTTCGCTCAACCATACCCGCACGAAGTTGCCATGCCTAAGCAACAGGCAGGCGTTGCTGCAGTAGATGTTGATGAAATGGTGAACTTCTGCATGCTGGCACCAATGCAGGCAGCACCACTGGCATGGAACTCAAAAGAAATTCTTGCACTGTCAGCCTACACACTTGAACTGCAGGCAGGTTTCAACCCGTGTGCTGCTAAAGCGGTTAATCCATGTGCTGCATGCAACCCGTGCAATCCATGCGCTGCGAAAGCCTGTAACCCGTGTGCAGCAAAAGCCTGTAATCCCTGTGCTGCCAAAGCCTGTAATCCTTGTGCGGCGAACGCCTGCAACCCGTGCGCAGCTAAAGCGTGCAACCCATGCAATCCCTGCAACCCATGTAACCCGTGCGCTGCAAAAAGTAACTAGGCAACAGGGTTTTCTTAAGCCTTGTACAGTCTGTTGAAAAGCGAGGGCTCTGTTTACAGAGCCCTCTTTGTCTGTGCGCTTATCAGCACTCAGGCGTGCACCGGCAATACTTCAACTGTCAGTGACATTGCCAGCAGCACGGCCAGCGCCAACACTACAGTTAAAATACCGCAAACTGTCACCGTTGCAGCGAGTAGCTTCGAGTTCGGATCTACTGCTGCTGAACGTGAGTATGCCTACCAACTCGACGAGAAGGCTTACAGCCATTCGGTTACCCGCAACTCCGGATGGTATGCAAACGAGCCCGAGCCGCAGTCACTGCAACTCGATGAATTCAGCATTACAAAAACCCCCATCACTAATCAGCAGTACCAGCAATTTGTTAATGCCACCGGCCATCGATCACCTGGTGTCGATGAAGGCACCTGGAACGACTACAGACTGGTACATCCGTATACAAGAACACTTCGCCATCAATGGCAGGGCACACAATACCCGGCCGGCCGCGCGACACATCCCGTTGTGATGGTCAGTTACGACGATGCCGTTGCGTATGCACAGTGGCTGAGTAAAGAAACCGACAGTCAATGGCGGCTCCCCACGGAACATGAATGGGTGAAAGCTGCCCGCGGCACTGATGGCCGTATATTTCCATGGGGTGATGAATTCGATGCAGCAAAGCTGAATAGCCACGACTCCGGACCTTTTGATACAGTACCCGTCGGATCTCGCTCAACACCCGGCCCGTTCGGACTAACAGATGCGGCAGGCCAGGTGTTCGAATGGATTATCTCGACTGAACAAGCGCGCAGAAGCTGGGTCAAAGGTGGTTCGTGGGATGACAAAGGCTGTGGCGTCTGTCGCCCGTCGGCCAGACACAGCAGACCAAAAACAATTAAACACATACTGATTGGCTTCAGACTGGTAAAAGAATGAACACCAACCACCCTGAAATTGAATTACTTGAGGCACTGCCTACCGAGCAGTTGCAGTCGATGCTGCTGGCGGGAGCACAAATCAAGAACTGTTATCGGCTGCTGCTTAAGAATGAAACCTATGGCAACGTTGTACGCGAAGTTCTAAAAGATCAGGGGCAGTTCATTGAATTCGATCACTACCCGAAAGGCGATGTGCACGACAGCGAAACCCACTGTCAGTATTTTTACCATGCGCATCGCGGTATCAATGGTGAGAACGGACACTTCCACACATTTTTGCGCGCCAAAGGCATGCCTGAGCAGGTAGCACCGGCGCCCTATGACGGCGATACCGACTGGCCGAGTGGCGACGACGCACTGAGCCATATTATTGCTATTTCAATGGATCCGAAGGGCTACCCTATCGGGCTTTTTTCGACCAACCGCTGGGTCACCGGTGAAACCTTTTACCACGCATCAGACGTGATCAAAATGCTCGATAGATTCGAGATGGATTTGTTATATCCGTCGTGGCCGGTGAACATCTGGATAACCTCGACTATGCGCTTGTTTCGCCCGCAGATTGAACAATTACTGACACAGCGGGATCATACGATTAATGCGTGGCGCTCTAAGCATCCCGAAAGAGATGTGTATGAAGACCGCGAACTTGAAATCACCAGCCAGGAAACGATTGATGTCGATACACAAGTGACCCTGGTAACAAACATACTGCAAAGCCGCGACGAGCTACATTAATTGAGCTCAGTAATAGTGCGAGATGCAGACGCTACTAATACGCGATAGTCATTGGGTTCACTTTAAGCGGTTGTTAACCCTGCAATGTCACACCCATAGCCGCGGCTATAGAGTTATCCGCGCTTTTTTTCCACCAGACTTGCAACGACCGTATCGGGCGGTGCATTCAGCATAAAGTAGTCGACCACTCCCTGCGAAATTGCCTTAGCCAGCTTGCGCTGATGCCTTCGCGAGCGCAGCTTACGCTCTTCTCTGGGGTTGGAAATAAACGCCGTTTCCACCAGCAGACTCGGCACATCCGGCGCACGCAACACGGCGAAGCCACCCTGCTCTACCTGCGCCTTGTGCAAATCGTTTACTTTGCCCAGTTGCTCGAGAATAAGTCCGCCACATTCAATGCTCGATTCAAGTACAGCGTTCTGTGCCAGATCGATCAACGTGCGGGACAACGCTCCGCTAGAGTCGCCAACGGCAATTTCACCGAACAGCTTGTCGGCCTGATTTTCGGTTTCAGCCAGCAATTGTGCAGCTTTTGAACTCGCGCCTTTGGTCGACAGGGCGAACACCGATGAACCATGGGCAGACTTTTGCGGAAAGGCATCGGCATGAATAGATATGAGCAGGTCGGCACGCTGAGCACGCGCACGTCGCACACGTTCGGCCAGCGCCAGGTAGCGATCGTCCCGGCGGATTAGCACAGGTTTAAACCCTTTGCGACGCCTGAGACGCTTTTCTATCTCATGGGCGATCTTCAGGGTGACGTCTTTTTCCTGAGTTTTAAGGTGACCGATAGCACCCGGGTCTTTGCCACCGTGACCGGCGTCAATTGCAATCACAATGTCTCGCAAATCGGCGGCATCTACAGGTTTGTCGTTGGCAGGTGCCGTCACCGGCTTCATGCCAAGGTCGACCACCAGTCTTTTTAAGTTAGTACCTTTGAACTGATAAATGCGGCTGCTGACTTCGGCGGGTTTCAGGTTAACGTCGAGTACTATTCGAAGGTCATCCTGATTGCGCCGGCCGTAGCGAATACGTCGCACTGTGCCACGGGCTTTTAAGTCCCGCGAAAGCAGCGTAGAAAATCGACTGGAAGACAAATCGATGACAATCCGCTGCGGGTTGTCGAGCACAAACACCTTGTAGTCTGCCGGCACGCTGTCGAGATCGAGGTGCAGTTTCATGCGGCCGCGATCTTCGTGGAAATACACCCCGGTGACTTTGGTTTGCAGAGGCCCGTCGGCAGAACGCGCAGGCGATGCCATCCACATGCCACCGACACTGCAGGCAGCGCCGAGAAACCTTCGCCGGTTTGTAGTCAGGTTTGTCGCCACAGGAGAGCTGCTCTCGGTAACTAGCTGTAACAAAAAAGAAACAGCTTTCTGCTGGTCAGATTTAAATTAACCGGATTAAATTTAACAAGATAGGGCATTAAATTAAAGTTAAAGTTAAATCGCAAACTCTAAGAGTATCCATTGATTAACAATTCGGTAATGTATCAGTCCCGGCCACTCAACCGTGGTTGCCGGGACTGCTGCCGGCAGGCTGAATGGTCAGTTGCCGCGAGGCTGCATCGATGTGCTCAATAGTGATACCAAACGTCGCAGAATCGGCGAGCGAAGGCACCCGTTCGGGCCACTCCACCAGAATTGCCGCACCGCGACCGAACAGATCCCTGAAACCAATAAACTCGAGTTCTTCAGGGTCTTCAAGCCGGTAAAGGTCCAGGTGATACAAAGTGGCGGCCGGTGTTTCATAGACCTCCAGCAACGTATAGGTCGGGCTCTTTACCGCACCGGGATGCCCGCAGGCACCGATAAACCCTCGCGTAAAGGTAGTTTTGCCGGCACCGAGCTCACCGCTGAGTATGATCACCGAATCCTGCAGTGCACCTGAGTCAATCAGCGATTGCGCAAACTGCGCCCCCGCTTTGAGCATTTCAGACTCACCATAGAGAACGGAAGATTGTTGCTTTGTGTTCATCGCAACATTCTGCCATTGCTACCCGTAATACTGGAACCCTTTACACAAACAGACGGGTAGCGCAGCATCGTACCGCTAGCGGATAGGCGGCACACCGGTCAGACCCGACATTACCCGGTCGACTATCGATACCCCGATGCCGTCAGTCAGCTGATCAAGCAAGCCATCGGATGGCGTGTAGTTCACCAGTTTTTCGGCACCCAGCACGTCGCGCGCAACTGAAATGTCGCTGCCAAGCGCATCGATCAGACCGTTATCAACAGCCTGCTCACCAGTCCAGATCAACCCGTTAAGTAGTTCTTCGCTGCCGTCGAGCGCATCGCCGCGTCCTTCTTTCACCACGTCTTTAAACTGCTCGTGAATGTCGGCAAGCACAGTTTCCCAGTGTGCGATCTCTTGTTCTTTTAACGGTGAAAACGGATCAAGGAAGGCTTTGTTGTTTCCCGATGTAAAAACGCGACGTTCGACTCCCGCCTTCTCCATGGTGTCGACAAAACCGAAGCCACCACTAATAACACCAATTGATCCGACCAGACTGGCTTTATCGGCGTAAATTTTGTCGGCAACCGCAGCGATGTAGTAACCGCCGGACGCACACATCTCTTCAACCACGGCATATAAAGGTGTTTCGGGGTGCTCGGCACGCAGTCGAGAGACTTCATCAAACACTTTGCCGGCCTGCACCGGACTACCACCGGGACTGTTTATTCGAAGGATAACGCCGGCGGTATTTGCATCTTCGAAGGCTGCGCGAACACCGGCAATAATCCGGTCGGCACTGGCTGCCTCGCCACTGGCGATCGGACCGGACACATCAACCACGGCCGTGTGTTGTTCAACTTCGTTAAAAGAAAAATTGAACAGCCCTTTGCCGTAGGCCATTAGTAAAGCGATACCAACGTACGCAAACCCCAGCGCCTTGAAGAATATGCTCCAGCGCCTGCTGCGGCGTTGTTCTTTCAAAGACTCGGTGGCAAGCTTTTCAATTACGCTGCGTTCCCAGCCGGGTCGACGACTGCGAGGCTCGCGGCCGTCCCCCACCCGCTCACCCTGGGCCCATCTGTCTTGTTCGTTCATTACTTAATTTATCTTCTCAATTAACACGGTGATCGATTGGATGATCAGCCGCTGGTATCCGCAACTGATGGCTGAAACTGCCGTACCTCCGGACAACGCTGCCCGGTGCAAAGTCAGGCGTTGGCCTGTGACATCATCTGCTGCCAACTGGCAGGCTGGTCGGCAGCAAAGCATAGATCTGCGGGTTGAGGTCCGTCAGCCAGCCCGGGAAATGCAATTTCCGCGGCGTGCAGGTACATCCGCTTTTCAGCGAATTCTGCAAATTCCCGGTTGCTTTTTTTGTTGCCGTAACGCGGATCACCAACCACCGGATGTCTTCGATGCGCCGCGTGCACCCGTATTTGGTGGGTACGGCCGGTGGTGATTTCAATATCGACCAGCGAACAGCGTTTACCCGGGGTTAGCGGTCGAAACCGTGACCACGCCGGTTTGCCGTGCCTGTGATCAACCATCACCATGCGCTCGCCGTCCTGAGGCTGATTTTTGATGAGCGGTGAGTCTTCCACAAATTCGCTGTCGACCAGGCCATCGAGAATCGCCCGATAACGTTTTTTAACCGAGCCACTGCGCAGTGCATCTTGAAAATGCACTGCCACCGGCCGGCTGCGGGCCAGCACCAGACAACCACTGGTTTCCCGATCGAGCCGGTGCACCAGACTGATTGCCTTATCATCGAACAGTGACTGCAACAGATCGATCACACCAAATTTAACGCCGGTGCCGGCATGTACTGCCAGCCCTGCCGGTTTATTGACCACTATCCACTGGGTGTCCTGAAAAATGATCGCGTTTTCCACCGCCTTAATCGCCGGCGCCGGAAGATGCACAGTATTTGCATTGGCCAGAGTCACCGGTGGAATTCGCACCTGATCGCCCTCGGTCAGCTTAAACCCCGGCTTCACTCGCCCCTTATTGACCCGCACCTGACCGGTTCGGAGCAACCTGTACACCAGACTTCGCGGCGCAGTTTTTAGTTTTCCCATCAGAAAATTATCGATGCGCTGACCGTTATTGGCCGCACCAATCTCCACATGTTGGACCTGGTGGAATTGCTGCTCGGAGTCATGCATGGAGAGAATGTCAGAAGTCGGGTTTGAAGGGAGCGCGGTTGGCTGCTATATTACCTGAACGGTTGGTAAAAGTTGCTTCAGAAACCTGAGTTTCACGAGCACCAGCAAAAGCCACCGGTTGAAGAATCACCGCTACCGAAGTACCCGACGCCGTCAATATGCGTCTGTCAGATCTATACCTCGTGTAGCTGTAAGAATCATTCCACGTTCTGTTCCGCAGGCAATATACCCTGATTAGGCCGCTAGCCCGGTCCGACAGGTGCTGCCATCACAGAGCGCGGGCACTATGTTAAGAAATACGTAGTTCGGCACAAAAACAATACGGACAACTCTGCTGACATGCAGTCATTAAACTACTCGCAATCAAGGATACGTTTTTACTAAAACACGTGAACTCAAATAAAGGGTAAGGGAAACCAATCAGCAAGTCCCATTGAAGTGTGCCGTCCACCTAACCGGACGAGAAACCTCAATGAAACGAATGCTAGTAAACGCCACTCAACCTGAAGAGCTTCGGGTTGCCATTGTGGATGGTCAAAAGCTAGACAACCTCGATATAGAGAACAAAGCCAGAGAACAAAAAAAAGCCAATATCTACAAAGCCAAAATCACACGGGTAGAACCCAGTCTTGAAGCAGTTTTTGTCGACTATGGCGCTGACCGCCACGGTTTTCTGCCATTCAAGGAAGTAGCCAAAGAGTACCTCGCAGACGCGGCACTTAAGGACGGCGGTCGTCCCAATGTTAAAGCCGGTATTCGCGAAGGCCAGAGCATTCTGGTTCAGATCGAAAAAGAAGAACGCGGCAACAAAGGCGCGGCACTCACCACATTTGTCAGCCTGGCCGGTCGCTTCCTGGTACTTATGCCAAACAACCCTCGCGCCGGCGGTGTATCACGTCGCATTGAAGGCGACGAGCGTACTGAATTAAAAGCCGCGATGAACGATCTGGTTATCCCTGAGGGGATGGGCATTATTGTTCGTACTGCGGGTGTCGGACGCAGCACCGAAGAACTGCAATGGGATCTCGATTACCAGGTCACTATCTGGGAAGCGATTCAGCGCGCCGCCGAGGACGCCGATAACAGCAGCCTGATTTACCAGGAGAGCAACGTTATTGTGCGCGCCCTGCGCGACTACTTTCGCAGTGATATTGGCGAAATCCTTATCGATGAAGAAAAGGTTCACGATCAGGCCAAAGCGTTCATGTCGCAGTACATGCCGCACAACCTGCGCAGACTGAAGCTCTACACCGATGATGTTCCGCTGTTTAACCGCTACCAGATCGAAGGCCAGATCGAATCCGCTTTTCAGCGCGAAGTTCGACTGCCGTCGGGTGGCGCACTGGTTATAGACCACACCGAAGCACTGATCTCAATCGATATTAACTCTGCACGTGCCACCAAAGGCGCAGATATCGAAGACACCGCGACTAACACCAACCTCGAAGCCTGTGTGGAAATCGGCCGTCAGTTGCGCCTGCGCGATCTTGGCGGACTGATTGTCATCGACTTCATCGATATGATGTCGCCTAAAAATCAGAAGCTGGTCGAAAACGCCCTGCGCGAAGTCGCAAAGCTCGACCGCGCACGTGTACAGATAGGCCGAATTTCACGGTTCGGTCTGATGGAAATGTCACGTCAGCGTTTGCGTCCTTCGCTCGGTGAAACCAGTGAAATCGTCTGCCCTCGCTGTGACGGTCAGGGCACTATTCGCACGGTTGATTCACTGGCACTGCAACTGCTGCGACTGCTTGAAGAAGAGTCACTCAAAGAAAACACAGACCGCGTACTGATTAAGATGCCAGTGGCAGTTGCTACCTACCTGCTTAACGAGAAGCGCGATGCGATTCGTGAAATCGAAGACCGCAACCACACCATGGCGCTGCTGGTACCGGACACCAATCTGCAAACGCCGCACTACGAAATTGAGCGCATTCGCGTCAGCGAGTCAGAACACGAAGCACATCAGCTGAAAAGCCATGAGCTGGCAACCCGCAAGGTCACCAGCTACACACCGGCCAAAGACAAAGCTGAAGTGCGCGAAACGGCAGAAACTGCCGCAGTACAGGGCGTGGTTCCCACCTCGCCTATCCCTGCGCCTACACAGAAAACCGCGATCAGCGATGCCGGTTCTACCAAGCCCGGCATCATTGGCAAGATCATGGAGTGGTTCAGTGGCGGCACGGCTACCGAAGAGCAGCCAAAAGAACAGTCTAAACAACAGCGCCGTAACAATCGTGGTCGCGGGCAGCGCAACAATCAGCGTGGCCGTGGCCGTAAAGACGGACAAAACCAGAACGCACAAAACAAGCGTTCCGGCGGTAACAAGGAAGCCGGTGGTCGCAAAGAGCAGCAACCGCGAAAAGATGCCCAGGACAACAAGCGCAACAACGACAGCGATACGCAAAAGGCGAACAACAGGCAAAATACCCGCAAGCCGCGCAATCAGAACCGCAACAACCGAACAGCGGCAGACAACCGCGACAACTCGAAAGACAACAACACTAACAACCGAACAGCGGCAGACAACCGCGACAACTCGAAAGACAACAACACTAACAACCGGCAGCGCAATCAGAACAACAAGCCTAAAACTGATGCGCAAGCACCTCAGGCCAAGAGCGAGCAGCCAGCGCAAAAAGCCGTACAGTCTCGCAGCACTGCAGATGCCTCAGCGCAAAGCCAGCAGCCCAGAGGGCGCCAAAGTGGCAGCCAAAACAGCAACCAGACTAGCGGCCAGGATAATCAAAACCAGCGCACCAGTCAGACCGCCAGCCAAAACGACAATCAGTCCGCCAGGCAAAGCAACCAGCGTCAGGGCACGCAACAGCACAGCAACAGCGGCAAACGCGATAGCGAGTCACAGGGTAATAAGTCACCGGCGAACACCAGGGAAACGTCGAACGCCGGCAGCACTGAGCAGAAGCCATCTCACAGCTCAGCACCCAAAACCACAGACACACCTGCAGCAGCCAGTGAGCAGCCAGCACAGCGGGACACGCGCCCAGCCGCACCGGCAAAGTCTGATGCAACAACCACCGACGCTACTCCAAAAGGAGCCGGCAGCACCACAGCGGTAAGCAAAAGCGCACCAGCTGCTGAGTCGACGGTAAATACCGATCAGGGCACATCCAGACCCGATACAACGGCAACTGCAACAGCCTCAGGCAAAGCAGACAGCACCAGCAGTTCATCATCCGCTGAATCGCAGGCAACATCAGCAAGCTCGCCTTCATCAGCCGGGCACAGGTCGGATACCGCAAACGCAAAGGCCAGCACAGAATCCAGTGCAAAGGTCACTGACAGTGATTCAGGTGCAAGCGGCACCAGCGAAACGAAAACCAGCGACAGCGACGATGGCCGCGCAAAGCCGCAAGGTCGTGGCAATCGTGGTCCGCGCGGCAGAAACCGTCGTCGTCGCAAGCCGGCCCGCAATGCAGAAGAGCAAAGCCAGTCTGCAGGTGATGCACCGCAACAGATTCAAAGTAACAACCCGGACCAGCCGTCAGCCAAACCTGCCGCAGCGCCGGCAACATCTGGCAACCGGGACAAGCCGGCGGCTCCGGTTAACATTGCGACTGCGGCCCAGGGCCGACCTGAAAACCGCCATGGCAATGGCAATGGCAATGGCCGCGCAGACAATGGCAGCCAAACTAAAAACGACACCCGTCAGGCACCGAAAGCCGGTCACGACAAAGCGCCCGGCTCAGCCAGACCAACAGGCTCAGCCAGATCAACAGGCTCAGCCAGATCAACAGACTCGGCCGGCTCAACGAGCCCCGCAGCCTCAACACCTGCGCCTGCAGCATCAACTGCCCCACCGGCATCTTCCAAGCCTACGCACTTGCCAGTCAGCCAGAACAAGGATCAGCGGAAAAGCAGCAAGCCTGCGTCCGGTCTGCAACAGGTTGAAAC
>CAYZVB010000054.1:14653-20747 GCA_964481315.1 uncultured Granulosicoccaceae bacterium
TGTCAGCCATGCAGGCCAGCCAGCTCAAAAGCACTGTGCGTTCTCTGGCAGGCAGCGCCACGGCAGGCAGCAATGCGAACGGCGCCGGCAAAAGCGATAAGCCTGCACCCAAGCTGCAAAAGGTCGAAACTAAAAAGCCTGTAGACAAAGGTGTCGATCAGCCTAACTAGGCGCACTCCACGTAAAGAACAAGGCGGCCAAAGGCCGCCTTTTTTATTGCCTAAACATTTCTGCGGTACGCTGCCTCACCCATCACATAGGTCGCGGCAGTGATGCGATCATCCCCAAGTACAATTAACGCAAACAGCTTTTCCTCAAAGCTGTCGGCCACATCAATACGACGTTGCAGCAATGGCAAAGCGGCAGTATCGAGTACCACAAAATCTGCCTCCTTACCGGTTTCAAAGTTACCGATGTACTGTTGCATCGATAGTGCACTTGCTCCACCCAGGGTCATTTCATAAAACAACTGTACCGGCGTTACCGGCCGACCTGCCATCTGGGAAACCTTATAAGCTTCATCGGCAGTACGCAGCATACTGAAACTGGTGCCACCACCAACATCGGTTGCAAGCCCGGTGCGCACATCCATTTCTCTGCAACGCTGCAAGTCAAACAGCCCGCTGCCAAGGAACAGATTTGAAGTTGGACAGAACGCTGCAACAGTTCCGGTTTCATGCATACGACTAAGGTCTGAGTCGTCCAGATAAATACAGTGTGCATAGATTGCGCGTTCACCGAGCAGACCATAGCGATCATAGACATCGAGGTAACTGCGCGACCATGGAAACAGCTCGGCAACCCATTCGACCTCGGCTTTGTTTTCGGCAACATGACTTTGCAGATACACACCGTTATTTTCTGCATAGAGTTTTCCAGCCAGCTGCAATTGCTCGTCTGTTGATGTAGGCGCAAATCTGGGAGTAACGGCATAACTCAGGCGGCCAACTCCGTGCCACTGATCAATCAGTTGCTGACTTTCTTCATAGCCCTGCTGTGCGGTGTCCTGCAGGTATTCGGGGCAGTTGCGATCCATCATTACCTTGCCGGCACCTATTCGCAAATTGACTGCTTCAGCCACCTTAAACAAAGCGTCGACTGACTGCGGGTGCACCGAAGCGAAAATCATCCCCGAGGTGGTGCCGTTTCGCAGCAACTCGTTAACAAAAAAACCGGCTGCCTCCAATGCATGCGCCTCATCGTGAAAACGCCCTTCGGCCGGAAACGTGTATTTTTCCAGCCACTCCAAAAGCTGTGAGCCGTAGCTGGCGATAATGTCGGTTTGCGGGTAATGCAAATGTGCATCGACAAAACCCGGCACAATCAGATGGCCGCTGTAGTCGACCACATCCAGCTGAGCGAAACGCGGGTCAGCCAGCAGCGTTGGCGCACTGCCCAGTGCTTCGACTTTGCCATTATCAACCACCAGCAAAGCGTCTTCTATATATTCGAGCGCACTGTTGCCGGCGTTGAATGGATCATCAAGACAATGGGCAACAGCGGCACGGAAGGCTTTTTTATTTGCCATGAATTACTCGAAAATGTTTTTACTCTCCCAGTGGCGCAGCAACTGAGTTGCAACCCCGAGAGCAATTGCACAAGGTTGATCAGATTGAATATCGGTTAGACCAACAGGGCACACCAGGCTATCAATAATTGCATCGCTGAAACCGCGACGTTTTAATCGATGTTCGAAGGTACGCCGTTTGGTCTCAGAACCAATCAGGCCGACAAAAGAATAGCTGCCTGACAGAATTTCTCTGCACAACTCGTAGTCGATCGCGTGGCTGTGGGTCATGATAATAAAACATGCATCAGACGGTGCGCTGCAGACTTCGCCGACCATATCATCGGTAACGACTTTTTTAACTGTGCCAGGTGTGGTTACAACATTCGCTGCAGGTGCGTCGGCAGCCAGATAATCATCGCGCTCATCGAACCAGACAATATCACATGGCAGCAGTGACAACTGCGCCACCAGCGCAGCACCGACATGTCCGGCACCAAACACCCAAACCTGCGGACGGTATGGCACGGAACTTTCGCAAAGCACCTGCTGCTTATCACCCAACACCAGTTCAAAGTAGCGGCACCTCCCGGTGAAGCCCGGGTGAGTCTGAGCCGGTACAAATTCAAACGTTGTGCGATCAGCACCGGTAATTGCTCGTTGCAGCACGCCGTCATCTGCGCCATTACTGCGACACACCAGATGAGGTGCATTTGCAGCAGTGATCGTTTCATACAGCAAAGCGACCCGACCACCGCAGCACTGCCCCAGACCGGGACCAAGCGCAACCTCTTCAACACGCGGCGCCGCAAGGCCTTCGGTCAGTTGTGAACGCGCCAGTTGAATGGCCTGGAATTCCAGGTTGCCACCACCAATAGTGCCGCTCTGACGGTTTTCGGAAACCAGCATACGGGCCCCCGGTTCACGCGGCACAGAACCTGTCACGCGCAATACCGTCACCATAATAAGCGCCGGCACCGTTCGCAACTGCAGCTCTATTTGTTCTACCCAGTCAGTCATGGTGAAAGAATAACCGTTCGCCGCATTAGACAGAACTCTGCATGCGACTTGTTAAGCGGTACCCGTACCGTGACGCTCAACGCCAACACAATGGCGAACCGTAAACGTCCTTGAACTATCAGTACGTTCCGGGGTGTATGGAACGTTTTATGCTCCCATTACGGCCGGTTTATGTGACACAGCGAACAACCCCGATACGCGCTAACGCACAGAACGGGCTTGCAAAGACCGATCGGTAGATCGCGTCGATGTCTGGTTGCTTCATTAAAAAAACAAATCGGAATTTTAACATGCGACTAAAACTCTTCACCGGTGTGCTGATGCTTGCCACCACCCTACTGACCGCATGCGAAACAATGACAACATCGCGTCAGGTAGCTGTCAGTTCCAATGAGAACTGGGTAATACTGCCGATGGAAAACCTGTCCAGAACACCGCTTGCAGGCAGCCGGGCGCAGTCACTTGTTGAGACTCATTTGCGTGCCAACGGTGTACGCAACGTTGATCAATACAAGCCGGACGCCGACGTAACTATTCTTTCACTACTCGACGAAGCCGGTCAGATCGAAACGGCCAAACAATGGGCAAAGGACAACGGCTATATTTACGGCATCACCGGCACCGTGCAGGAATGGCAGTATAAAAACGGTCTCGACAACGAGCCTTCCGTTGCACTGACACTGAAATTTGTACACCTGCAGCGCGACGAAGTGATGTGGGTTGCATCGGCGGCTCGAACCGGCTGGGGATACAACAACGTTGCCGGTGTTGCCAGCAAGACCATCGCCGAGCTGATGGATGAAATTGCCTTTAAAGAGCCGCGCCGCGTCACTCGCATAGTAAAAGCGCAACCGGAACCACAGCCTGTAGCCGACCCGACACCTGCAGCTATGGTTGCAGCGCCACAGCCACCTGTCAGCGCACCAACCGCTACTCAGCCGGTAGCGGCTGCAGCAAAGCCACTGCCACAACCAATGCAGGAGCAGCCACTCGAAACGATTGACGATTACGAGTTACTGCCTTCCCCGTATCAAACCAACCTGCAGGAATCAACCAACCGATGATCAGTTTCAATCTGCCGTCGGTGGCGGTAAGCAAACATAAAAAAGGATTTGCATGGTCCGGTAAAGGGAGCAATGCACACTGGAGCTACAAGATAATCGAAATGATTGTCTTTGCAGCAATAGTCCCTGCTATCGGCTTTCTATTTTTTATTGATGATCCGGTCGGTATGAATGCCGGCTTTCCATGGTTCATTATTCCGCCGGTTGTATTCGCCGCACGCTATGGCGGTATCTGGGGTTTTTGCTGCGCTGTACTTTCAGCGGCGGCACTGGCCTACCCTTTCACTGCATATGCTGCACAACAAACACAACTGATTGCACTGGCAGTCGGTACTGTGATTCTGAGTATTGTGGTGGGCGATTATGCCACCCGCAGTAAAAAAGACAGTGCTCAGGAATCAGCCGAGAACCACTACCTCAGACATCGAATCAAGGAGTTCTCAAAGGACTACCACATTCTTAAGGTGTCTCACGGTCAGCTTGAAGAGTTTATGGCCGGTCGCCGCATGAGCGTGAGACAGGCACTGCAACAACTGAAGCCGTTAATGTCAGATGACAGCGGCGATGAAATCAGTGCCGGTAACGAACTGATGGCAATCTTTGCACAGTTCGGTGCGGTGCAGGTTGCAGGTCTCTACGGTATTAAGAGCCGCAATCGTATTAATCCGCAACCTATTGCAACGCATGGCAACATGCCCGAGTTGCCGTTGTTCGACCCGCTTTTAAAACTGGCCGTTGAAAGTCAGCAACTGGTCAGCGTCAAGCTGCAGGCACAGGCCGACGAAACAGTCGAAAGCCAGCTGCTTGCTGTGGTGCCGATTGTTGATTCCCATGATCATCTGCACGGTGTGCTGGCGATTAAGGATATGCACTTTATGGCTTTCCAGCAGGAGAACCTCAATGTGCTTTCGCTGCTTGGCAGCTATATCGGCGACATGCTAACCCGCGCACGCAGCGTTGGTGAGTCACGCAGTGGCTGGTTCATGGCCGAACTGGACAACGCGCTGCGTTTTGCAAATACCAATCAGGTTCAGTCAACCCTGATGGCAGTGAAGCTCAAGACCACTGATCAGACGCAGTTAGTGGCTGATTTTCTGGGCTCAAACATTCGTAGCCTTGACAGCTCATGGCAGCCACATTCGCCTGCCGGTGAACGCACCGTGTTAATCCTAATGCCTCTAATGAATGAATCCCAGGGCAAAGCGTACCTGCAGCGGGTAGCCAAGAAACTGTTTGACGAGCACAAGATTGAGCTCAACAACGTGACCGAAGAAGCACGTATGAAACAGATCAGGAAAAAGGACACCAGAGAAACCTGCATGGCCTTTATCAACCAGATGACAGGTGTGCAGGAAGCCAAAGAAAAACCGAAAACCAGCAGGTGGCGAAAACGTGTTGCGTAGCTTATTCGGAATACCGGCGCTTGGTATCGCACTGATTGCAGAGTTTGCACTGGTTCTGCAACTGGTCGCAAACACCGGCATTACCCTGACCACCAACATGTGGGTGCTTGCCCACCTGCTGGCAAGTGTACTGGCAGCAGTGGCAACTGCTTCACTGCTAAGCACACTGGTACCCGGTAAGCGAATACCGTTAATACTTCTGTTTGCATCACTCGGTTTCTTCATGCCATTTATCGGCGCGGTCGGTACCTGGCTTGCGGTGACTTTCGGTGCGATTCTCGCCAACGGTCGTCATCAGGAAAACGAATTCTGGCAATTCACCAGCAATGCCGACCTTCCATTTGCAGCACCGATAGACCGGCCAATACCAAAGCTTGACAGCAGGGGGTTTATTGAACAACTCATGTTCGATAAACAAACGGATCAGCTTTACAACAAAGTTGCTGCTACCAGACACATCAGAGACAGTGAATCGGCACCACTGCTTAAATCAGCTATCGGCCACGAAAACGAACGCATACGACTGGTTGCGTACCAAATGCTCGATAAAAAGATCAATCGGCTTAACCGTGAGATCCAGAGACTTGAAGCCGACGCTAAGCTCTCTACAGGTGCCGGCAAGTCAAACATTCAACTGCAGATTGCCAACAACTACTGGGAACTGCTTACCATTGAAGAAGATGAACCGGTAGCCCGTGAAGAGTTACTGTCGAAAGCCGAATCTCACGCAGCACTCTCGCTGGCCGCCGAACAGTCTAACGTGAATGCACAGTTTCTACTTGGCCAAATCTACCTGAAGCAAGGCGAAACCGAAAAAGCCAATCGCGCTTTTATGCGTTCAATCGAACTTGGTATCTCGAAAGATAAAGCTTTGCCATACATTGCAGAGGCTGCATATACCACTCGCAACTTCAAGCTCTTGCGCTCGACACTAAAAGCAATTGACCCTGCTTATCGCGCGTACCCGCCGTTCTCTAACGTGATTGAGTTCTGGGCATGAATATCTCCCCCAAATATCATCCCGACAGACACGCCAATGTGTGTCTTATTCTCGAAGGCACCTACCCTTACATACGCGGTGGTGTGTCGAGCTGGGTTAA
>CAYZVB010000055.1:0-20613 GCA_964481315.1 uncultured Granulosicoccaceae bacterium
TTTTAACCCGCACAGGATTCGCACAATGTCTATTGCAGGCAGCACTGCCAAAGATGTCACGCTGGTTGATCATGTCAGTCACAATGCACCGCAAACAGGGTACTCATCGCAGGCCGGTGCTGTGTTGTCTGTTGAAGACGCGCAGGCGGCGTTCTCTGAAATCAGCTCATGGCCCGGGTATCAGCCAACATCGCTGCGGCACCTCGACAAACTGGCAGCTCATGTCAATTGCGCTGAAGTGTTGTTTAAGGATGAATCCGAGCGATTCGGGCTGGGTAGTTTCAAGGCGCTGGGTGGTGCGTATGCAGTGCTGTGCCTGGTGGCGCAGGAATATCATCGTAAGCACGGTGAATCGATAGCACTGGGTGATATTCGCAATGGTGACTATCAATCCTTTACGCAGCAGATGATGGTAACTACCGCCACAGATGGCAACCACGGTCGTTCAGTGGCATGGGGTGCGCAAAACGCCGGTTGCAGGTGTCGTATCTATATTCACCGGGATGTTAGTGACGGTCGTAAAAAAGCGATGGAATCCTATGGTGCCGAGGTGGTTCGTATCGATGGTGATTACGACGATTCAGTGCGGCTATGCGCAGAAGAGTCTGCGGCAAACGGCTGGTTTGTGGTGTCTGATACTTCTTACGAAGGGTATATGGAAGTACCGCGCAATGTGATGGCCGGTTATACCGTCATGGCGACGGAAATCATTCAGCAGGCATCAGCACCCGTCACTCATGTATTTGTGCAGGCAGGCGTCGGAGGCCTGGCTGCAGCAATTTGCGCCAGGCTGTGGATGGAAACCGGCGAACAGCGACCCCGGTTTATTGTGGTGGAATCGGAACATGCCGACTGCTGGCTGCAAAGTGTCAGGGCCGGGCAAATGCAAACTGTCAGTATTGATGTTGAAACCGTGATGGCCGGGCTTTCCTGCGGCGAAGTCTCAGCCCTTGCATGGCAGGTGATGCAGGGTTGCCTCGACCAGGTAGTGACGCTTGCCGACAGTCAGGTTGCTGCTGCCATGCAATTGTTTGCCCGCGGTGACATGGGGGGCGGAAACATCGAAGCAGGGGAATGTGCGGTACCCGGTGCGCTCGCGTTAATGGCGATAGCCAAAGATGAATCGCTTAGAAGTGAGTTTGGTATCGATCAAAACAGTCGCGTGCTGCTGCTTGGCTGTGAGGGTGCCACTGACCCGGAGATTTATCGCAACCTGCTTGAGTCCGTGTAGCAGGAACATTGTCGGGTCCGCGCACTCTAAGGGTTTGAGGGCAGTCGTGTGCGGTGGGTGAACTACCCGCCACTGATGTAGTCACATGTGAGCGGCCTCGCCCGCAGACGGACAGCAGCAGCTGAATATGTGTTAATCTGAAACGCCCGCAGTGTGCAGTTCAATAGGTTATTTTTCTGGAAGAGCGACCCGATCCGGTGACGGGTCCGGATTTCAAATCCGGTGAGACGCGTCAGACGTGTCTGGTGGGTTCGACTCCCACGCTCTTCCGCCATTGTTTTGCCACTCAGCCCCCAATTTGTGTCCGGTTTGGAAATATCCTGCTCCGTTGCTGTTGATGCGTTAAGTTGTGCTGAAGACCGTCGCAACAGTAGGAATATTCCGTAATTCATGAAGAGTTGCCGACATGACCCGTTCATCCGATTCATTTTTTCCGCTCGCGCTGCTTAAAGACAAAACATTTCAGGCGCGGGAAATCCGCCGGGTAATTGCCTTTGCAACACTGTATCTGGTGCTGACGACCGTGATGCTGGGGCTCTTCTACCACCACATGCTCGGACAACTGGTATCCGGTAAAGCACCGATGCTTTTTGTATCTGAAGACATGGGCATGCTGAATGAACAAATCCCGAGCCTAGCCAGCGTGCTGGGTCGATGGATTGTGATGATGATGGTGATGAACGTCATTGTTACCAGCATGATCAGTGTCTATATCATCCGCAAACTTGGACAGCCGCTACTGGCGGTTAAGCGTGCACTGCGCGAGATTGGAGAAGGCAAACTCAATGTCAGAATGCGTGCTTCCGATGATGAAGAATTCGGCGAGATCACACAGGCACTGGCAGGTGCAGTGCAGAGCATCAACCGTCATGTGGCGGCCGCAAAAAACGAGATGGAGCAGATCGAAACGCTGCGCCAGCAACCTGCAGCGAATGCCGAAGAACTCGATACTTCACTGACCAACTGCAAAATTGCACTGGACTACTTTGTCACTGATTCGGGCGATCAGTCGACAACCGCAGCATAGATAGCTGATAAGTAGCAGGAGTGTCCGGCGGCGATGGGGAAAGATCAGTGATGAACAATAAAAGAAAAAATAAAATCACTTACGGTCTCACAAAACAAGCAGGTCTGTGTGTGCTGACCGCGTTGTTAATTGCAGGTTGTGAAGCCGAAGAAGAAAGCGCCAAGCGCGACAGTGACGGCGATGTGATCGGCCTTGAGATGTCTTTGTCTGATTACCGTTTTGGTGTTCAGGATGTTGGTACCGAGACACCTCAGGTCATTGAACTTAAAAATGTTGGTGTTGATACCTATCCGATCAACAGTGTTTCTATCGGCGGGGAATTTCCCGACGATTTTAAAGTCACTGTACAAGAGGGTTTAACGCTTGAGCCGGGTGATAAAGTAACTCTTGATGTAGCGTTTGTACCGGTCGGCGAAGGTCAGCGTACAGCATCGCTTGACATAGATTACAGTGTTATTGAAGGCACCGGTTCCAATCTGATCGAGGCGCAGTACTATCAGGCGCGTGATCTTGAAGAAGCCGGTGACAACGTAGCGGCGGCTCAGGAGTACCGGGACTATCTGAACTCCGGTTCTACCACCGATAACAAAGCCCGCGCAATGATAAAACTGTCTCTGCTTGAAGAGGCCGATGTCTATGGCGTTGGTAAAGACTTTAACCTGTATAAATCTGCACTTAATTTACGTGACGATGGTGATGTTGACGGTTCGATCAATGCGTTAAACCAGCTGGTCAATGAATACAGCGACAGCTACCTGATCGACGATGCTCAGTACATGCTCGGCTATATAAAAATGGTTGATCAGTCGAACTATGAAGAATCGATTGCACTCATGCAGAATGTTGTCGATCAGCACCCTGACAGCAGCTACTACGACACCGCACTGTACAGCCAGGGGCTGGCGGAGTACGAGCTGGGTAATCTGGAAAAATCTGAAGAGATCTTTACCTCATTGCGCGACAGACATACCGGCGTACAGGTTGATCTTTTCGAGATGCGCTGGCCAAAAGACAATTACGTATCACGCATCTGGTTTGACAAGGCAGACGAGCAGCTGGCTTCTATTGAAGATCAGCAGGAATCTCAAACCGATTCCGGCAGCTGATTAGTATCTAACCCTCTTGCTGAAATGCAGGAAGAGCATCGAAAGTTTGTTCGGCAAGTGCTTTGGTGTAGCGGTGAATCTTTTTATGTGACGGCATCCAGCCGTCCAGAAAACGATAAAAATCAGTCCACGCCAGCGGATAAAGCGCGCGCCACCCCTGTTCTAATTGTATAGCGTCGACGGCAGCGTTGTCTTTTTGAAGTGCTGTGGCCAATGTGGCAAAGTACCGATCCAGCAGTTCATCAGCATAGTCACTGCATTCATCTTCACTGAAGCAGCTGCCAATAAAGTACGCCACGTCCTTCATACCGCACCCGCCACCGGTGTACTGAAAATCTACCGCTGCCACTGTGTCGTGTTCGCTAAAACAGAAGTTGGCGACCTTTGCGTCACCGTGAATCAGTGTCTGGTAGTGACAATGATTGAGAATCCGGTCTATCTCTGCGGCGTGATGTTTTAACGGTCCGTCGCTCATGGCTTTAAACTCATCCGGTCTGGTTTCGAGATGCCAGTAACTGCCGGTGTGCCACAGGTGACCGGTGTTAGTATCGATAAATCGCGCATGGAAATGTGCCAGCCAGTCCAGACACACCATCGCCTGACTGATATCTAGCGCCTGAAATCTGAGCGCAAATCCGGCGGCGTCGAGATCTTCCAGCAGCAGCCATCGTTGCAGGCCGTGTTGTCGGGCGCCAAGAAAGTCTGCCACCCGGCACGCATCGTCGCAGCGACTACTCAGATGCTCATACCAGTAGGTTTCCACGGCATAGGATTTGAGCTTTCTGTCGGTGGCGAAATCGCTTTTCCAGCCGCGTGGATGGTTGCCTTCAAGCGGTGGATTGACATGCTTGACGATAAGCGTTTTATGGTTCGCAGCGACCCGAAATATTGCGCCGAACCCGCTCCACAGTGACTGTATGGTATCGAGCTGCTGTGGTTCAGCGCATCCGGTTGCATCGGTAACCAGCTGCTGCCAGCCCGCTGCGACTGAGGGTGTGTTTTCGTGCATAAATAGCAAGTCTGTCGGTGGCTGTTTGCGGTAAATTACGCCATTGGATTCGCTATTCTGCGCGTGTTTTGCATTGCAGGGTAGTCAAATCAGGCGTGAATACTCATTGAACGTGATGGTGCAGCTGCTACGGCCCCTATGCAACTGCACCGATATAACCGGGGCTGGGAAAAGATGAACAATCCGAAAATACCGGCAATTGAATGGCAGACACTGCTGTTGCTGGCAGTCAACTACGCGGCATTCGCTGTGATATGTCTGTTTTATCACCAGTTACCGTGGTGGCTGGTGCTGGTGGCGGGTGGTTTCACTGTTGCACTGCACGGTTCGTTGCAGCACGAGGTAATTCACGGACACCCGACTCGAAACCGCCTCGTCAACGAGGTTTTGGTTTTTCCGTCGCTGTGGCTGTGGCTGCCATTTGATCTGTATCGCGATTCTCATCTTGAACATCATATTGACGATCGCATTACCGACCCTTTTGACGACCCGGAGTCTTACTTCGTGTCACATCATCAGTGGGATAAGCTACCGGCGTGGCAGCAGGGCCTGTATCTGGTGCGCAATACCGTGGTCGGTCGTTTAGTGCTGGGCCCGCTGATGTCATGCTGGTCACTATGGCGGAATGAATTTGTCCGTCTTGCCCGAGGTGATACGACAAACGCGGGTGTGTGGTTTCGCCACCTGATTTCTATAGCACTGGTGTTGCTGTGGTTACGCTCCTTCGACATTCCCCTGCCTGAGTATATTTTTCTGTTTGCGTACCCGGGACTGGCGTTAACAATGCTGCGTTCTTTTCTCGAGCACCAAACTGCTGAGATGCCGTCCAACAGAACCGTGGTGGTTAAAAGCGGCAGGTTAATGGGGCTGCTGTTTTTAAACAATAACCTGCATGCCCTGCATCATGAACAGCCTGCTTTACCGTGGTATCTGCTGCCACAGGTATGGCAACAAACCTCTGCAGATATTCTGCAACGTAACGGTGGCTACTATTACCGAGGCTACCTGCAGATAATTAAACAGTACTTATTCAAACCAAAAGTTCATCCCCGTCATCCGACTGTTTAGTCCGGAAGTAGTGAGGCGGCGTCGAGAAAATCTGCCGAGTATGCATCGATGGCATCGGTGTTAATAGTAAAAGTCTTTTCGTTGAATAAGGCGCTGATCTTTTCGGTTTCACGTTGCAGCGATTGTGTTCTGAACCCGCTGACCAGGCGAACCGCTCGCGGCATGAGCCCGGGAAGTGTTACATAGTCGGCGCCCGGTGGGCCGTCTCTGCCAGGTAACAGCCGTGACACCCCCAAGTGTCCTTTAAACTGATAAAAAGCATCGGTCTGCGGTAGCAGCTGTAGCTGATAGTCTATTTCCTGTTCGCCGTGTGTTACGTCGTAGCCGGCCATGAAAGGTTTTTCATTGCCGGTCATCAGAAATTCAATATTGTCTTTGGTGGTAAATGAAACGGCCGGGTGTTCTACTCTTTGTTCGCTGTGCAGGTACAGCTCGTTTGAACGCATTGCAATATCGACTTTAACGCGGTTATCGTCCGGTAGTGCGAGGTTATGATTGATGATGTAGGTGGTTTGGTAATTGTGTTGTTGCAGCATCACAGCGACAGGTTGTTCTCTATATAACGCAATACTTAAACCCACATAGTGATCGAGCTGATGCCAGTCGGTGAGGTTACCGGCAACACGTAAAACGGTGCTGTTAAACCTGCCCAAACCTACCAGCATACCACTGGTGGGAAATGCAAGGTTGTAAGTGAGAAACTCAAGCGGATAACTCTTGCCATTGTGTAGCAGGGTGTCTTCATCGAACCTTGCATAGACCATAGCTTTACCGCCGGGTGTTACATTACCGCGATAGTTAAACAGCACGCCCGGGTCGTCTTTGTAGCGGTTAAGTTGTGCCTGATCGAGTGTTGTAATTTTTTTACCGTCAACTTCAAGTACGCCATTGGCAATGTACTGTTGGTAGAAATCAACCGGGCCCTGCTGGTTGGCTGCTTTAAAGATTCTTGGCCGATAGGTTTCCAGCAATGCGTGCTGTCGCTGATCGGGCAGCGTAGTGGCAGGCGGGTATTGTCCAAAGTATTGTGTAAAGCCGGAACGGGTAGCGAAAGATTCGCCACCGGCACAAGCGCCAAGACAGACGGTGCTGCACAGCACCGTTGTCGCAAAACGAAGTTTCAGTCGATTAAACATACTTTGGTCTGATGGATTTTCGAAGGTTGTTACCAGTGGATATAACCTGGTGAATATCACTTAGTGAATATCATTGGCATCTGCCATTGCATCACGCAGTTTTTCGAAACTGAAATCCGCCGCTTGTGCGGCGCTGATAATAACGGCTTCGCGCCTGCTGATCAGTTCGATGGCGGCAGGTAATGCAGTTACTGCCTCCGGCGGTACAACAACCGCACCATGCTGATCCATATGAATAATATCGCCGTTGGAAACGGTCATGTTGTTTACCGTTACTGTATTCGCAAAGTCCACCAGATGCACATACGCATGGCTCGGGCCGACCTGTCCGGCAAGCAGCTGAAATCCGGCTGCCGAATCGGTTAAGTCTCTCATTGAGCCGTTTGTTACACAGCCTTTTGCGCCAAGTCCGAGATGGATATTGGTATTGACCTCACCCCAGAATGCGCCAAAGCCCGGGCTGCTGTCGAGATCTTCAATCACCACAACTGAAGGTCCGGAAGTGTCATCGTTGCCGTCCTTCAGCCCTTTTGCCACGTACTCGTAGTAGTTAAGACGCAGTGCTTTATCGTCGGCCTCATTACCGGCAGACGGCACCGCAGCGCGGATGGTCGCTGTTCTGGCGTAGCCGACCACCGACGGTAGTGACGGGTCAAGACAGACCAGAGGCTCAGTGGTAAAACCGTAAGCCCTGCGCTCCGGACAGATAATTTCCAGACCGTTGCAGATTGTCGGGGTATCCCACTGTTGCAGCTTTAATAAGTCTTCCTGAGCATATTGTGTCATTGTTGTGCGGTCCGGTAATCGAGATAATGATCTTGTCAGGTGGTGTCGGCCGGGTCAATCAACGACAATCATCCTCCAGCCGTCATATCGGTGATCAACCGTACGGAGATGCTGCATTGAAAAAAGTGGTAGTCACGGAAAAACTACATGAACACGGCATGGCGATTCTGGCGGCACGTAAAGATGTTGCCGTCGTCTATGCACAGGGCGATAAAAACCGTGTTCTCGAAGAGATCCCGGACGCGCATGGCATTCTGGTGCGAACCTTAACGCTTGAAGCTTCCGATCTGGCCGCAGCCACACAGCTTGAGGTGGTTTCGCGCCATGGTGTCGGCTGTGACAATATTGCAGTCGGGCATTGCAGCGAACGGAACATTCCGGTCGCCATTGCGGCTGACTCAAATACCATCTCTGTTATTGAGCACGTGATGATGATGATGCTGGCGCTGAATAAACGTGCATTCCAGTATGACGAAATCACACGCAGCGGGCGCTTTGCCGAACGCAGCCAGCATTTCACCAGTGAACTTCACGGCAAAAATGTGTTGATTGTCGGTTTTGGTCGTATAGGCAAGCGTCTGGCGCCGCTATGTAAAGCGTTTGGTATGCATGTAACTGTTGCCGATATTGCACTTGACCACGCCTATGCTGCGGAAATCGGTGTTGAAACTGTCGACGATTTTCGAACAAGGCTACCGCAGACTGATTACCTGACCGTTCATGTGCCACTCGATCAAAGTACACAGGGGATGATCGGTGCTGCCGAGTTTTCAGCACTGCCACAACATGCCATTGTGATTAACTGTGCGCGTGGCGGAGTGGTCGACGAAGCTGCACTCGCAGAAGCAGTTCAACACAATCAGATTGCTGCTACCGGTGTCGATGTGTTTGCACAGGAACCTCCCGCTTCTGATAATCCGCTGCTGACCCTGCCAAACTCTGTGCTTACACCGCACAACGCGGCTGGTACTGCTGAAAGCCTCAGTCGTATGGCTGCGTTTTCAGCACAAAATATCCTCGATGCGTTCGATGGTCTGTTGACCCGTGAACGGTTGATTAACCCCGAAATTCTCGACCACAGAAAATAATCATGTCGCCAACCCTCAAACAACAAATGCACGCAAAACAGTTGCTGGCAGGGACTTTTCTGAAAACCCCGGCCTACGAACTTGTGGAAGTGCTTGCCGAATCCGGGCTCGACTTCATTTGTCTCGATGCCGAGCATGCACCGTTTGATCGTGCGCGGCTCGATGCCTGTCTGGCATTGTGCAGAGCGCTTAAACTGCCGGCGCTGGTGCGAGTGGCATCGGGTGCACGACACGAGATTCTGCAGGCGCTGGATTCGGGGGCGACCGGCGTTGTGGTGCCTCATGTCGATACGCTTGCCAAAGCGCAGGAAATTGCCCGATGGGGGCGTTTTGGTCACGGGGGCCGCGGCTATGCGGGTTCTACCCGCTGGGCAGGTTTTACCACCCGAAAAATGCCCGATCTACTTGCACAGAGTACCGATGAAACGGTGGTAATCGCGCAAATCGAAGAGCCCGAAGGCGTTGAGGTGTGTGAACAGATGGCAGCCATTGATGGTATTGACGGGTTGTTTGTCGGACCTGCGGATCTGGCGGTGTGTCTGGGTGTGGGTGACTTAAACCACCCCGAGGTATTAGCGGCTATGCAACGCGTCGGTAACGCGTGTGCCAATGAATTGTGCTGCTGTATGACGTTTGCAGCCGACACCGGCAAGGTCGACAATTTACGCCAACTTGGCGTCAGCATGTTCTATATATCATCAGAACACGGCTTTATGTTGCAGGGTGCCCGGCAGGCAGCCGCTGATGTACATAGTAAGCGTTAACCTCTGATGTGAGAAATCAATGATTGCACTTTGGGATCTGGGCAACGTGCTGGTGCAGTGGGAGCCCGAACTCATTTATCCGGCGTTTAATGTGTCTGCGGTGCATACGCAATACCTTCGCAGTGAATTGCTGGAACACCCCGACTGGCTGCGTCTTGATCAGGGCCTGACCACAGAGCAGGAAGTCGCCGCCCGCATCAGCAGTGAAACTGAACTCAGCCACGATGACGCGCAGCGCTGCTTCGATGTCATTAGACATTCACTGGTCAACATTGATGCATCAGTGGCGATGTTGTCACAGATGAAAGCGGCCGGTGTTCCGATGTACGTGTTATCGAATATGTCGAATGAAAATGCCGCCTATCTGCGTACCAGAGAGTATTTCAGTCTGTTCGACGATGTGGTGATCTCTGCCGAAGAAAAGCTGATCAAACCCGACCCGGCGCTGTTTGAGCTTGTATTAAAGCGTTACAGGCTTAACGCAGAGGAAGTTTATTTTATCGACGACAGTATGCCGAACATTGTTGCCGCGCGGGAACTCGGTATGCAGGCACTGCACTTCAAGCGCAGCGATGATTGCTACCGTCAGATCAGGGAAGCATTCAAACTGTAGAATACCTCCGCTACTGCCGGTATTTTACGCTTGCATAAACGTCGACTCATCCAGAGTAATAACTACTGATTGTTGTTGTTCAAAAGCACTGACTACGGCATTGCACAGTTCATCGTCGTCACTGACAGATGTGGCATCGATGCCATAGGCAGATGCTACCGAGTGATAATCCGGCACTGCAAACTCCACTCCTACCGTGGAAACATCTGCCTGTTCCATTGAGGTTTTTATCTCCCGATAACCCTGGTTACACCAGACCAGAATGGCAACTGGCATACCGGTATCCATCAGTGCTCCAAGTTCACCGAGAACAAACTGCAGACCACCATCACCAATGATGCAAACTACAGGCTGCTGTTTATTAACAGCGATGGCAGCACCGGTAGCGGCAGGCAATGCATAACCCAGCGTGCCAAAACCCACCGATGAATTAAACCAGTGATTGGGCCTGGCAGTGTTGAAAACCATGTTGCCGCTGTAGATTAACTGCGTGGAGTCGCCGACAAAAATCGCTTCCGGCAATGCGTTACGCAGTGCTTCAAGCAGTAACAGATGGCGCTTCATGTCGGTGGTTAGTTCGTCATGTGCTGCACGCATGGTTTCTGCTGCACGCTTTGCGCCCTTTTTATCGGTTTGTGCCGGCATTGTTTCAAGTAATTGTGCGGCAAAACATCCGGTATCGGCGTTTACCGCGATATCAGCCTGAAAATTGTTGTGCAGTTGCTGCGGATCAATATCGCAACGGATAAGATCGGCGTCGATGCGGAAGTTATGGTTTTTATATTGATCGTAGTCTGTGGCGGCCAGTTCGGTACCAAGTGCGATCACCAGATCAGACTGATTGACGGTTTGTCTGGCGGCCTCGAGTGTGCAGCTTGCAGAGACCGCCAGCGGGTGACCGGCAGGCACCGTGCCGCGGCCGTTGATTGTCATTAACACCGGGGCATCAATGCGGCTGGCGAGTTCTGTGATTGGCAATGCTGCATGTCGAGCACCGCCACCAGCAAGAATAACCGGTGCTTTACTGTTGGTGATTGCATTGTGGCACGCGCTGACAGATTCCACTGCTGCAACCGGATACGGCGGTGGTAAATAAACCTGTTCGCACAATGTGTGGTCAGCCGCTTTACCAAGCAGTGATACCGGCAACTGCAAATGCACCGGTCCGGGACGGCTGCCAGCGAAACAGCTAAACGCGCGGGCAAGCAGTGAGGGTAACTCTTCTGCGGTATGCACCGTGGCACTGAACCGGGTTACCTGCTCACTGAGTGCGAGCTGATTGGGCATTTCATGCAGCATGCCACGGGCATGTGGTGTTTGCAGTGTGTCATTGACACTTGATATCACCAGCATCGGGATTGAGTCGGCCAGTGCCTGTCCCATCGGTGTGATGATGTTGGTCAGGCCGGGGCCGGTAATCACAAAGCACACACCGACCTTGCCGCTGACTCTTGAATAACCGTCTGCCATAAAGCCCGCACCCTGTTCATGTCGCGGTGTGTGATGGCGGATAGCACTGTCTGCCAGCCCGCGGTATAGCTCTATGGTGTGAACGCCGGGTATACCGAACACATGCTCCACGCCATAGCGCTGCAGCAGGGCGATCAGGGCAACGCCCACAGTTTGCTGTGATGTCATTAGTATTTACAGGGTTGTTCGGGTTTTAAAGATGGCCGTCTTTTTTTAGCTGAGCAGTGGCTTCTTCAATAGATTCACGCAATGTGGTAACCGCAAAATCGATCTGCTCTTTAGTAATAATCAGCGGCGGCGACATCACGTTAAGATTAATAATCGGCCTTACCAGTAAGCCTTTTTTGTCTGCGATATTTGATATCACCTTGCTGATATCAAGATCGTCAGGGAAGACTTCGCGGGTTTCTTTATTGGCAACAAACTCTACGCATTGCATGAGACTGACACCGCGTACCTCGCCAACAATTTCAAGATCATTCAGTGTGTGCAGTTGTTGCTCAAAGTACTGACCAACGTCTTTAACGTGTGCAAAGATATTTTCACGTTCCATAATCTCGAGGTTTTTTAAGGCCGCTGCACAGGAAACAGGGTGACCCGAGTAGGTATAGCCGTTGGAAAAATACCGGCCATGACCGGGCTCACTGATAACCTCGTTAATTTCGGATGAGAAGATGGTCGCACCGAGTGGCAAATACCCTGAGGTGATGCCTTTGGCACAGGTAATAATATCCGGTTGCAGATCAAATACCTCTTTTGATGCAAACCAGTGACCGAGTCTGCCAAAAGCGGTAACTACTTCATCGGACACATAAAGTACATCATGCGCTTTGCATACCTCGTGTGTGCGGCGATGATACCCCTCGGGCGGTACAATCACGCCACCTGCGCCGAGAATTGGTTCGGCAAAAAAAGCAGCGACTTTGTCTGACCCGAGTTCGGTGATTTTTCTATCGAGCTCGTCGACCAGAAAGTCGAGATACTCAGCCTCGCTCATGCCGTTGGCATTGCGGTAGGCGTTGGGACTTGAGATGTGATGTATGGTGTCGCGTATATAGTCGAACTCGGGCGGGTGATCGGCTTTTTTGCCACCGATTGACATCGCTACATAGGTTGATCCGTGATAACTGGCATCGCGGGCAATGATGTGTTTTTTATCGTGTTTGCCGCGGCAATTCTGATAAAACTGAATTAACCGGAATGCGGAATCGTTTGCCGTCGAGCCACCGCAACTGAACATCACGTGGTTGAGGTTGCCGGGAGCGAGTGCGGCAAGCTTTGCTGCAAGCTCGGCAGCGGGGGCGTTAGTCATGTCAACAAACGGGCTGGCATAGGCCATTTTTTCCATTTGCTCGGCCACGGCTTCAGCCATCTCCCTGCGGCCCTGTCCAATATTGGTACACCACAAACCGCCGACAGAATCGAGGTAGCGGTTGCCGTCAATATCAAACAGCCATGCACCTTCACCACGATCCATGATCATTGCGCCTTCTTCCTGAAAGCTGTCGAACAACTGCCATGGATGCAGATGGTGTTCTTTATCTTTCTGCCACAGTGCCTGGGCGAAGTTTTGCTGGCTTTTCGGTTGCATGGCTTATCCGGTTTTGAGCGTAACAGCATTATGCCGCCATGCATTTGGATAAGGCAAAGGACCTGTGGCACCATTCCGACAAAAGGGGGACAAAATATGTCTGGTGAGCGACCTAAAGCCGTGCCGACGGTACAGGTGAAGAATGATCGGGTGGTAGTGACCGAGTGGCGTTTTGCAGCCGGTGCCGAAACCGGCTGGCACCGGCACGGTTACGATTATGTGGTAGTGCCGCAAACGACCGGCAAGCTGCTGCTTGAAACTGCCGATGGTGATATCGAAGCCGATCTCACTGCGGGAGTAGCGTACTATCGCGGTGAGGGGGTTGAGCACAATGTGATTAATGCCAACGACTACGAGTTTGTATTTGTCGAAACAGAAATTCTATAGCCGGAACTGCTTACGGTGACACATCGTGTGTGCCGCAAGCGCTGAGGTTGTCCCTGATCCAGTCCGGTACCGGCACTGCAGTCAGGTTGCCTGCGTCGTCTGTGCCTCCCCATACCCGCACCTCGGTACCGCTGCAAACAACGGTGTTGTCACGGCTAAAGCTGTGGCTGAATTCAAATGAGGTATTGCCAAAACGGCTAACGCTGCTGGTCAGTAACAGTAGATCACCCAGTACAGCCGGGTGATGAAATTGAGCCGAGCTGGTTACCAGCGGACAGGCTTTGAAGTCGGGATCGTCGAGATGTTCACTGGCATCGAGCCCTGCAACCCGCAGCAGTGAATGAGTGCAGTTATCCATCCAGATGTAGTAGTGCGGGTTAAAAATTATTTTTGCCGCATCGCAGTGGCTCCATTCAATTCTGATTCTAAGCTGTGCCTGTAACATGTTGGGTAAGTACCGTTGAATTTGAATAGCGTTGGTTGCGGTAACGGGCTTGCGGGCAATGGGCATCGGCGGTAGTCTGGCGACGCTACGAGGCACCGCTGCAGGCGGCTGGCCCTGGTTAACATTTTCTACTCCGATTTGTACTACGTACACTAACTGAATTGCACGCATGGCAAAACTGTATTTCTATTATTCTTCAATGAATGCCGGCAAGTCGACGTCGTTGTTGCAGTCGAGTTACAACTACCGTGAGCGCGGAATGCACACCATGGTGCTGGCGCCCGCGATTGATAATCGTTACGGGAAGGGCGTTGTCGCCTCCAGAATCGGTTTAAAAACCGATGCAACAATATTTGATCAGCAACAGGATCTTTTCACGATGATTAGTGATCAGCACAGTGAAAAAGCCCTTAGTTGCGTGTTGATTGATGAAGCGCAGTTTTTAAATCGTGCGCAGGTATTTCAGTTAACCGATGTGTGCGACAAGCTCGATATTCCCGTGCTTGCCTACGGCATTAGAACAGACTTTCAGGGTGAGCCTTTTGAAGGCAGTAAATATCTGCTGGCATGGGCAGATAACCTCAAAGAGTTGAAAGCGATTTGTTATTGCGGTCGCAAGGCGACTATGGTGGTAAGACGCGATGAAAACGGCAACGCGGTAACCGAAGGTGCGCAAATAGAGATAGGCGGTAATGATCGTTACGAATCAACCTGCCGTCTGCACTTCAAGGAAGCGTATTTCAACTGAGCTTGTGCGGGGTAGGCTTAGCCGGATTCCCTGGCAATTGATTCACGCCAGTAAACATAGATACCCGATCCGGTAATAATCGCAATGCCCAGCCAGGTACTGACTGACGGAATATCTTTAAAAAAGTACCAGCCAAACAGAGTGGCACCGAGTATTTCGAAATACTGCAGTGGTGCAAGTGTGCTTGCATTAAGTAGTTGAAACGCCTTTACCACCAGCAAGTGTGCAATACAGCCAATAGTTCCAAGCAGGGCCAGAAAAAGCCACTGTGAAGCATTTGGCCATTGTATGGTCAGAAATGAGATCTGCAGGCTGCTGCCGACTGTTAATGCGACACCAAGTGCCAGCATGCCGGAAATACCAGTAAAAAACTGAATAATAACCGGGTCGGTTTTTTGTGCGAGCTTGCGTGTCAGTATCAGATAAAACGCAAAACAAACCGATGCCGCCAGTGGCAGCAATGCATAAATTCCAAATACATCGGCGCCGGGCTTAATAATAAACAGTGCCCCGATAAAGCCGATGGCAACGGCCAGCAGACGTCGCCAGCCGATTTTTTCACCAAGAAAAAACGGTGACAATAGTGTGAGTATCAATGGCTCAACAAAAAAAATCGCCAGCGCATCGGCAACCGGTAGCTTAATTAATGATGTGAAAAAGAATAACGTGGCTGCCGCAATTAACACCCCTCTGAGCAGATGGTACTGCCATCGGGTTGCCCGCCACTGTGATTTGAGCCTTAGCGCAAATGGCAGTAGTAACAACGACTGAAAGAAAAATCGTGCCCAGGCAATTTGTCCGGTGGCCATACTGGTGCTGAGATATTTGGCGGTGATATCCATCAGTGGCAACACGGCCATGGCCGACAGCATGAGTGCGATTGCTTTGGTGCTGTTTTGATTATTGGTGAGCTGGTTGTTGGTGTTGGACAAACTAAAAGTGTCACTCTATCGGGGAAACTGCAGGTTAAAACGCTGCTGGCATATTGCATAAAAAATCCCCCTGTACCGGTGGCAGTACCGGGGGATTGATCGTATTGATGGCAGCCTGCAGGAGTATTACAGCGTGATGTGTAATTAAACTCCGTTTGCAGTTACGAGTGCTGCTGCCACCAGAGATCGGCAGACGGTTTTACTTCACTGCCGTGAAACCTTGCGAGCTTGCCGGTAGGGTTAAGTGCTTCCTGGTAGAAAAAGTCTGGCAGGTCATCATCTTCAGTGCTGAACCCGGCCAGCTTGTTGAATTCATTTTCAAGCTTAAGTGCTTCGGTACCAAGTGCTTTATAGAACCCCGGATCAAGCTCAGTGCCGTGTGCATCGTTTAAGGCATTTACCATAAAGTCGATTTGTTCATTGGTGACAGAGCGTCCGAAGATACATAGTCCGAGTGAATCTGCCGCTGCGGTGAGTACCTGTGCCTCGAGACTTGCATGTACCAGTTCTTCGACATCTTTGCCTTCACACTCGTAGGTGGGCAGGTTGCCGGCGGTGTGGTCTGCACCCTGTGCTGTGGTCATCATGGTGATGCCTGTCACTTCGATCACTCTGGGGTCATAGGCGCTGATGGTTTGCTTTTTAATCACCGGTATTCGTTCGATGCCGTAGTGCTCACCAGCACGCGCAGCACCCTGTGCAATGATTTTTCCGCGATCGGTTGCGTTACGCATTTCATCACACATTTGTTCCATAAAGGCTGCATCACCGAACTCTGCCTGACCTGCGTCCATTAGCATACCGAGTGTGCCGCCAAGTTCGATGGTGTCTACACCCAGATCGTTCGCATGCCAGTTAATTCTGGCCAGGTCATCCGGGTCAGTCAGACCGCAGTTAGTGCCGACCAGGCCGATGGTTTCGTACTCAATAGGTGAAACCACCTCGTTTCCATCTGCGTCTGCATACACGTTGCTGCACTGAATCAGACAGCCTGGCATACAGGCATGAGTAGTTTCTCCGCCACGCTCTATATTCTGTTCTCTGAGATAGTCACCACTGAGCTTGAATGTATCGCCACCGGGCTCTGCCGCTCTGCCGTCGGTGAAGTTTCTCACCGGTATACCGCCCAGCTGATTGATCACATCTGACATCATGGCGGTGCCGGTTTTAGCGAAGTTATCGATGGCCGGTTCTGCCTTGAGCATTTTGTTGTACTCGCGAACCGCGCCCATCAGCTTCTTGCGCTCATGAAAGCTCGGCATTTTGTGCAGGTCGACAATGATCGCCTTAACTTTTTTATTGCCCATCACCGCGCCGACCCCACCGCGCGCACTTAGCCGCGATGGTCGAAGATCGACGTCACTGAAAGAAATACCTGCCAGTAAACCCTGATACTCACCGACCGGGCCGCACAGACCGATGCTGCATTTTTTGCCATACACTTCGTGCAGCTTTTCTGCCGTTTCAAAATTGCCCATCCCCATGTACGGATCGGCTGACGCGAAATCGATTCCACCGTCCTTTTTAAAGTGAATAACAACCCAGTCTTTTGAGGCGTTGTGCAGTGTAAAACCGGCCAGTTCCAGTTGCCCGAGGGCAAAGCCGAAAGTACCTCCGGAATTGGCTTCCTTAATGCCACCGGTCAGTGGGCTCTTACAGCCGACACTGGTACGGTTGGCGTTGGAGAAGTTACTGCCTGCGAAGGGCCCGGCTGAAAATATCAGTGGATTTTCGGGTGACAGGGGATCGACATCGGCCACTCCCAGGTCAAGCAGTGATCTGGCAATCAGGTTGCGACCGGCGCGGATAATCTCTTCGCCGTGCAATTCCTGCTTGTCGATGCTCTGGTCATTGAGGTTGATGTTATAGAAGGTGCGCATAGCGATCTCCGCATTCAGTACGGTTGGCAGTACCGGCTAGTGTACCGCAGCATTTGCGCGCTGCGAATCTCATTGCAGCGCAATTCGGTTCGGGATCGGTTTTTGGTGACTGGATCAATGATCGGGGCCACAGTTACCGTCAGCCCCTGGAAGTCTGGTGGTGAGCTTTTAAGGTGTGCAGTTGCTGCTGCCAGTGCTCATAGTGCTTACTTCAACGGCGGCGGTTAACGCCAGTAGAAACGTACACCGAGCCCTATACCGGAATCGTCGCTGAGTTCTGTTTCCAAAAATGCCGAGAAGCCCGGGGAAATTTCGTACAGTCCGGCGAGCCTGACACTCAGGTCGGTGTCGAATACGGTGCTGAGTTCGAGTGCACCATTGAGCTCAATGACATCATTCAGAGCGTAGCGGGTGCCGGCTGACAGGAATATGCCGCCTTCGTCCTCGACACGGTCCAGACCAGCTGCAAAGTTCCAGTCGGCCTGTCGATAAGCCTGTGACTGGATGTAGTAGGTGGCTCCCAGTCTGAGTGCATCGACGTCGACATTGCCGCTACCGGCCTCTGCATAGTCAACACGTAATGCGATGTTGGGTCGGATATCACCGGAGCCTACCAGCCCCAGACCATCCCCGCCGTCGGCATCGAGATATTTAAGCTCAAGAAAATTGTAGTTAAAGACGCTTGGGCCCTGTTTGAAAAGCTCGGCCGACATCGCCGTGCCGGTCAGGGCAACGAAACAGAAAATGGTTATCGATGCGTAGCGAAGAATTGAGTTGTTCAAAATCACCTCCGGTTGCGGTAGTCATGGCAGCGGCGTGAAAGTGCTGCCGTGAAGAGGCGATAGTAACTGAGGATAGGGTTATTGTCTGCCGGACTGTGTCTGCGTGTTCAGGCTGTAAGGGTTGTGCCGGTGGTTAGTCGGCGTGAATTAGTCAGCCTGTGTTTTAAGATTGTTATCGTGTGCCGGTGAGCGCAGGACATAAAAAGTAAACGCGATAATTAAACATGCGTACATGGGGATTCTCCGAAAGATTAGCTATAGTTTGTCATGACATTATAATACAATTATCGTGTCATGACAAGGTAAGCTGGAGTGATAAAGCCGCTTTGCAACGCTAATTTACAAAGCTGTCTGAAGCCTGTCTGAATGTTTCGGAAAACCCGTTATCAAAGAGTCAAAATATTGTCGAACCGCCGTTAAAACACGGTTAATAGGATATTTTTGAACTAAGATGTAAACTTCTGGGGATTTATGAGGTGCGGGATTTACCTGTCGGGTACAAGTGCTATCTACTAGTAGTGCCGGTTGAGTTATAAACTGCGTCGGCACTCGGCGTTCTGCAAAGGTTAATAATCAATTGTAGAAACTCCGGTGACCGGTGTAACTAATATGCCAAATGATCCGACAAAGACATAAACCTCATCTGTCAGCAAACAACCGGGCGCTGATTTTCATTCGCTGCGGAGTACCGAATGCCCTCCGAACACCATGAAGTAAACCAACAATCAGGTACTGACGATTCCGGCTGGGCAGCATTTGTGCCCCCGGGCCGTGGTAAGCAGTGGCCGTGGAAAAAATCTACCACAAGTATATTCGGTCTGATCCTGCTGACGACAGTTGCCGCTGTTACGTCGGTGTGGGGTGTTAAACACTTCGAGTCACGGCTCGACAAAAGCGCCAGGGACGATCTGGCAAGTGCCGGCATAAACCTCGATCAATTCGAATTTGACTGGGAGTATCGCAACCTGAGGCTCAGCGGTGAGTTGCCCGCCGGTGTATCTGAACAGCAGGTGGTCAATGTGCTACGGAACACTGATGGTGGAGGCATACGCGATATCGACCTGCAACTGACAGAGTCGCCACAAGTGGTGGAACCCGAAATTCGCAAGGGCACGGTCGACCTGACGGCCACTCTGACCGACGGCAGAATGGTGTTGCGTGGCACTGTACTTACCGAAGCGCAGCGAGAGCGCGTTTACGCAGCCGCGGCCAGTACGTTTGGTGCACAAAACGTTGTACGGGAAATTAAAGTGTCCGGCCTTGAGGAAGAAATTCCCGGTGCTGATCAGAGGATCGAAAGTTTTGCCAACTCGATAGCGGGGCTCGATCAGGCAACTGATGCCGATGCAGCATTGTCGGCGACTGACTTTCGTTTTAATGCCACGGTGTCGGATGAAAACCAGGTTGTCGATTTATTGCAGCGTCGTGGCAGCGCCGGTGACATAGGGCTTGTGATCAGTGGTGATATTGTAGCCAAGAAGAGTGTGCCTGGTGCAGTGTTTGATGTAAGTGCCACCAAAGCTGACGACCGTATTACGCTTTCCGGCGTGGCAATCAGTGAGCAGCAACGCCGGCAACTGGTTGAAGCTGCCACACTCGCAGCCGGCGACGGTGCGGTGGTTGATGAACTCACCGTTGCTGCAGGCAGTGACTCTGACAAGGCAGTTGATCGTATGCAACTGGTACTTGCTGCACTCAATACCTTCTCAGACGCCGAACAGGCCAAAGCGCATATCACCGGCAACGTTTTTGAGTTTGATGCGATGGTTGAATACGAAGAAGACACCGCACCAATGTATGCCGTCCGTCAGCGAGCTTCAGATAACGGCTTTGATGTATCCGGGGCAATCAATTCACGCAGAATCTCACTGGCAAGGGAAGTCGGCCTGCTGCAACAGGAAATAGACTTACTGGCAGATGAAATTCGCGAGAACGTAGTGTTCAATTCATCGCAAACGGGGCTCGACTTCAATGCCAAGCAAACCCTCGATAAAGTCGTCGATGCTATGAATCGCTATCAACGGCCTGTGGTAGTAATTGCAGGTCATACCGACAGCAGTGGCTCGAGTATCGACAACGAACTGTTAAGTCTTGAACGCGCGTCTGAAGTCAGTCAGTACCTGGAAGACAGCGGCATAGATCAGTTGCGTTTGCGTGCCGTTGGCTTTGGTGAGGGCTCACCGATAGCGAGTAACGATACCGAGGTCGGCAGAAAACAAAATCGTCGCGTAGAGTTTTCAGCGCGCAGTAATTTCGACAATTAGTCAGTAAACAGTACAAACACCGGGGAAGCGCGAATGCTTTGGGTACTATGGGATATATTTTTACCGATTATTGCGGCCTTTCTGGTAGGCCTTCTTGTCGGCTGGATGTTGTGGCGCTGGCGTCGCAGCAGAGTGGATGCCGAATCGCTGGCCAGCGTTCGTCGCAGCGCATCGCGTTTTAAAACTGATGCCGACAATCTGCGTATTCGAAATGCTGAACTTTCCGATCGACTACAGGTAGCAAGTGGTGCCGGTCAGGCTGACAGCCACGAAGATCAGACTGAGC
>CAYZVB010000056.1:0-472 GCA_964481315.1 uncultured Granulosicoccaceae bacterium
TGGCATCCATGCCCTTTTTCGACGCCAGTCCCTGGCGGTACGAGTCACTTTTGTCAAACGCAACAAAAGTAACCAAAAATGCTGGGTGGTTGTCCGCTGGTGCATAGCCCTGCGGGTGCCTTCGGCATTTTTTGAAATCATCCTCCGTCGGGCCGCGTCAGACGCCCATCCCTGGGCTGCTGAAGCTCACGCGCCTTCCTTGGCGCTTAGACCCGACTACGGAGGATTTCAAAAAACTATTCACACGCTGTGCTGGAGGGTGGGGATGGTTTTGGTGGTTCGTTCTTTATTTTTTAGGATTGGTGGCGGTGGTGCTTAGGCACCTACCGGAGTGGTTGCTCGAACTACAATAGTAGTGTCGCGGCTCGTGCGTTATCGAAGCTGCGTTTAATACCCTCCCGCTTGCGGGAGGGTCAGCGCCTAAGCGCTGGGGAGGGCGGTCGGCGTGGCTTGTTGTTAGTCACTTGGCGAT
>CAYZVB010000056.1:482-20566 GCA_964481315.1 uncultured Granulosicoccaceae bacterium
CGCACCGATTGCACATCCCTGTGCAGGCGGTGCTCACGCGCCATCCTTGGCGCTTAGACCCGACTACGGGTGATTTCAAAAAACTATTCACACGCTGTGCTTTTGGGCGGGGATGGTTTTGGTGGTTCGTTCTTTATTTTTTAGGATTGGTGTTGGTGGTGCTTAGGCACCTACCGGAGTGCTTGCTTGACCGTTGCTTGAGGTCTTTGGCAGCTTTGCCAATCGAAGCTGCGTTTAATACCCTCCCGCTTGCGTGAGGGTCAGCGCCTAAGCGCTGGGGAGGGCGGTCGGCCTCGCTTGTTGTCAGCTACTTAGCACCCGCCGCAGGCGAAGTCCGTATATCAATCTTCCCATGCAATGTCTTATGCACCGGGCAACGGTCCGCAATTTCCATCATACGACTGCGCTGTTCGTCTGTTAAATCACCTTCTATGGTAATGCTTCTGGTGATGACATCGATCTGTGGATGTTGTTCATCGCATATGGCACAGTCGTCGCCGTGTTCTCTGCTGTGTGAAAGGTCGACGCTTACGTGGCTTACCGGCCATTTTTTTCTGTTGGCGTACATGCGCATGGTCATTGTGGTGCATGCGCCCAGTGATGCGAGCAGGTGTGCATAGGGGTCGGGGCCTAAGTTATTGCCGCCGACTGATGTTGGTTCGTCAGCCAGCCAGTGATGGCTTTGGGTATGTATGTCTTGTGTGAAGACGTGGTCTTTTTCACTGACTAGTACGTGGCCGCGTTCGACTTTCGGTTTGCTTTCTTCGTGTTGTACGGTGCTAATGTATCGCAGTGCCCAGGCGGCTATGGTGTCGGCAACGTAGCGTGCGTCATTTTTGTTGCTTAGCAGGTGGTCGGCGTTGTCGAGGCTGACAAAGCTTTTCGGGTGTTTTGCTGCAATGTAGATTTGCTCGGCATTTTTGATTGACACTATATTATCGGTTGGCGAGTGCATGACCAGCAGAGCGTTTTTCATGGCAGCTATTTTGTCCATGGTGTTTTCACGCAGGTCGTCGATAAATTGTTTTTTAATATTAAACTTTCGCCCTGCAAGCGTTACTTCGGCTTCGCCATCTCTTTCTATGGTGTCAATGTCGCAGGCAAACTGGTGCAGTACGTGTTCGGCTTCGGCTGGTGATCCTATGGTTACCACACCGCGCACTTCAGGGAGTTTGCCGGCGGCGTTTAATACGGCGGTACCGCCGAGGCTGTGTCCGATCAGTAGTGCAGGGGCTTCGAATTCTCTTTGCAGGTGTTGAAAGGCTGCAATCAGATCATCGACGTTTGATGTGAAGTTGGTGTTTGAGAAATCGCCGTCACTGCTGCCGAGACCGGTGAAGTCGAAACGGAATACTGCAAACCCGTGTTCGACCAGCGCACGTGAAATTCTTGAAGCAGCGGCGATGTCCTTGCCGCAGGTGAAGCAGTGAGCAAACAGTACAAAGGCTTTCGCAGGTCCGGCTGGTTGTTCGAGCAGACCTGCAAGCTGATCTCCCTGACTGCCGGTAAAAGTGATTTTAAGTTTGCTCATGATAGTCCCCGATGTTGTTCTGACTGGTCTGGTTGACAAGTAAGCGACGAAAGAGTTTCACCGCGCCGTGCAGGGCTTACATGAATGGCTCACGTACTGCTGCGAATGGTGGCGGTCTTTAACAGATGATCGTTTAAGTAGACACCAAGCCCGTGACCTTCCGGTGCTCTGATGCATCCGTTAGTGACAGGTGGCAGTTGGTTGAGCAGGTCTGCATACCAGCCATAGTAAAACGCACGTGTGAACTCCTGTTCGCGAACGTTGGTTGCTGCCAGCGCCATATGCACTGATGCGGTTAGCGTTACGGGACCGGAGCAATCGTGAAAGGCGATAGTACGTGCATGAGCTTCTGCCAGTGCTGCCGCTTTTCTGGCAAACGTGATGCCACCGCCCCAGGTAAGATCGATGATCGGCGTGGTGATGTTGCCTTCTTCAATCAGGCTGCGAATCTGTCCTAGTCCGCCCAGTGTTTCACCGGCCGCGGTCGGAATGGTTGTGTGGAGCTTACTGATGTCTGATAAACGATCCATCCAGATTGGGTCTTCCACCCAGTCAATGTCCAGTGGTTCGAGCGCTCTGCAAATCTTTTGACACGCTGCAAGGCTCCAAAGGCCATGCAGTTCAGCTTTGAGTTTCATGTTACTGCCATGCACTTTGCGGACTTTCTCAAACGGCACCAGTGCATTTTTAAGATCAGTGGTGGAGATGTCCAGCCCATCTGCGGCTCCGGCGGCAAAGTCGAACGGCCAGATTTTCATTGAATTAATGCCCATCTCAAGCAGTGAGGCGGCCACCTCGTCTGCGCACTGCATAAAGCCGGTGAGGTCCTGATAGGAAGTGGCTTTTGAATCGGTACCGAAATTGTCGGGCCTGACCGCGGCTGTCTGCGATACGTAGTCGGGGCCGGCGCAGGTGTTATACAGTGGTATTTCACTGCGGGTAGCGCCACCAAATAACTGATAAAGCGGTGCACCGGCCGCTTTGCCGGCAATATCCCACAGTGCAACATCCACTGCCGACAATGCTCGAATTTCAGCACCGGTGCCGCAAAACCCGACGTAAGGGTGCATAAGCCGATTGAGGTATTCGATGCGTGTCGGGTTTTGTCCGAGTATCAGTGGTGCGATGCGATCGTGTATATCGGTTTCTGCCGCCGCGGCACCAAACCAGGTTTCTCCCAGGCCTGAAAAGCCGGTGTCGGTATGCAGCTGTACCCACAATACGTTGGGATGGTGCGGTGTTCGAAGCGTGTCGACTTGAGTGATTTTCATGTCATTTGCCTTGGTTCGTTTACCGGTTAAGCGGTAGTATCTGACGATTACAGTGCAGCGTCAGGTTCATTTCAGTTGCACGTTTCTGTTGCCATGCCGGGGATTATTGTGCCGCATACCGTTGCCAGTTTGACTGTTGAATCGTTGATTGCCAACGGTATTGATACGCTTTATTGCGTACCCGGGGTGCAGAATGATCAGTTCTTTGATGCGTTGTATGAACGCCGCAGTGAAATAACAGCGGTGCAGGTGCGTCATGAACAGGGGGCTGTGTATATGGCGCTGGGAGCGGCACTGGCGACCGGCAAACCGCAGGCATTCTCAGTGGTACCGGGGCCCGGGTTTCTCAATGGCACTGCTGCGTTGTGTACCGCACAATCACTTAACGTTCCGTTGTTTGGCGTGGTTGGGCAAATCCCATCGGCAGCTGTAGGTAAGGGACTGGGCTTACTGCATGAGATCAGTGATCAGGCGGGTATTATGCAGCGGCTCACGAAGCGTTCGGTCAGTATTGTTGAAGGCGATGGAGCACAGGCGTCGTTAACAGAATTATGGCAACAGATGGTCAGTGGTCGCCCCGGCCCTGTGTGTGCCGAAATACCGGTCGATATATGGACCAAACCGGTCAGTGAAACAGTGTTTGTTAAGGCTGCGCCACTGGTCGCTCCGGCACCTGAGATAACGCAAATACAGCAGGCGGCAGAGTTACTGTCAAAAGCGCGTAGTCCAATGATTGTTGTTGGGTCCGGTGCTCAGGACCATGCGGCACTGATTAAAACACTTGCTGAAAAAACCGGTGCCGGTGTGGTGGCGTGCCGTACCGGTCACGGTGTGGTGCCGGCAAACTCTGATTTGTGTTTAAGCAATCCGGCGGCGCACCGTTTGTGGCCGCAGTGTGATGTGGTGCTGGGGTTGGGAACCCGCATGTTTAACCAGAAAAAACTCTGGGGCACAGACAAAAACCTGAAGGTTGTACATATTGATATCGACGATGAAGTGCTCAACCGCGTAAGTAAACCTGCGGTTGGTATTCACGCAGATTTAAAAGATGCGTTGCCGCCACTTATCGATAACATTCGACGGGAAAATACTAACTCCGAATGGCGTGAGCAAATAGTTGTTGCAAATAAAGAGCTTCAATCAGAGTTTGAAAGCCATCTTGCACCTCAACTTGAGTGGCTTAAAGCAATACGCGATGTATTACCGCACAACGGTATTTTTGTCGATGAACTCACGCAGATCGGTTTTGTCGCACGATTTGCCTTTCCGTGTTTTCAGCCGCGAACCTTTCTTTCAACCGGTTATCAGGGGACGCTTGGCTGGGGTATTGCCAGTGCGCTGGGTGCGGCGCATGCCAGGCCGGATGTGCCGGTTGTTGCTATTGCCGGTGATGGCGGTGCGTTATTTACTATAAGTGAACTTGCCACGGCAGTGCATCACAACATACCGTTAAACGTTATTGTGATGAACGATAACGCCTACGGCAATGTGCGCGGCATTCAACGTGATGACTATGATGGCAGATACATCGCCTCTGACCTGACCAGTCCAGACTTTGTACAGCTTGCGAAAAGCTTTGGTGTTACTGCTGAACGTGCAGAAACACCGCAGGCTTTGCATGGATGTCTGCAGCGTGCACTGGCGCATAACGGTGTGAATCTGATTGAGGTTCCCGCTGGTGAATTTCCATCACCATGGGGCTTTATTCAGTTACCGCAGGTACGTGGTTTGTAGTATCAGAACGCGCTTCTTGCACCACCTGATTGCTGCACTTTGAATATCGAAGTGGCATCGGGCGGAGGTGGCAATGGCATTCTTACCGGTACCGCACTGAGCCGTGCATGCAACGGTTGCTCTCCACAGATCATACGGTCGTTCATAGCCTGCCAAAGTGCGTGTTGTTCCAGCCCCGAATATGCACTGCTGTTGCCGTTGATCGGCCATGCGTCTGCGGCAATACACTCATAAAATAGTATCTTTCGAGCACGGCTGGATTGATTCGGGGCCGATCCGTGTAAGCACCGCACATGGTGAATGCTGATTGAACCGGCAGGGCCGGTCAGTGCTTCGGCCTGTTGTGAATGAAACTGTGGATCGTCGGGATCGACCGCACCGCAGAAGACGCCGTTGACGCTGTGGTCAAGAACCGGCCCTTTGTGAGTGCCGGGGATGGCCATTAACGGTCCTGATGCCTCAGTCACATCTTCCAGCATGACGCCAATAGCCAGCAGGTCGTCATTGGTGTGCGGATAGAAGGCCCAGTCCTGATGCCACTCTACTGCACTGCCACCATCAGGCGCTTTGGTGTTGAGCTTGCTGGTGTGCAGACGAATGTTTTCCCCCAGCAACGGCTTGATCAGACTGCAAATGCGTTCACTGCGAATAATATCCCAGTAGACCGGGTCGAGTTCGTGGGGCAGCTTAATACGTGTCAGGCGTGGTGCTTCAGGCGTGTGTCCGTTATCGAGGTCGTACAACGCATTACTCTCAGTTACTTCAGCGGACTGTTCAATCAGCCGGTCGGTAACCGCATTGAGATCTTGCAGCTGCTGCGAAGACAGGGCATTTTCGACAAACAGAAAGCCCTTGTCTGCGTACTCGGTAATCTGGGCGGGCGAGAGCATCGATATTCTCCTGAAGATTCAATTTACCTTAGTGTACTGCAACCACCAAACCCAATGAATGAGTCGATCGATCAAAGTGCTTCATTTTCTTAAAGAAATTGAGCAGATTATTTTCCTCAACTATTTATCGCCACTCTCATGCACTTTAATCAACGCCCCTTCGGGAACTTGTCATTTGGCCCACAGCTGCGTTGCACCTCTTGAAAAGGGGAAGGCCATTCCCTGCGAGCTGCGCCTTGCTGTGAACCAAATGACGAGCTCTCATTCACAGCGTTTGATGGTTGCAGTACACTAGCTCGGATCTCTGCGATAATGCAACGTCTCGACATGTGTTCGTTGGGATTGTGTGTCAGTATAGAGTCAGTCAGTCGACACAGGGCTGACCTGCAGTGCCATCCGCACCGTATGGAACCTTGGCGTCACCCATCAGTCAAAGTTGTGCGGTTGTCTACTTACCTCAATTATCCTTAAGGTTTTGAATCTATGAAATTTGCACCATTTGTTGTTGCTGCATCGGTTTTCGCGGGCACGGTTTCCGCTGCTGATTTGTCCGCCGTACCGTCTGGTACCTATGACGTTGACCCTACTCACGCCTACATCCGTTTTCAGTATAACCACCTCGGTCTGTCCAATCCGACGCTCGGTTTTGAAGAATTTAAAATCACCATGGAGCTGGACAACGAAAATCCGGTTAACACCACTGTTGCCCTCGATATCAAAACCGACAGCGTACAGACCGGCTCCGATATCTGGCACGATCACATTACCGGTGGCAAGTGGTTTGATGCGGCGAACAACCCGAACATCACTTTTAACAGCACTGAAGTGAAAGCCAATGACGATGGTACTTATGACCTGACCGGTGATCTGACCGTCAAAGGTGAAACCCACCCGGTAACACTTAAAGTAACCGTGAATGGTGCGATGATGCATCCAATGGCCAACAAGCCTGTTGTTGGTATAACTGCGTACGGCGGTCTCAAGCGATCGACCTGGGGCCTTGGTGCCAATGCGCCGTTTGTCAGTGACGAAGTCAAGCTTGAAGTGCAGGCGGAAATGTTTAAAAGACAGTAATGCCACGCTACCACAGTATTGCGGTCAGCCTGCATTGGCTGATCGCACTTTTAATTGCAGGGCTGATTGTCCTTGCAAAAATTGCCCACGATCTTCCGGACGACGATCCACTGCGATTTGAGCTGATTCAATGGCACAAATCATTTGGTATTGCGTTGTTGTTACTGGTTGCGTGCAGAATTTTATGGCGGCTCATGCATCGACCGCCGCCACTGCCGGGCAACACTAAAAGGCTCGAGCGCTTCGCCGCTTCTGCAGCACACTTCATGCTGTACGTGTTAATGATTGCACTGCCGCTGACCGGTTGGGCAATGGTTTCAGCATCACCGCTTAATCTCGCGACTGAGCTTTTTGGTCTGATACCGTGGCCGCATTTGCCTTGGCTGACTAACATTGCCGACAAAGATGTCTGGGAATACCGTTTCCATAACCTGCATTACTGGCTTGCTAATGGCATGATGACTTTAGTGCTGTTGCATGCGCTGGCAGCCCTTCGCCATCAGTTTGTATTGAAAGACAGCGTGATGTCACGCATGGCATTTGGCAATAAAAACGATACTGCCGGTGGGCTTTTTCTTGGTGCGCTGCTTGGCGCTGCCGGTGTCATCGCGCTGATCAATCTGGTTGATAGTAACAACCGTATGTTGCAGCCAATAGCTGTTGCGAATGCAGATTCTGTCGTGTCAGGGGCAAAGGCGAGTACGGTCTCGTTTGCAGCATCGCAGATGGGCGATCCGATAAACGGCGTGTTTGCAGAGCACCGGATAACACTCGAACTCGACGACAATAATCTTGCTGCAGCCAGTCTTACCGCAACGGTAAGTACCGCCAGTGTCGACACCGGAGATGGTCAGATTGATGCCACTGTGGTAACCGCAGACTGGTTTGATTCTCAGCAGTTTCCAAATGCAGAATTTACATCTAACTCTATTGAGTTGTCAGAACCTGACGTTTATGACGTAGCCGGTGTGCTGACGATTCGCGAACAGAGTAATGATGTAAGTTTTCAAATGACTCGGCAGGGCAATACGTTTAGCGGGTCGTTTAGCATAGACCGTACAACATACGGTGTTGGTGTGGGCGGTCAGGATGATTTTGTTGCGCCTGAAGTCACTATCGGATTTGAAGTCACCCCCTGAAATAGTTAGCTGCGTCTTGCTCCCGGTATGTGGAGTAATACCCTCCGTTTGAGTGAACCCGAAAAGCAGATTTCAATAGTATACTGATCACACGTTTGCATCAGGTGGGGCGAGATGGCTGTACTGATCGACAGCGGTTTACAGGGTATTACCGAATCGTTGCTGGTCCATGGTGGCAGCAATACTGACATCACCACGGCTGCACTCGATTCGGTCAACGTCACTTACAACGGCTTTGATGGTGACAGCCACAGCGGTTTGACGCGTGAGTCGTGTGTCAGGGTAAAGCAGCAGTACGCTATCGGTACTGAAATCAGAAACACCCGCCAAATATCAATTATATCTGCAGAAGAACTTGCACAGGTTGCAGACTTAATGGGAATACCCGCAATTGAACCGTCGTGGCTTGGGGCCAATATTTGTGTGTCCGGTATCGCAGATTTTTCGCTGCTGCCACCATCAACACGATTGCTGTTCAGTGGTGGTGTGTCACTGGTGATTGATATGGAAAACGAACCGTGCGAATACCCTGCAAAGGTTATCGAACAACACTACGCCGATAAGGGGCGGTTCTTTGTTAAGCACGCCTTTGGCCGCCGCGGCGTGACGGCATGGGTAGAGAAGCAGGGGAGTATTGCTACCGGCGATGTTGTATCAGTGCATGTGCCGCGTGTCAGAGCATACCCGCACGGTAAGCAACACAAGGTTTTGTAAACGCCTTTGGTGGTTCGTTTAGCTATAGTACGGGTAAACGAATTCCAGATATTCGCCACCAATTTCAATGAAATCACCGCCGGCAAGTTTAATTTCTATTTGCGGTGCCACGCCTTTACCGTTGTGTTTGATCGGTTGCGTGCGTTCGTTCATTGGCAGGAAGTAGTAGCCGGTGTCTTTTTTGGCAATAGCGCCGATATCACCACCGGACTTTCCGACCGTAGTCAGCGGTTTTTCAAGCGGTACGTAAGCGCCGGACTTTTTGCCTGAAGCCACTCTCAGTGCTGCAACCTCAGAGATAATCTGTTCCATGTGCGGTTCTACAATCGGTGCCACCGGTTGCATAGGGGTGACGTTCTGCAGTGACTCGGGGCGTGGTGGCGTGCTGGTATAGGTTTCGGAGTATTTTAGCCGGTAGTTGCCAATCACAATTTCATCACTGTGCAACAGAAAATGCCGGTCTATTTTTCGACCGTTGACCACAGTGCCATTGGTGCTTTGAAGGTCTTCCAGAATCAGGCAGCCCGACTCCGAAATAATCTGCGCATGGAAACCGCTGACCGACAAGTGCGGCAGGCACAGTGAGTTGTCACGTCGTCGACCTATGGTGACCGTTTCATCCGAAAGACCCAGGCTGGTGGATTCACCGGTTTCTGCTGTGATGATTAGCTGTGGCATAGCGCAATTCAGTGTGTCGGAACAACCGTTGACACTAGCACAGACGCGGGCCTGCGGGCAGTTTGTAAAGATTTCTATACAGGAAGGTATGACACCGGCGTCAAGTGCCTGTTGTTAGAAAGCGCCCGGTATGCGTCCGGCACTTCCGGTGGTGCTGACCGGGATTTTAATCGACTGGCCAGGTTGCAGGCTGTTGCGATGCCACAGGGCAGGGTTCCATTTTTTCAGCTCGCCGATCGACAGGTTGAACTTGTCGACTATCGAAATTAACGAGTCGTTGGCATGGACGCGATAGTTAAGCAGCTTGGGCGACAGATCTGCGTGGGTTTCCTCGTCGATGAACGCCACGATCATACGGTTACCGGGTTGCAGGGTTTTGCCGGCATTGCCGTTCCAGTCGGCCAGCGTGTCGATATCGGTGCGCATGTCGCGAGAGATTTTCCACAGACTTTCACCCGGTTCTACCACGTGACTGCGATAGACGTATTTTTTATACGGCTTGAACGGGTACTGCCCTGTGCCGTTGCCGGCATCGCCGTAAAGTGGCGGGTCGGAAAAAGCTGCCGCGCTGGCGAGCATTTGTTGCGTGTTGCTGGCTGCTGCCACCGGGTTGCCAAGCTTGCCGTTATTTAAATGGCTTATCAGTGATTCAGCGTAGTTTGCCGGAACGGCGATTTCATACGGTCCGCCGCGCGGGATTTCCCGCTGCAGATGTCCGGGGTTGATGGCCGCGAGTTCTTTCTCTGACACATCGACCAGTGTTGCTACCTGTGCCAGTGACATAGGGCGCCCCACAGACACAGACGCGATGGCCTTGCTGTTGGCAAGCTCCGGCAGTTCCAGTCCGAACCGCAGCGGGTCTGCGATCAGTTTGGTAGCGGCGATAATACGCGGTACATAGTTTCGTGTTTCGCTGGCGAGACCGAGGTTCCAGAACGTTGGCTCGAGGCCGGCTTTTTCGGCGCGAGACATTGCCGCACGCACATTGCTGGGCCCGGTGTTGTAGGCTGCCATCGCCAGCAACCAGTCACCGTCGAAGGTTTTATTCAGTCGTTTAAGGTACTTGATGGCGGCGCGCGTTGAGGCAACGACATCTTTACGGCCGTCGTAGCCTTCGTTGATGGTCAGGCCGAAAATTTGTGCGGTGCCGGGAATAAACTGCCAGATCCCGACTGCATCGCGGTTGCTGTGAGCGCGTGGGTTGTATGCGCTTTCGACCAGCGGCAGCAGCGCTAAATCGAGCGGCAGATCGGCGCGATCAATCTCGTCGGCAACAAAATATAAAAAGGGCTTGGCGTCGATCAGGTTACTGCGCAGTGAATACAGTGCGCTGGTGAAGTAATCGAGCTGAGCATCGATGTTGGGGTGTTCGAGGTGGGCAAACTGAAAGCGCGATTGCAATCGCTGCCAAAGGCTTTCCTGCATCAGGCCGGCTGGCATTAGCGCCGATTCCCGGTTCAGGTATGCGCCCGGCGGGCCGCTCCGGGCATTCAATTCGGCAATGGCCTGCATGAGTTCGGTTCTGCCGCCGGTATTCGCCGTTACACCGGCGCTCAGCAGCGTTGCCCACAGCGCCAGCGCCAGCACAATCAGATTTTTAAGCCGTCTGTACGACAGCCAGCGACGATAAACAGTATTCATGTAATCCAGGGTGCCGCCGAGAGACGGCTGCGTAATGATTTTCAGGGTCCTGCGAAGACAAATGTCCCTGCAATAGAGTATATTCAACCCATGATAAATTTCAGAAAAAACTCACCGTCTTGGCTGGATGCGCAGCCGGTTCTGCGAGGTTGGTATGAAACCACACTTGGCAGGGCGGTTCTCGATACTGTTACCGACAAATTCGACGATATTCTGCCCGGCATTTTCGGTTATCAGGGTGTGCAGGTAGGACAAATTGCGCCGGAGCGTGAGTTACTCGCCAGCGCAGGTCTGCACCGCCGCATTGTGGTTGACAGCTGCGCAGACCAGTCAAACAGCCACATTACGGGCGAACTTGAACACCTGCCAATTAGCAATAACTGCGTGAATCTGGTGTTTTTTCCGCATTCGCTGGAGTTTTGCGACAGCCCGCACGGTGCGCTTCGCGAAGCCGACCGGGTTCTGACCGCTGACGGACACCTGCTGATCATGGGGTTTAACCCGTTTAGCCAGTTCGGTTTGCGGCGGGCGCTGGGGCGCTCAGTTCCGTGGACCGGAAAAACTTACAGCCGCGCACGCATTGAAGACTGGCTGTCGGTACTCGGCTTTCGCGTGGTCACCACAGAAACCGTCTTTTTAAGGCCGCCGGTTGACCGTCCGCGGTTGTTGTCTTCTACCCGGTTTGTTGAAAAAACCCAGCGATTCCTTGGTTTTGCCGGCGGCGTTTATCTTATCCACGCACGCAAGCAATCAATTCCAATGTCATTGTCGCGGCAGCAATGGCTGCAACCTCGCGGCCGACTGGTGCACGGGGCGTTTGCGCAACACGCAAGCCGGGTGGCTGCGCGGGTTAATGCGGACACGCACAATCGCAACCGAACCACCAAAAAAGACAACGACTAACCGGATACCTCGTTTGGAACCCAGCCGTCATTTACGCCAGGTGGTGCTCGACACCGAAACCACCGGTCTGGAAGTCTCGCAAAATCATCGCGTGATCGAAATTGGCGCGGTAGAAATTGTCAACCGCAAGCTCACCGGCCGACACTACCACCAGTACATTCAACCCGATCGGGCGATTGATGCAGGTGCACTCGAAGTGCACGGTATTACTGAAACGTTTTTGGCAGACAAGCCGCGTTTCGGTGAAATTGCCGACGAGTTTCTGGACTTTGTTGAAGGTGCTGAAGTAGTGATTCACAACGCGGCGTTCGATGTGGCCTTTCTCGACTACGAATTCAAGCTGTGTGCAGCCAACACCCGCATGGATTTGTGTTGTCTTGAAGTTACCGATTCACTCGAGCTTGCCCGCCGCCAGTACCCGGGGCAGCGCAATAGCCTCGATGCACTGTGTAAGCGTTTGGGGATAGATAATTCCCGTCGTACGCTGCACGGCGCACTGCTTGACTCGGAAATACTTGCTGAAGTGTACCTCGGCATGACCGGCGGGCAGTCGGCGCTGGTGCTCGAAGTTGAATCCGGTGCCAGCAGTCAAAGCGCCGAGGTAGTTATCGATCCTTCAATCTATCCGGTCACGCCGGTGCTGCAGGCCAGTGCAGAAGAGCTGCAGGCGCATCAGGCATGGATTGAAAGACTGCAAAAAGAGTCTTCAGACGGGTGTGTGTGGGACCGGCTGCAGAGCGCAGAACCAGTACATTAGCTGCCGGCGTGGTTATCCGTTCTTCATAATACGGGCTTTTTCGCGATTCCAGTCGCGCTCTTTTTCAGTGGCGCGTTTGTCGTGGGTTTTCTTACCCTTGGCCAGCCCGATATCAATCTTCACTTTCGAGCGTTTCCAGAACAGGCTGAGCGGCACCAGCGTATAGCCCTTGCGATCTACCTGGCCGAGCAGTTTGTTGATCTCGGCGCGGTGCAGCAGAATTTTTCTATCGCGCAGCGGTTTGGCAACCACGTGGGTTGAGGCCGACAGTAACGGCGTGATGTGGCAGCCGTACAGCCATGCTTCGCCGTTGCGAATCATGACGTAGCTTTCGGTCAGTTGCACGCGGCCGGCTCTAAGGCTTTTTACTTCCCAGCCTTCCAGCACCAGTCCACCTTCGAAGGTATCTTCAATCAGATAGTCGTGGCGGGCACGCTTGTTGGTGGCAATACGTGCTGAGCTGTCGCCTTTCTTTTTCTTTGGTTTGGCCATAAGTTCAAGTATACCTGTTAAGCCGGATTATTCACTGAACTGATCCCTATCGCGGCTTATCGATCAGCGGTGTTTGTACTACCATGTGCGGTTGCCGGTATGCAGTGTCGCCGGCGAACTTTTTAATCAACAGAAAAACCCATGCCCAGTCTTGAAAGAACAGCACTCGTATCGCACAGCGCACAGCAGATGTTTGATCTGGTGAATGATGTCGATGCGTACCCGCAGTTTCTGCCGTGGTGCTCCGGTGCACAGACGCTAGAGCGCGGTGACGGCTACAACGTGGCGCGGGTCGATATGAAAAAGGGGCCGTTGTCGCAGCACTTTACCACCCGCAACGAACTGAGCGACGGCGAGTCTATCACGATGTCTCTGGTCGACGGGCCGTTTAAGCAGTTGCATGGCAAATGGAAGTTCGAAGAAATTGGCGAACTCGGTTGCAAGGTGAGCTTCAGTATTGATTTTGCATTTTCAGGTTTTCTGCTGCAAAAAACCCTAAGCCCGGTGTTTAATGAAATCTGCGCCAGAATGGTGGATGCGTTCGTGCAGCGTGCACGAGAAGTGTACGAGTAATTTTAGTTTTCAGCTGCGCCCGGTGGTCTGTTGTTTCTGGCTGCGCGCTCTGGCACGTCTGGCTTCCATGGGGTCGAGGACCAGCGGCCGGTAAATTTCCACTCGATCACCGTCGTCCAGCGGTTCGTCGTAGCTGACCCGTTCGCCGAAAATGCCAACAGGGGTTTCACCTGGAATGATCTTTAAGTTTTCGTTTGGCCATTGTTTATCGAGCAGGCCGCTTTGTGCCACTGCATCGCGTACGGTGCTGCCTGCAGGCAGTGATACAGAGATTACGGTTTGCTCTTCGGGTAACGCATAAACCACCTCAATATCAAGCAGGTCGGTTTGTGCTGTGCCGTCAGACATGCTGCAGCGTTAGCTGAAACCGTCTTTTTCGATGGTGGCCACCCGGTCGTTTTCAAAGATTAGCGTTACGCGTTTTGCGTTGGGTGAGTCACCAGAGCGGTTAACACTGTAGATGTAGTCCCAGCGGGCGCTGTTTTTCGGGTTGGAAACCACAGGCTCGCCTAAAATCCCAATGACTTCGCTGCGGGTCATGCCTTCGACAATTCTGGCGACGGCTTCGTCAGGCAGAACGTTACCCTGCTGTATTTCAATTTTGTGTGCGCGTGGCAGCCACCATGCACCGCAGCCGCTGAGAGTTAACTGGCTCAGAAACAGCGTTGAAACCATAAGGCTTTTGATCAGGATGTTTGCTTGCATAGGTGGTCGCAGAGGGCAGTGGTTCAATGCCAATGGTAGCAACTGCCGCTGACTGTGTTGGCGTATTTGCGAACCGGTAACTGTGACCTGCAGGTAGAGGTCAGTTAACAGCGTCTGCGACGCGTGCTGCGTCGAGCATTTCCTGTGCGTGTTCACGCGTACGCTTGGTGATTTTTACGCCGCCAAGCATTCTTGCGATTTCTTCCAGTGATTCTTTTTCTGTTAGCAGCTTCGACTCGGCCAGTGTTTTGTTGTCACTGGATTTTTTCGATACTCGAATGTGGTGGTGTCCCTGTGCCGCTACCTGCGGCAGGTGCGTCACACACAGCACCTGGCAGCGCGCACCAAGCTGGCGCAGTTGCTGGCCGACTGTCTCTGCCACACCGCCACCCACGCCGGTGTCGACCTCGTCGAATATAAGCGTTGGTACCTGGTTGTTTTTAGAAGCAATAAGCTGCACCGCCAAACTTAGGCGGGACAGTTCGCCACCGGAGGCGACATCACTCATTGGTCGCAACGCAGCACCGGGGTTGGCGCTTACTTTAAATACCACCTGATCCATACCGGCCGGGGCAGGTTGTTCGAGCTTGCGTGGTGAGATATCTATATCGAATACACCACCTTTCATACCCAGTGTCTGCATGGCACTGGAGAGGTGTTTGGATAATTGTTTGGCTGCTGTTTTACGTTTTTTGGTTAGTTTTTCACAGGCCGCCGTATAGTCTGCGTGAATACCGTTGAGCGCTTCTTCAAGTGATTCGACCGACTCGTCTATGGAGGTGAGTTCTTCCATTTCGGTTTGCAGCTTTTCGGTAAACGCGGCAAGCTCCGGTAATTCGATGCGATGCTTTTTTGCCAGTTGATGGGCGGTTGAAAGAATACCGTCCAGCTCCTGCAGTCGTTCCGGATGCGGTTCAATGGCACTGCTGTAGTGCCGCAGTGAGTCGACGGCTTCTTCGACCTGTATACGAGCGCTGTTTAAAAGCTCACTGACATCTGTGATTGAGTTGTCCTGCTGAAACAATGCTTCCACGCTGCGCTGTGCTTCGGCAAGCTGGGTTAGTGCCGAGTTGTTGCTGTCCTGAAGTAGCTCCATGGCCTGCTCACAATGCACTTTAAGTTCAGTGGCGTTTGCCAGTCTGCGATGTTCAAGGTCAACGGCGGCAAAGTCGATGTTGTTAAAGTCGAGTCGTGACAACTCCTGCAGCTGGTAGCGCAGCGTGTCGAGTCGATCACCTCTGGCTTCAAGTCGTGCGTTGATATCTGATAATTGCCGGTGTTTTTCGTGCCAGTTGCTACAGATCTCTTTAACGGTTTTAAGCAGCTTTGCGCTGTTGCCAAAGTCATCGAGTATTACCCGCTGTGTATCGGGCAGGGTAATTAACTGGTGGTCGTGCTGACCATGTATGTTGACCAGTAACTGGCCAAGCTCGCGCAGGTTTCGCAGTGTGACTGGTGTACCGTTGATGTAGGCGCGCGACTTTCCATCGCGGGTGACTACACGTCTTAGAATGCATTCGCCGTCCTGATCCATCGCATGGTCGTTTAACCATTCACCGGCCGCTTCGGTCTCAGTAATATCAAACAGCGCGGTAATCTCTGCACGTTCTGCGGTATCACGTACTGCCCCGGGTGATGCCCGGTCACCCAGCACCAGTCCGAGTGCACCCAGCAGAATTGACTTGCCGGCACCGGTTTCGCCGGTAAGTGTTGTCATACCGGCCTGCAGCTCCAGTGCGCTGCTGGTAATGATGGCAAAGTCTTTTACTTGAAGTGCGGTTAACATACTGAATACCTGATTAACTCAATCCGGCTGGTCTAACGTTAGATTGCCTGAAACAACTGGTGGTTTTGCTGCAGAGTATTGTTGAAGACCCTTGTTGCAGACTCAGGGCTAACCCCAGTTAAGCTTCTCGCGCAGAATATGGTGATAATCATAATTGGACGGATGCAAAATTCTGATGGTGCGGTTGTGCCGTTTTACCCGAATGATGTCATCGTTCTGTAAGTCGGTATAAACCTGACCGTCACAGACCATTTGTGCGTACACCGGTTTGCGTTCTGTCACCATAATATCTATTTCAGACTCCGCAGTAACAACCAGTGGCCGGCTGCTTAGTGTGTGCGGGCAAATGGGTTGCAGCACTACTGCATTGAGATTCGGGTTAACAATTGGACCGCCACTTGAGAGTGCATAGGCTGTGGAACCGGACGGGGTGGCGACAATAATTCCATCGGCGCGCTGGCTGAGTACAAAGCTGCCGTTAATGGTTATTTCAAACTCAATGATCTGCAGTACATCTTTGGTGCGCATGACGGTGTCGTTGAACGCCAGTGACTGATGAATGATTTCGTCTTTGCGCTGTAGTCTGGCGTCGAGCATTAGCCGGTGTTCTTCGATGTACTCGCCGTTAATAATTTCTATAAGTTCGTGTAGTTTGTCTTCCGGTGATACATCGACCAGAAACCCGAGTCTGCCGCGATTTACACCAACCAGTGGCACGTTATGGTTCACCAGTTCACGGGCGGCATGTAATAGTGTTCCGTCACCGCCTATAACAATGGCCAGGTCGCATTCCTTACCAATGGTTTCCATTTCCACGGTCACCGGGCCGCCCAGCAACCCGCGGGTGCTGGAGTCGAGCAGCACTTCCATGCCGGAGTTCTGCAGCAGCACGTAAACATCATTAAGGGTTTTCGAGACGCTGAGATCGCCGCTTTTGGCGATGAGACCCGCTTTGGTGAAATTTGACATAGGGCTAAGGTATCACGGAAGCGGTTGTATTTCTCTGGATTCGGACAGCTTATCCATGAGCGGGTGGTGCATCACGTTGCAGCTTATTGCACGGTGGCTGTCTGGCTGATCACAAATCACGACTTTGGCAACATTGCCGCCATGGCAAAAAGATGTTCCATTGCCTGACGCGGAGTGGTGTCGTTAATGTCAAGCTTTTTTAAATAGTCTTCGACTTCACCTGGTTGTTGATCGAACAATGCCATCTGCATGACCGGTTCACTGACTGCCACGGGTTGCGACTGCGTGTTTTGCGCCTCGAGTACGGCAAGCTTTTGTCTGGCAGTTTCGAGTACCTGGTGCGGTATTCCTGCAAGCTTTGCCACCTGTAAACCGTAGCTTTGATTGGCAGCGCCGGATTTAACGCTGTGCATAAAAACGATTTCATCGTTGTGCTCTACGGCATCGAGGTGCACGTTGCCTATGGTGCTGTGTGTGTCGGGAAGCTCGGTCAGTTCGAAGTAGTGGGTAGCAAACAGGGTATAGGCACGGTTGTTAGAGGCAAGTGCCACGGCACAGGCGGCAGCCAGTGACAAACCGTCGTAGGTGCTGGTGCCGCGACCTATTTCATCCATTAACACTAAACTGTCGGCGGTGGCGTTGTGCAGAATGTCTGCTGCTTCTGTCATCTCGACCATGAATGTTGAACGACCGCTGGCCAGATCATCTGATGCACCGATACGCGTAAAGATACGATCGACCGGACCCAGTTCGCACTGGTCGGCCGGTACATAACTGCCAATGTGCGCCAGCAGCACAATAAGCGCGGTTTGTCGCATGTACGTTGATTTACCGCCCATGTTTGGACCGGTGATTAACAGCATCTTCTGTTTTGCATCGAGGTGCAGATCATTCGGTACAAACGGTTTGTCGAGAGCCGCTTCAATCACCGGATGTCTGCCGCCGTCGTAGCGGATACCACCACTTGCAACAAACGTGGGGCGTGCCCAGTTTAGTGTGCCGGCTCTTTCTGCAAGGTTTTGCAGGACATCGATTTCCGCCAGTGCCTGTGCACATTGCTTAAGTGCTGGCAGATTGATGGCGAGTTCGGTTAAAAGAGTTTCATAAAGTGCCTTTTCGCGGTGCAGTGATCTTTCACGTGCAGACAGAACTTTATCTTCAAATTGTTTCAGTTCTTCGGTGATGTATCTTTCAGCACCTTTGAGCGTTTGCCTTCTGGTGTATTCAGCAGGTATGTCACCCTTGCTCGCTTTTGATACTTCTATGTAGTAACCGTGCACACGGTTATAGCCGACCTTTAACGTGGTGATGCCGGTACGTTCGCGTTCGCGGCTTTCAAGGTCGGTCAGGTAGCCGTCGGCGTTTTCACTTAATGTTCGTAGTTCATCGAGTGTTAAGTCGTAGCCGGTGCGGATTACACCACCGTCTTTTAACAGCGCCGGTGGTTCATCTGCCAGTGCATTGTTTAGCAGCGTGGTTTCTTTATCAAAGCCGTTCAGACTGTCGCCGAGGTTGTCGAGTAACACGTTGTTGTGAAGCTTCACTAGCGCTTCAATCTCCGGCAGCAGTCGCAGGCTGTCGCGCAGGCTGAGCAGATCTCTCGGGCGGGCACTGCCAATGGATACGCGGGCCAGTATGCGTTCTATATCGGCAATGCCTTTAAGGGTGCCGGCCAGTGTTGCGGTCGAGTCGGCATGGCCCAGCAGTGCTTCAATGCTGTCGAGGCGTGCACTTAAAATTTGATGATCACGCAATGGGCGGTTAAGCCATCGCGACAACAATCGGCCGCCCATACTGGTGCAGGTTTTGTCGAGCAGTGCGCGCAGCGTGGCGCCGGGCTGACCGCTCAGGCTGATGTCGATTTCGAGGTTTCGGCGCGTTGCGGCATCGAGGGTCAGCGCATCTTTCGGCGACTCAGTGCTAATGCCCTGAATATGCGGCGGTGCACCGCGATGCGTTTCCTTAACGTACTGCAGCAGACAGCCGGCGGCGGCAGTACCTCGTACCAGTTCTTCACAGCCGAAGCCGCGCAGATCTTTACTACCGAATAGCTTGCACAGTTGTTCGTGAGCGCTTTGTGCATCGAAGTGCCAGGGCGGGCGCGGGCGCACGATATAGTCGCTAAAAATAGCCAGTTCTGAGTCGTCTTCGCCAACCAGCAGTTCGGCCGGTTTGAGTCTGGCAAGTTCTGCCTGCAGCATGGTTTCGGTTTGAAATTCTGAAACCTGTATGGTGCCGACTGCCAGATCAATGCTTGCCATGCCATACCAGTCACCGTCGATTAATACTGCGGTCAGCAGGCATGGCTGGCGGTCTTGCAGCAGCGCTTCGTCGGTGACGGTGCCCGGGGTCAGGACGCGTACGATTTGCCGTTCGACCGGGCTTTTGCTGGTGGCCGGGTCTCCGACCTGTTCGCACAGCGCAACCGATTCACCCTGTGCCACCAGCTTGCCGAGGTAGCTTTCTACTGAATGGTGTGGCACGCCTGCCATGGGGATCGGCTGGCCCGACGACTGTCCGCGGGCGGTTAGCGTAATTGACAGGAGTTCGGCGGCGCGTTTTGCATCGTCGAAGAAAAGCTCGTAAAAATCCCCCATTCGGTAGAACAGCAATGTGTCGGGGTATTCCGACTTGATGCCCAGGTACTGGCGCATCATCGGGGTGTGTTTTGTGGCGGTTGTCATACCCGCCATTGTAACCGTTGCCGTCGATGGTGGCACTGTGCTGATGTATCGAATTGTCTGACTGAACTCGCCCGGCAGGGGGCTGCTGCATTACCATTAGCATCTGAACGGTCGGTACGACGCGTAAACAGATAAGGGTTGAATCGGGTATCGGTATGAATGAAGAGCAGCAACAACTGCTTGAGCAGCTGGCAGTGCTTGCGGTGGAGCGACAGCAAATGATAGCGACTGCGGAGTCGTGTTCCGCCGGTATGATAGCCGCCGCGCTCACCGAGCTTGCCGGCAGTTCGGCGTGGTTTGACCCTGGCTTTGTGACTTACAGCAACTACGCCAAACAGCAAATGCTGGGCGTAACCGATGAAACCCTGCAGGGCCCCGGTGCGGTCAGTGCGGCGACGGTGGCGCAAATGGCGCAGGGTGCACTGGCCCGCAGTGTTGCGACAATGGCGGTATCGGTGAGTGGTGTCGCCGGCCCCGGCGGAGGCTCTGAGCAGAAACCGGTGGGTACCGTTTGGATGGCCTGGGCCAGTCGCGACTACGGGC
>CAYZVB010000057.1:0-20560 GCA_964481315.1 uncultured Granulosicoccaceae bacterium
CGCGCATGATGCCCAGTGCCACTGTAGATTTACCACAGCCGGATTCACCAACCAGACCCATGGTTTCACCGGGCATGACTTTGCACGAGAAATCCATCACCGCCGGTATTTCACCTGCACGCACAAAGAAAGAGATATTCAGCTTGTCGATTTCTAGTATCGGTTCAACACTCATCGTGTACTTACTCTTATCAGGCGGCTCAACAGGCCAGGTGGCTTAATAGATTAGTCGCGCAGTGATTCTTCACGCAGACCGTCTGCCAGAAGGTTCAGGCCAAGTACCAGGGTCATTAGTGCGATGGTAGGCGGCAGTGCCGGATGCGCATACACCGCAAGCAGCTTGCGCCCTTCGTTAATAGTCATACCCCAGTCAGGGCTTTCTGGTGTTACACCCAGTCCGAAAAAACCCAGTGTGCCAAGCAAAATGGTGGTGTAGCCGATACGCAGACAGAAATCGACAATCAACGGCCCGCGTGCGTTGGGCAACACCTCCCACAGCATGATGTACCACGGGCTTTCACCGCGGGTTTGCGCTGCGGCAACGTAGTCACGCGTTTTGATATCAATGGTTAAGCCGCGGACAATACGAAATACCGTTGGCGAGTTAACAAACACCACCGACACAAAAATGTTTAACAGGTTCGGGTCCATATAGAACACACCGAACGGATCTTTGTTAAACGCCAGCCCCGAATAGGCCCACCCACCCAGTATCACGGTTACCGCCAGTGTGATTAGCAACTTGGTGGGCTGTTCTTTAAAGCGCGAATAGAACAACATAATAAAAAACAGAATAGGGAATAAGAACAGCACACCTGCCATCACCAGTGGCACGCCGGTTTCCCTGATTTCGGGGGTGACCAGTAAAAAGAACAATAGAATTACAGGGAACGCCAGTACCAGGTTGGCAAGGAAGCTCAGCAGCGTGTCAAAACGGCCGCCGTAGTAACCGGCTGGAAGCCCCAGTGTGATACCAACCATAAATGCAAAAATAGTCGCTGCAGGTGCAATGGCCAGCACAATCTGGCTGCCGTACACCATGCGGCTGAAAACATCGCGTGCCAGGTTGTCACCGCCAAGCAAATACCATTGACCTTCCATGCCAGAAACCGGCCAGCCAGGCTTTTTGTTTTTCATACCCGAGATCTGCGTTAACGGATCGTGCGTGGCAATGGCATCGGCAAAGATTGCCGTGAGTATCCAGAACAACACCAGTATTAAACCGGCGACGCCAATCGTGCTGCCAAACAACTTGCCGTATAACCCGAGCTTGCGTCGGAACAGCCACGAAACAAAAAGGATGACCACCAGTCCGATCCACACGGGTGTGAACTGAGTAAGAACGCGGGTGGTTATTTCCAGTGCAGTTAATCTTTCCATTATCTCTTCCTCAGTTAACCCTGATACGCGGGTTCAGGAAGGCGTAGCCGATATCGGATAACAGCTGCGTGATGAGTACAACAAAAACCGCTACGACCGAACAGGCCAGCAGCAATTCAATATCGTTGTTGCCGACAGCGGCAACCAGAGTCCAGCCAAAGCCCTTGTAGTTAAACAGGGTTTCGACAATAACCACACCGGTCAGCAGCCAGGGTATTTGCAGCATAATGACCGTAAAAGGTGCGATCAGTGCATTTCGCAGCGCATGCTTTAATACCACCCCGGAGAAGCTCAGGCCTTTTAGTCTGGCGGTTCTGATGTATTGTTCGGTCATCACTTCCGCCATTGAGGCGCGAGTCATACGTGCGATGTAACCCACTCCGTAAAGCGCCAGCGTGATCACCGGTAGGGTAAAGTTCTCGAACGTAATATTTTCCATGGCGGTTGCTGCTGTGCCCTTAAACCACCTGAGCCCACCAAGCTTACTGGCAAATACAACAATAAAGATCACCCCCGAAACATATTCCGGTGTTGATGTTGTCAGAATAGAAAAAGCCGATAAGGTGCGATCGGTTTTAGTGCCTTCACGCATGCCTGCGATAACACCGATAATTAGTGCGGCCGGTACCATCACCGCCAGTACACAAAGCATCAGTTTGCCGGTAAGGCCAAGCTTTTCAGTAATGATGCCTTTGATATTCTCTTTGAATACCAGGGAAAATCCCCAGTTGCCCTGTAACAGACCGCAGTATTTTGGCGGGTTTTCAGGGTCTACACCGCGTTTTATACAGCGGCCGGTGACCTTGCCTTCCTCATCGGTACGTGTCCATCCCGGGGCGACGCCCAGCCACTCTCCGTAGCGTTTTATTAGGGGTTGTCGGTAACCGTTTTTCTCAAGCCAGCTTTGCACCTGCACATCGGTCATGCGCATGTTGCCTTCGCTTTTGGTCAGCTTTTCGAGATTCGGTTCGAGGTTGGTAAGAAAGAATACGATAAAGGTTAGACAAAGCGCCGTGAGTAGCATGACTCCGGAGCGCCTTAGCAGAAAACTGCCCATTCGATCTCCCTTTTGTTTTTATAGAGGTAAAAAAAGGGCTGCCATCATGGCAGCCCTCAGGGTGTTAAGCCGATCAGGCTTTCCAGTACATGTCCTGTGGACGGTACTCAAAAGTAATGTGGTGGTTGGCACCACCGAGATTCGGCTTGGTGTAGTTGGTTAAGGTACGCCAGTACGGCTGAACGATAACGCCTTCGTCCTGCATGAGCTGCTGACAGACCTTGACTTTTTCACGTCGCTTGTCGACGTCGGCAAGTGCCAGTGCTTCTTTCAATGCAGCATCGAATTCAGCGTTTTCAAAGCCTGACTCGTTCCATGCTTCACCGGAACGATAGGCCAGTCCAAGCACCTGTACGCCCAGTGGACGATGGTTCCAGTTGGTAGACGAGTACGGGTACTTGGCCCAGTCATTCCAGAAGGTAGAGCCTGGCAGTACAGTACGCTTAACGTTAATACCGGCCTTGCGCAGCATGTCGGCAACAGCATCGGTGGTGTCTTTACGATAGCCTGCATCAAGAGACAGCAGTTCGTGCTCGTAGTCACCCATACCGGCTTCTTCCATCAGTGCCTTGGCGCCTTCAGGGTCAACCTTCTGTGCCGGCAGCTCTGCATAGTCAGGGTGCATTGGACCAACGTGATGGTTTTCAGCAGTAACACCGAGACCACCAATACCAAGTTCCAGACAAACAGCAGGGTCGACTGCCATTGACAGTGCCTGACGTACGCGCTTGTCGGCGTATGGCATTTTGCCGTCAACTTCGGCTTGCTGATTGGGACGAATAACGATAGTCGCAGCGGTCACAACGTCGTGACGCTCCATGCCATCGATGCTGTCGAACAGTTCAACAATCTCTGCGCCCTCGGCGCTGTAAATAGCGTCGACTTCGTCAGACTCAGCCGCGGCAAAGTGAGACGCAGGCTCGGTGCCGTAGTCGATGAATTCAATGCGATCCATCCATGCGCCGTTGCCTTCGTTCCACCAGGTGTGGTCGGCGTTTCGAACCAGCACACCTTTCTCACCAACCTTCAGTGACTCAGGCAGGTAAGGGCCGGTGCCCAGCGGGTTGTCGAGCGCTGTTGCTGCGTCGTAGTCTTTATGAACAATCGCAGCAGGGTAGTCGGCCATACCGGCGATCAGTGAAATGTCCGGTGCCGGCAGATTCAGCTTAACAGTGTGGCTATCGACAACTTCGATGGCACCTTCCAGTGCTTTACCGGTGTTTTCGTCGATCAGCGTGGCGAAGCGTCCGGCCATTGAGTTGCCTTCAACGTCTTTTTCACACCAGCCTGCGATGTTGCGTGCAACGTCGTCAGCGGTAAAGTCGTCGCCGTTGTTCCACTTAACGCCTTTGCGAACATTCAGTGTGTAGGTTTTTGCATCTTCACTGACATCCCAGCTTTCCAGCAGCTTGCCGCTGAAAGTTGCGTCGTTGTTGTACTCAACCAGATACTCGAGCCAGCCACGGGCGAAGTTTGCGATTTGTGACCAGTCATAAGTGCGCGGATCTTTCAGTGCACGAACTTCAGTCTGGAAGCGGACAGTGCCACCCATTTGCTTGCCATGGCCATCGGCGTGTGCAACAGAAGGTGCAACCATGCCCAGCATGCTGTAGGCAGTGGCGGTGCTGGCGCCGAAAATACTGGCGATTGCGAGGAACTCGCGACGGGTCATATCCCCGCTTGGGCCATCACCCTGCTTTTTAATGCTTTCTGCCATCTCGGTGATCTGGCTTGGCATTTTCTGGCCATTTTTCTTTCTGAAGATCATGAAAGTCCTCCGTAGGATTACATGGTTTTGTGCCACCCGGTTATCGGGACGGACACAGTCGATTTCGAGTTTGCAGCTTGTCAGTGAAGTTGCAGACAATTAAGTTGATGTGTCATCCTTGAAGAGAAGCAGCGCATCGATGTGCTACCCGGCATTTGCCATCTGGAGCGGAAACTCTAATCGCTCGTTGCCGCATCAGTCTAGCATGCCCGCAATAAACACCGCGGTTCTCCGCCACACTGTGGCGAACAACCGCACGATTACGTCTCATAAATGTACTGACGTCGTACATTAATTATACACCACCGTTTTCCCGGCGGCTTTTCAGGTCCGACTCCCAGTTGACCCGCAGCCAGGGCGTTTTACCGGGCCTGTTTTGCAAAAATGCTGCGCGTAGAGTTCATCTTAGACACAGGTATACTGGACAAGCACGGATGTAGAATCATCCATAACCACCACTCGGTTACATGTTGCAGGACTGCGGATACCGCTGAATGAAAAATACACCCCTATATAAAGAACACGTAAGCGCAGGCGGAAAAATAGTTGAATTCGGTGGCTGGCAGCTGCCAGTACACTACGGGTCACTGGTCGATGAGCATCATGCTGTGCGCACTGCTGCGGGTATGTTCGACGTATCGCATATGACCATTGTTGACTTTAGTGGTCCCGATACAACAGCCTGCATGCGGCATTTGTTATGTAACGATGTTGCGTCATTGTCAGAGCCGGGTGCTGCCATGTACAGCTGCATGCTCGATCAACAAGGCGGCATTGTCGATGATTTGATTGTCTACTTCCTTGGCGAAAATCACTATCGCATGGTCGTCAACGCGGCAACCCGCGATAAAGATCTGCAATGGTTCAAATCACAATGTTCGTCATTTAATGTCGAAGTCACAGAGCAGCCGCAGCTTGCGATGGTGGCGGTGCAGGGACCGGATGCGGTGGCAATTGCCAGTGCATTGCTGCCGTCGCCGCTGGCAGAGCAATGCCAAAATCTCGAACGCTTTAAAGCGCGCTGGCACAACGACTGGTTTGTCGCCACCACCGGATACACCGGTGAAGACGGTTATGAAATAGCGCTGCCCGCCAGTGACGCACCGGCGTTCTGGCAGGCGCTGGCACAGGCGGGTGTTAAACCCTGCGGGCTGGGTGCACGCGATACACTGCGCCTTGAAGCCGGTATGAATCTCTATGGCACCGACATGACAGAAGCCGACACTCCGTTAACCTCCGGCCTTGCATGGACAGTTGCGTGGGAGCCAGACAGCCGTGACTTTATCGGCCGCAGTGCACTTGCGGAACAAAAGTCGGCCGGTGTCAGTCACAAAATGGTGGGTTACATGCTCGAAGGCAAAGGGGTACTGCGCGGCGGACAACTGCTCTACAACGGTGACGATGAAATAGGCGTCATTACCAGCGGTACGTTTTCACCCACACTCAAACAGTCCATTGCGTTTGCGCGGGTAAAAAGCGAGTTCGCAACAGACTGTGAAGTTCAGATTCGCAAAAACCGTCTGCCGGTAAAGTGTGTCAGCCGGGTGTTTGTTCGCAATGGTCAGCCAGTGCCGGCAGTGGTATAAACAAACAGGTAATCAGCTGCGGCAAGCATCATCACGCACGCGGCTGATCGGTAATTTTTAACGACCTGAACAACGTTAACAACAACGGGAGTTGAACATGAATGTGCCTGAAGATCTTCGCTACACGCAATCGCACGAATGGGTGCGTCTTGAAGATGACGGTTCGGTGATAATAGGTATTACCGATCACGCACAGGAACAACTGGGTGATCTGGTGTTTGTTGAAACACCCGAGATCGACAGCGAAGTAGAATCGGAGGCTGCCGTTGCGGTGGTTGAATCGGTGAAAGCTGCATCTGATATTTATGCGCCTGTAGCGGGCACGATTGTCGATGCGAATGCCGACCTTGGAGACGAACCAGAGCTTGTCAACACCGATCCGTACGGCAAAGGCTGGTTGTTTAAAATGACACCGGTTGATGCCACCGAGATAGAGCAATTGCTAGACGCCGAATCTTATAAAGGTTTTGTCAGTGAGCAAACCTGATCTGCCTGACCAATAAACTTATATCCGGAGGTTGCCATGTATCGTGATCAATTCCAGTCCCGACACATCGGGTTGAGCGCAGACGATGTCAGCACCATGCTCGATCAAATCGGTGTTAGTTCACTTGACGAACTGATTGCCAAAGTGGTGCCGAAAGATATACACGACGAATCTCCGTTACCGCTTGCAATAGCAGCAGACGAGCGTCATGCACTTGCCGAGTTGCGGGCAATCGGTGAACTAAACCAGTGTGTAAAGTCGATGATCGGGCAGGGGTATTACGGCACCTTTACCCCGCCGGTTATACAGCGCAATGTACTGGAGAACCCGGCCTGGTATACGGCATATACTCCGTACCAGCCTGAGATATCTCAGGGCAGACTGGAAGTGCTGTTTAACTTTCAGACCATGGTCTCCGAACTCACCGGCCTGCCGATTGCCAATGCATCAATGCTCGACGAGGCAACCGCCGCCGCCGAAGCGATGACCATGTGCCATCGTGCTTCCCGCGGCAAGCGCCAGCGCATGCTGGTTTCAACGCATTGCTTTAAACAAACACTCGATGTAATCAGCACTCGCGCAGAACCTCTGTCGATAGAGGTGGTACCGGTGAATGAAGACGAAGGCATTAGCTTTGGTGATAACGATTTCGCACTGCTGCTGCAATGCCCCGATGCCAATGGTGTATTGCGTGACTACGAAGCGCTGGTAAGTGCAGCGCATAAAGCTGGTGTTATGGTCATACTCGCCACCGACCTGCTGGCACTCACGTTAATTAAAACGCCGGCCGAGATGAATATCGATGTAACAGTCGGCAGTGCACAGCGCCTTGGTGTGCCGATGGGTTTTGGCGGCCCGCACGCGGCTTTTTTTGCCACAGCAGATAAACACAAGCGCAACATGCCCGGCAGACTGGTCGGGCAATCGGTCGACAGTCACGGCAACCCGGCTTATCGTCTGGCGTTGCAAACTCGCGAGCAACACATACGCCGTGAAAAGGCGACGTCCAATATTTGCACCGCGCAGGCATTGCTTGCCATTATGGCTACGTTTTATGCCTGCTATCACGGTCCGCAGGGTCTGGCTGGTATTGCCACTAAAACCCGAACCCTCGCAACGTATGCCAGAGCACAACTTCGAAAGAACGGTTTTACCGTCACCGAAGAAGATATCTTCGATACATTCACGGTTGCTGTGAATGCAGATGAAGTCATGGCCAAAGCAGTTGCACTTGGCATCAATTTACACCGTACAAATGATAATGCTGTTGGTATTTCGTTCGATGAAACCTGTGATCCGGAAGATGTTTTTCTGCTACTGAAAGCGTTTGACATAAAGCCAGAAGACAGCATTGAAAATTTTCAAACACCGGTGCTGACCGTTAAACGTCAGTCAGGTTATCTGTCGCAGGCAGTGTTTCACCGCTATCGCACCGAAACCGAAATGATGCGTTATATGCAGGTGCTTGCCGATCGCGACATCGCTTTGAACCGTGCCATGATACCGTTGGGTTCATGTACCATGAAACTCAATGCTGCTGCAGAAATGGCGGCAGTTACGTGGCCGTCATTCAGTGATATACATCCGTTTGCACCATTGGATCAAACACAGGGTTATCAAAAACTCATTGCTGACATTGAATCCATGTTGTGTGCCTGCACAGGTTACGACGCTATTTCCGTGCAGCCCAATGCCGGTAGTCAGGGGGAGTATGCCGGCCTGCTCGCCATTAAGCGTTACCACGAAAGCCGTGGTGATCATGATCGCAACATTTGTCTAATACCGCAAAGTGCACACGGTACCAATCCGGCCAGTGCGCAAATGTGCGGTATGAAAGTTGTGGTGGTTGCCTGTGATAATGACGGCAACATCGATCTGCAGGATCTTAAAGCAAAGATCGATAAGCACGCCAATGCACTTGGCGCCATTATGATCACCTACCCGTCAACCCACGGTGTGTTTGAATCACACGTGCGGCAGGTATGTAAGCTGGTGCACGATGCCGGTGGTCAGGTGTATATCGACGGTGCTAATTTGAATGCAATGGTGGGGGTGGCGCAGCCGGGGCAGTTTGGCGGGGATGTTTCGCACCTCAACCTGCATAAAACGTTTTGCATACCGCATGGCGGTGGCGGCCCCGGTGTCGGGCCGATTGGAGTCGGTGCGCATTTGGCGCCGTTTTTACCCGGCCATCTCGAAATGACAGATACAGCAGCGGATTCAAACGGTACCGGTGCCGTTAGTGCAGCGCCGTGGGGCAGTGCACTCATTCTAACCATTACCTGGATGTACATTCGCATGATGGGTGCTGACGGGCTCAGGGAGGCAACCCGCCATGCCATACTGAGTGCGAATTACATTGCCAGTAAACTTAGCAGTCAGTACCAGGTGCTGTACAAGGGCGACAACGGCTATGTGGCGCATGAATGCATTCTCGACACACGAGTGTTAAAGGACAACGCCGGTGTCAGCGTCGAAGATATTGCCAAACGACTGATCGACTACGGTTTTCATGCGCCAACCATGTCTTTCCCGGTGGCCGGTACACTCATGATAGAGCCTACGGAAAGTGAACCTCTGCGAGAGATCGATCGTTTCTGCGATGCAATGTCGGGTATTTATCGTGAATACGAAGAAGTGCTGGCCGGCAGAATACCGGCCGACGATAATCCGCTTTGCAATGCACCGCACACAGCCCGGTCTGTTATCAATGATGTTTGGGAGCACCCTTATTCACGTGAACAGGCAGCGTTTCCCGGTAAACATGCAGAAGACGAAAATAAGTACTGGTCACCGGTCGGCCGTGTCGACAATGTACACGGTGACAAACATCTGATTTGCACCTGTCCTCCGCTTGAAAGTTATGTTGAAGACACTGAAGCGGCAAGTTAAGCCTTGATTGGTGAGTGAAACCAAAACCATGGTAGTGGTTAAGGTCTAATAACCTGATGATTCCGCCATATGAAAAACGAGGTGCAGGTCCGGCAGTTCAGGCAAAGTGATGCGCCGGACCTCTGGCAAATTTACTACGGGGCTGTACACCATGTGTGCAGCCGCGATTATTCACCGGAACAGGTGAACGCCTGGGCACCGGCCGACTTCGATGCCGAAACCTGGGCACAGTCCGTAGCGCGACTGCAGCCGTTTGTTGCAGAGATAAACGCTCAACCGGTTGGCTATACCGATCTACAGCCTGACGGGCTGATCGATCACTTCTTTGTCCATCATGCGTATCAGCGCCGCGGTGTCGGTGCTGCATTAATGGGGCACATACTCACTACTGCCAGGCAGCGTCACGTCAAGCGGCTTCACTCGCATGTCAGTATCACGGCTCAGCCTTTTTACCTGCAATTCGGCTTCAGTGTGGTTGAACAAAATACCCCCGTGATTCGCGGTGTGGCATTATCTAATGCGACGATGGAGAAGGTGCTGAAGTAGTGGGTACAAATAAGATAAGCGTTCGGCGCACCGAGCCTGCCGATGTCGCAGCGTTAAGAAAAATCTATGGCAACGAGACGGCGTTTTCACAAACGCTACAGTTGCCGTATCCGTCTTATCAATCATGGAAGCATAGAGTTGAAAGCATTCCCGAACACGTCACCAGTCTGGTCGCCGAGTACGACGGTGAGGTGGCGGGGAATCTTGGCCTTACGGCGCAAACCAGAGCCAGACGGCGGCATGTAGCATCTGTTGGCATGGTAGTGGGTGACGACTTTGCCGGTCGCGGCGTTGGTACAGCGCTACTCGAAGCAGCTATCGATATTGCCGAAAACTGGCTGAATATTACGCGGCTTGAACTCACCGTTTACGTCGACAATGAACGTGCCATTGGTCTGTATAAAAAATGCGGATTTGTGATTGAGGGTGAAGCGCAGGGCTTTGCGTTTAGAAATGGCAGTTTTGTTAATGCGTACTATATGGCCAGAACTCGCTGAGCATCGTTTAGGTCAACCGATCGAACGCACTCGTGGGTGGTTAACAGGCAGGAACCTTGCGGTAGCAACCGGATAATTTTAAGATTTTGCGTTAAAGTAATTGCGAAGTAAGCAGCGGTTACGCGTCGCATTCCGCTGCAGGTGGTCAAAATCAGGAAGTGAGGTCGTTATGCCGTTTATTGGACTGTCGTTAATATTTTCCATTCTCGCCATTGTTCATGTGATCAAAACCGGTCGCAGTCAGCTGTGGATCATGGTGCTGCTGGCATTGCCCGGGCTTGGGGTGCTTGCCTATCTGCTGGTGGAAGTATTACCGGGGCTGGTGCAGGGCAGGGCGTCCAGGCAGGTTTCCAATACGGTGAATAAAGCGCTGACAAGCGGTCGTACCTTCGAAGAAGCAAAGCGCGACTATACCCTTTCAAAGTCGGTGAAAAGTGCCTGTGATCTGGCTGATCTGCATTGCGAGCGCAGCGAGTACGCCGAAGCAGCCGGGCTTTACGAAAGTGCGTTAACCGGTCTGAATAAAACCAACCCCGATATCATGCACAAGCTGGCGTTCTCGCAGTTTAGCCTGCAGCAACACACCGCAGCTAAATCCACGCTCGATGAACTGATCAGTGCCAACCCCGACTATAAAAACCAGGATGCCCACCTGTTGTACGCGCGTACTCTTGGAGCGCTTAACGATATACCCGGCGCCAGTGAAGAATACGAAACACTTATCGGTTACTACACCGGGCCCGAGCCTGCATATCGATTTGGTAAACTGCTGCAGGAAAACGGAGATCAGACGCGTGCCGCCAGCCTGTTTCAGGATATTGTCGACAAAGCAGCGCTTTCACCGAAGCACTATCGCAGCATGCACTCCGAGTGGATTGGTAAAGCAAAGCGGGAACTATAAGACTGCAATAATGGATCGTGGGTGACAATAAAAGACTCAGGTGCAGCAAGTGACAACCTGCCGCTGGCAGTAGCAGTCATTGTATTCACTGTACTGGCGTTGTCGCTGGGTGACGCGCTGATCAAACTGGGCAGTGCGAACTTTGTTCTTTGGCAGATATTCGTCCTTAGGTCAGTGATTGCGGTGCCGTTTCTGGTTGGTTTAATGTGGTTAACAGCGCCCCGGGCGCTGCAACTTCCGAACGCTGTGGGGTGGGTGGTACTTCGCAGCCTGTTGCTGGTGGTGATGTGGATTAGTTACTACGTCTCGCTGCCGTACCTGCCACTGAGTGTCGCTGCTGCCGCGTTTTATACGCTGCCAATATTCATTACGTTGTTTTCTGCAATGTTCACCGGCGAGAAAATTCATCCCTCGGGCTGGCTTGCAGTCGTACTTGGATTTATCGGGGTGCTTTTGATACTTCGACCTGCAGCCGGTGAATTTAACTTCTACGCGCTGTTACCACTGTTGTCTGCAATTCTCTATGCTCTGGCAATGATTCTGACACGCACGCGTTGTCGTCAGCAGCATCCCTTGTCGTTGTCCCTCGCACTAAACCTGATGTTTATTCTGATCGGTGGCGTGGCAACACTCTTGTCACCTGCGTTGCTGAATGAGTTACAGCAGGAATTTCTCATTGGAGAATGGGTCAGTATGAACGGCTCACAGTGGCTGGCTATGGGGTTAATGGCCATGGCGATACTCATCGGCAGTATTGGCACTGCCTTCGCCTACCAAAACGCACCGTCTTCAATTATCGGTGTGTTTGATTTTGCCTATGTCGGATTTGCCGTGATATGGGGTTTAATCTTTTTTGCCGAACGGCCCGATGCAATATCAGTTACCGGCATGCTGCTAATCGTTGTTTCCGGCGTGTTGTCTTTGCGGCACCAGTAAACCATTCTCACTCCGGTTTCAGCTGTAAACCGAGCGCGGCCAGATGTTTTACTTCGTCCTGCAGGTCTGTGGCGGTTAGTGGATTATCTGCCAGCCACTTATCACCAATGCCAAGGGACAACCTGTTGTCTGACGCGCTTATCTGCATTGAAGGCTCCTCCGACGCGCCGCGGGTACGATGAAACAAGGTGGCAATTCTTAGCATGGCAAGCAGGCGCTGGTAGCGGGTGCGTTCTGAAATACTCATACCGGTGGTGACATCGGTGGTTACTTTTCTGCGGTGGTTTCGCACCAGTGCTGCAATCATTGATTGTTCGCGACGCGAAAAGCCGAGCATGTCGGCATGGCGGAGCAGGTAGTCACCGTGTTTATGGTATTGCGCATGTGATACTGACAGCCCGATCTCATGTAACTGGCATGCGCAGGTCAGCGTTTTATTATCGCGCTTACGCGTTAGTTTCCAGTTTTTACTGGTAGCATCAAACAATTGTTGCGCTGTCGCATTAACCCGGTCGGCCTGGTCGCGGTCTATTTGAAAGCGGCGCTGCATTTCATCTACTGCATTGTTACGCACGTGGCTTTGAGTGTTTTCACCGGCCAGATCCACAATAACACCTTCACGAAGGGCGCGGTGGCTGACCAGCATTTTGTTGATTTCAAGGGCACGGAACGCCGCATACAGCACGCTAATGCCACCGAGTATGACAGCGCGTCTGTCGTCACTGATAGAAGAAAAATCTTTCAGGTAGCCGGTACCTTTCTTTTGAATGCGCTGAATCAGTTTTTCAAGTCCGGCAAGGGTAATGCCGCCATCGGAAAGATCACTTTCTATTAGAATTCGCTCGGCGGCTTTTATAGTACCTGATGAGCCAATGCACTGATCCCAACCGTGTTTTAAATAATTGCGTGTTAACGGACGTGCTTCGAGTCGTGAACGTTTAATGGCTTTATCAAATTGACGGGCCAGCTTGTCGCCTTTTCTGAACCAGCGTTGTGTCGCACTCACGCAGCCCATGTTAACGCTTTCCATAATCAAAGGTTCGGTGCCGGTGCCTGCAATAAATTCGGTACTGCCGCCGCCAATGTCGATCACCAGTCGTTTGTTTTTATCGTTAACGCCGTAGGTAACACCGGAATAGATAAGGCGGGCTTCCTCGCGACCGGAGATAACTTCAATTGGAATACCGAGCATCTCTTCTGCGGCATCACTAAGCTTTGCCGAGTTTTTCGCACGCCTTAATGTGTTGGTGCCGACTGCTCTGATTTGTTCTCTGGGTACATCGCGCAGTCGCTGCTGAAAAATTGCCAGGCAGTCGAGTGCACGGGTCATCGTGTCTTTGTCGATGTTGTTGTCGCTGTTAAGGCCGGAACCAAGTCGCACCGGCTGGCGCACCTTGTCGATCATTTGCAGGTGTGACTGAGTGGTGTTTGCCACCGCCATATGAAAACTGTTAGAGCCGAGGTCAATCGCGGCGTAAGTGTTTTCGGCGGTAATTTCGTTTGTCATGTTGCTGGCCCGGTTACAACGCCATCGTGGCTGCCGTATTGCTTACTATAGAATTTGCCCGAGGGTTACGCGATCCCGCGCCTCTATATCCTGTTCGGTACGAATACCTGCAAAGCCGGATTGCTGCATTGTGTTTCTGGTTGCAGGGCCCTGATCAAAACCGTGTTCTATCATAAGGTATCCACCGCTTCGGCAGTACTGTGAAGCATGCACCACGATATTCTCTATGGCGGCCATACCGTTGTTGTCTGCACTCAGTGCAGATGCCGGCTCGTGCTGAAGCCCGCCGCGATGTAAATGTGCATCGTTTGGGTCAATATACGGTGGGTTGGATACAATCAGTTGGTAGTCGTTTGTTTTGACTTCGCTGTACCAGTTCGACTGCACAAAGTTTACCTCTACACCGTGTTGCTGTGCGTTACGTTGTGCAACTGCTAATGCTTGCGCACTGTTATCGACGGCATCTACCGGCAGTGACGGATGTTCTTTGGCGATGCAAATGGCAATCACACCGGAGCCTGTGCCTAAATCAAGTACCGGTCCCGGGGTGTGGCTTAACGCATCGACTGCCAGTTGTACCAGTAGCTCGGTGTCCGGTCTGGGCACCAGGGTGTCTGTAGTCACTGTGAAGTCGAGTGACCAGAACTCTTTGCTGCCGGTCAGGTAGGCAATCGGCCAGGCATTGCAGCGTTTTTCAATTAACTCGTTAAAGTGCCGGGCAACGGCCGCTTCGACCTGCGCTTCGGGCCAGGTAAAAAGATACGTCCGGGTTTTCTCAAGGCTATGTGCCAGCAACAGTTCTGCATCGAGCCTGGGAGAGTCTGATTTACCTTCAAGCAGCCTGCGTGCATCTGCCAGCAGTGACGCGACCGTGTGTGTGTTACTCGTCACTCAATTCTGCGAGCATGTCGGCCTGGTGTTCTGCCAGCAGCGGGTCGATTACCTGTTCCAGTGAACCTCCCATGACTTCATCGAGTTTGTATAAAGTTAAGTTAATGCGATGGTCGGTTACCCGGCCCTGTGGAAAGTTATAGGTTCTAATGCGTTCTGAACGATCACCGCTTCCCACCTGCAGTCTGCGTGACTCTGACTGCTCGGCATGTTGTTTCTCGGCTTCGTCGTTGGCCAGCCGTGCCTGCAGCAGCGACATGGCGCGCGCTTTGTTTTTATGTTGTGAACGCTGATCCTGACACTCCACCACAATGCCGGTGGGGATATGTGTCAGGCGAATAGCCGAGTCGGTTTTGTTAATGTGCTGTCCGCCGGCGCCGCTGGCACGAAAGGTATCGATACGCAGATCGGAAGGATTAATTGTCACTTCTTCAAGCTGCTCTGCCTCAGGCAGAATGGCTACTGTGGCCGCCGATGTATGCACACGCCCCTGCGATTCGGTTTCCGGCACCCGCTGTACACGGTGCGCACCCGATTCAAACTTCAAACGCGAAAACACACCATTGCCTTCGAGGCGGGCAACCACTTCTTTATAGCCGCCGTGCTCACCTTCACGTTCGTTAATCAGCTCTACATTCCAGCGCTGCGCTTCGGCGTAACGTGAATACATTTTGAATAAATCACCGGCAAATATTGCGGCTTCATCGCCGCCGGTGCCGGCGCGAATTTCAAGGAATACGTTGTTTTCGTCACGCGGGTCACGCGGCAGCAGTAACTTTTGCAACTCGATAGAAAGCGTTTCGATAACCGACTCTGCAGTAGCTATTTCTTCACGCGCCATCTCACGCATTTCCGGATCCGGGTCTTCGGACATTTCCTTTGCGGAGTCCAGATCACCGGTGGCGGTTTCATATTGGGCATAGGCTTTTACAACAGGTTCAAGCTGCGAGTACTCCTTTGAAAGATCGCGAAACCGGTTCTGATCGGAAATGACATCCGCTTCACCAAGCAGTGCGCCGATTTCTTCGTGGCGTTCGGTCAGTCCTTCGAGCTTTTGTTTTATCGATGCTTTCACTTAATTTTTATCTGGTTGTGCTTCTTTATTATTGTGATCGCCATTGTCGCTGTCTGAAGTGTTGTTGCCGATATCAAGATCAAACAACTGGCGGGTCGAGCGAATTAATGTTTCATCACCCGCTTCACTGGCGGCACGCAATTCTGCCGAAGGCTTGTGCAGCAGCTTGTTGGTAAACGTGTGTGCATAGTACTGCAATGCCTTCTCCGGTGCTTCGCCTTTGGCGATCATTGCCAGTGCCTTTTCCAGTGTTTGCTGTTGCAGCGTGCCGGCCTGTGAGCGCAACTCGGAAATGGTGCTGCCTGCGCTCAGGCCACGCATCTTGCGCATGAAGTCACTGGCCTGGTGCTCAATGATGTGCTCGGCCTTTTCGGCAGCCTGCTTACGCGCCTGCATGCCGCGGTCAATAATTTCTGAAAGATCATCCACGGTGTACAGAAACACATCGGACAAGTCGCTGACCTGCGGTTCAATGTCTCTGGGAACGGCAATATCGATCATTGCCATCGGTTGGTGTTTGCGTGCTTTCAGCGCCTGCTCAACCGCGCCCTTACCCAGTATTGGCAATTGCGAGGCAGTGGAAGAAATAGTGATGTCGGCGCGATGCAGCAACTGCGGAATATTGGCAAGCGTGGTGGCTTCGCCGCCGTATTGCTGCGCCAGTGATTCAGCCCGCGCTAATGTCCTGTTGGCAATGATTACGTTGCCAATGTCTGAGGTTTTCAGGTGTTGCAGTGCCAGTTCGACGGTTTCGCCGGCACCGATCATCAGCGCGGTGTGCTCGTTGAGATCACCAAATATCTGCTTCGCCAGAGAAACCGCCGCAAATGCCACGGAAACCGGGCTGGCGCCGACGGCGGTGTCGGTGCGAACCTGCTTGGCAACGTTGAAGGCGGACTGGAACAGCATGGAAAGGTGTGTGCCCACGGCGCCGGTCTCGCCGGCTTCCCGATAGGCCTGCTTGATTTGGCCAAGAATTTGCGGCTCGCCCAATATGAGCGAGTCGAGACCGCTGCACACTCGCATCAGGTGCTGAACCACAGCCTGATCGACGCGCGTAAACAGATACGGAGAGAACGTTTCGCTGGGTGCCTGGTGGAAATCGTGCAGCCAGTCGACCACCTGATCGGTGCGTCGGGTATCCATGCCGCAATAGATTTCGGTGCGGTTACAGGTAGACACTATTGCCGCCTCGGGCACCCGCAGCTGATGTTTCAGCTCGGACAGCGCATCGGTCACCCGTTCGGGCGCAAACGTAATGCGCTCCCGCACTTCAACGGGTGCGGTGTGGTGATTTAGGCCTATGGCGACGAGGGACATGGGTAAATGGTATCAAATATGACAATTCGGGTAGCAATAACCAGACTGGTACGTTTGATGTGCCGTTTCCGGATCGGTTGCAGCTATCAGGCAGAAGCTGCACCTGAAAGTTCTAATGTAAAGCCGTTTCCCGAGCATGTACCGTACATTTTTGCGTTTATGGGGGTCCCGTGCTTTGATGGTGCGGCCAACAGTATTATAGGTTGAACACAGGTTTTGAACATTTCCAGCGGTGGGTCAATTTTGAAGACATTCACAGTATCGGCATTTGTCGCATGCTCGCTTGGTGCCTGCAGTACGATTTCCGGCGCTCACACCTCGGTCGGCGAGCAAAAAGATGCTGGCGGAATAACGCCGGATAATGCGCAGACAATAGTCGCGCAGGTCACGACCGGAAGTTCTGTCACCGACTCCTCCGGCGGCCTGGCTGACACACAGCGCTGGCACTCGCGTCAGCTTAGCATTGCGGCCGAAGCCGATCAGGTGTTCAAAATTCTCAGCGCCGAAATTGCCGGGCGCCGCGGTCGGATAGATATTGCCGCCGAAAATTATTTCGATGTGGCACAAACTGCCAACGATCCGCGAGTGGCCGAACGGGCCGTCAAGCTGGCGCTGTACAGCCGCGATATTGAGCGCGCCGACTCCGCTTCCACCCTGTGGGTAGAGCTCGACCCGCAGAGCGTCGAAGCCTGGCAGCACCGTGCACAAATATCGCTGCAGCAGAAAAAAGTCGACGACACCACCGATGCCCTGGCCAGGGTCATTTCTCTTTCAAGTGATGCACCCGCACAGGTCATTCCGGGTGTAGTCAATTCCATATTGAGCCAGTCTGATGCCGACACCGGTGTGCTGGTGCTGACCCAGCTTGCCGACCGCTATCCAGAAAGTGCCGATGCACAGTACGGCATTGGTCGTTTTGCCATGTCGCGCGGTGAACGCGAAACTGCATTGCAGGCGTTCGAAAAAGCACTGGCTCTGGACCCGGAAAATGTCGATGCCTTGTTGTCGCGTGCGCGGCTTGAAGTTGATTCCGGCGCAGGCGATGCGGCACTCGAAAAGATTAACGACTTCGTTGAAGCCAACCCGCAGAATATTTCGGCGCAACTCGGTTATGCGCGGTTGCTGGTCGAGACCGGTGACTACGAAGACGCGACTGAGCGCTTCGATATTATCTCTGCAGAGTTCCCTGAAGATGCAGACTCGCTGTTTACCATCGGCCTGCTGGCTCTTGAAATAAAACGTATCAAGCATGCAGAACAATACCTGTTGCAGGTAGTTGATCTCGACATGCATCAGGACAGCGCCAACTATTACCTGGCGCGTATCTCCGACAGCCGCAAAGACTACCGCGAAGCAGTAGAGCGCTATCAGCGTGTGCAAAACGGCGATAACTACTTCGACGCACAGATACGTGCAGCGGAATTGCTCGGACTGGTCGGCGAGGTGGATCAGGGGCGTGAATTAATTGCAGAGCTGCGCTCCTACACACAGGAACGGTCGCTAAAAATCGAGTTACTGAATGCTGAAAGCCGCTTGTTGAACAGCAGCGACCGGCACGAAGACGCCTATCAGGTATTAACCGAAGGGCTTATGGAATTTGCAGATGACACATCGCTGCTGTACGCCAGAGCACTGGTCGCAGAACGACTAGACAAACGCGAAGAGTTCGAAAGAGATTTGTTAAAAGTCATCAGTGCACAGCCCGACAACGGCTATGCACTCAACGCGCTGGGCTACTTTCTGGTTGATCGCAACGAACGACTCGACGAGGCTGAAAAGTACTTAGAGCGTGCAATTGAATTGCTACCGGACGATCCGGCAATCATCGACAGTGTGGGATGGCTGTACTATCGTCAAAACAAATATGCCGAGTCGATAGACATGCTGCGCCGTGCCTATTCACTGTTCCCGGACGCCGAAATCGCCGCCCACCTCGGTGAGGTGTTGTGGGTATCGGGTGATCAGGAGGCGGCAACCGAAGTGTGGGAAGAAGCCCTGCGTGAAACCCCTGACGACGATCTGCTTAACCAGGTAATGAAGAAGTATCAGCGTTGAGAAAACTAAAAAGTTCACTGGCAGTGGTGCTGGCTGTAGCGGCGTTGACTGCCGGCTGCCAGACCAATCCGGTACAGGTTACAGAAGAATCAGTTGCCGCTCGCGATGCCAGACTTGCGGCGCTTAAGCCGTGGCGTGCGAGCGGTTCTATTGCTGTCGACTCCAAAGAGCAGGGCGTGGTTAACGCCACTTTCTCGTGGAACGTCAACAACAACGGTTTCGATATTCGTCTGATAGGCCCGCTCGGTCTAAAGACGTTTCGTGTGGTTGAAGATCAGCAGGGTGCAGTGCTTACCGGCGACGGTGAAGAGTTTTTCGGCACCTCGGCAGAGCTGTTGCTGCTCGATGCGCTCGGTGTGCGAATTCCGTTAGTGAATATGCAGGACTGGGTGGTTGGATTGCAGGGCAACGCCGACACCGCTACCCGTGACCGTCGCGGTCGAATAAGGAAAATGCGCGTCATCAACGCCGATGACACCCGCTGGAACGTCAACTTTGAAAGCTATGCCTCGGTTGACGATCTCGACCTGCCGCGTCGAATTGCGGTATCCGGAGAAGGTATGGAGATTAAGCTCTCTATTAATGACTGGAGTCAGCCGCGCACCCCCGACACCAACCGATTGCAAATACCGACTGCCGAACTGAATTGACTGCCCCCGCGCTACACGGCTGGCGTGGTGAGCATGGAAACTGGCCGGCACCTGCCAAGCTGAATCTGTTTTTACACATTACCGGTCGGCGTGACGATGGCTACCATCTGCTGCAAACCGTTTTTCAGTTGCTTAACTATGGCGACGAACTGGCATTTGAGCGGCGCCGTGATAAAGACATCAATCTACACATCGAACCGTATAACGACTTGCTTACCGGCAGTGACAACCTGGTGTTACGCGCTGCCGCGGCGCTGGCACAGTCGGCAATCTCTGACGGGCTGGGCAAACGGGTCTGCGGCGTCGATATCACGCTACTAAAGATACTCCCGCTCGGAGGTGGCCTGGGTGGTGGCAGCTCTGATGCCGCGACCACACTGGTGGCGTTAAATCACTTGTGGCAGCTTGAGTACCCGGCTGAAAAACTGCTGCCAATTGCACTTTCACTCGGCGCTGATGTGCCGGTGTTTGTCGGTGGCTGCTCTGCGTGGGCCGAAGGCGTCGGTGAAGAACTGCAGCCGTTAACGCTTGAACCGCAGTGGTTTGTGGTGGTGCATCCCGGTGTACACGTCGCAACTGCAGCATTGTTTGGTCATTCGCAATTGACACGTGATTGCTCACCCATCACAATACGCGGCTTCCGGAGTGGTAGGCAAACTTCAAACGTTTTCGAACCTTTGGTTTGTCAGCAACATTCCGCGGTGGCGCAGGCTTTATCCCTGTTGTCCAAAGCAGCACAACAAACCGGTGTTGCGGCGGGTTCACAGCGAATGACCGGAACCGGTTCCTGTGTTTTTCTTCCGTGCAGGGAGAAGTCCGGGGCACAAAAAGTGCTCAGCGCAGTTACCGAAACAGAGAAGTCTTTCACTGGCTTTGTAGCACAAGGCATTGATCAATCTTCTCTGATGCGTTACATATAAGACTTCTGTCTACTATAAAGAAGTCGTGGTTTACCAGATTGGGGCGTGGCCAAGCGGTTAAGGCACCGGGTTTTGATCCCGGCATTCGTAGG
>CAYZVB010000058.1:0-20549 GCA_964481315.1 uncultured Granulosicoccaceae bacterium
CTCGAGAAGGTCACTCTGGAAGATCTGGGTACTGCGAAGAAAGTTACTGTCGACAAAGACAACACTACTATCGTTGACGGTGGTGGTGCTAAAGCTGAAATCGACGCACGCGTTGAGCAGGTTCGCACGCAAATCGAACAGGCGACTTCTGACTACGATCGTGAGAAGCTGCAGGAGCGAGTTGCCAAGCTTGCCGGCGGTGTTGCAGTAATCAAAGTCGGTGCTGCGACTGAAGTTGAAATGAAAGAAAAGAAAGATCGTGTAGACGATGCACTGCACGCTACTCGCGCAGCTGTTGAAGAAGGTGTGGTTGCCGGTGGTGGTGTTGCACTGATTCGCGCTATCGCAGCACTTGACGGTCTGTCGGGCGACAACCCTGATCAGGATCACGGTATTGCTATCGCACGTCGTGCAATGCAGGAGCCTCTGCGTCAGATCGTATCGAATGCCGGTGATGAGCCTTCAGTTGTTGTGAATCAGGTTGCCGGTGAGTCCGGTAACTACGGTTATAACGCAGCCACTGGTGAATACGGCGACATGATCGCAATGGGTATTCTTGATCCAACCAAGGTAACGCGTTCTGCACTGCAAAACGCAGCTTCTATTGCCGGCCTGATGATCACTACTGAAGCGATGATTGCAGAGCTGCCAAAAGAAGAGCCTGCTGCACCAATGCCTGACATGGGTGGCATGGGTGGTATGGGCGGCATGATGTAAGCAGCCCCCTGCTGATGTGAAAAAGCCCCGCCAATCGGCGGGGCTTTTTTTTGTCTTGTGCTTTTTTTTGCTGCCAGTATCAACTTATGGTGTAGGCCATTCCCCATTGATGTAATGCAATGTGAATAAGTTCCAGCAGCACTGTAAAAAGGGCGCGTATTATGCGACTTTGTACGGCTACCGGCGACGCGCGTCCCGGACTCAAAGATTTAACTTCACCGATTCAGGTTCAGACACAGTGATAACAACAAAAATAAAAACTGTTCTCGTATCGGCTTCTCTGCTGCTTGGGGTTACCCACAGCCAGGCCAGTATGTTCGATAATCTGGTCGAAGCCGCCAATGGTGCCCTTGCTACCTATGGTCGTTCCGATGCACCCAGCCGCCGTACCGATTTAACCGCCGCCGAAGTCACAGCCGCACTGCGCGAAGTATTAACCAGCGGTTGCGATAACGTTGTACTGAAACTGCAGGCGCAGGGCTACCGTGATTCAGCGGTGCGCATTGAACTGCCGGTTAAGTGGAACAAGGCACGAAAAATTGCCGCGCGCATTGGCTACAGCCGCGAATTCGATGAGCTCGAGCGCAAGCTTGCAGAGGCTGCAGTGTCTGTCGCCCCGGCAACCCGCGAGCTGCTTGCCGAACTCATTGCCGAACTTCACCTCGACAACCCGGACGCGGTACTGCACGGTGGTGAGTTCGCCGCAACCCTGCAACTACGCTCACAGGTGGGTGATGAACTCGCAGTGCGTCTGCAGCCGCTGGTCAGCCAGTCGCTTGAATCTGTCGGCGTACTGAGCGCCAGTGACGAAATAGCCCGCCGCGTCAGGCATTTGCCTGTCAGACTGCTCGAAACCGATTTCGCAGACCATGTGGTTGATGAAAGTATCGAGGGCTTTTTTCACTACCTGGCCCAGGAAGAGCGTGCAATCCGCCTGCATCCTGAAAAGCGCACCACCAATCTGCTGCGTCGGGTGTTCGGCTAACACACCTGTGGAATGTTCAGGTTGCGCCGGAAGTTTTCCCTCCTGAATTTGCAGCCATTGTCCGCTCAGCGGCACTGAACCTTACTGCAAGCCTGTTCGCCAGCGTGGCGTGGTAAACTTCGCGGCTTGCAATCAGAGGACATATCGTGCGAAGAGCGGTTATCACGGGAGTGGGTATCGTCTCCAGTCTCGGTGTCGACAAACACCAGGTCACCGAGTCACTGAAGGCCGGTAAATCCGGAATCTCAGCCAAGGCTGAGTATGCAGAAATCGGCATGCGCAGTCATGTCGCCGGAACCCCTGACATCGACGTCAAAGAACATATCGATCGCAAGCAAATGCGCTTTATGGGTGGTGCGGCGGCGTATGCCTACATCGCTATGCGCGAGGCAATCGAAGACGCCGGTCTTGCCGACGATATGGTCTCCAACATCCGCACTGGCATTGTTGCCGGTTCCGGTGGTGCGGCTTCATCGAGTCAGGTTGATGCTGCTGATATCATGCGCGAAAAAGGCATTCGCCGCGTCGGACCTTACCGGGTGACGCAAACCATGGGCAGCACTGTGTCGGCGTGTCTTGCGACTCCGTTCAGTATTAAGGGGGTGAATTATTCAATGTCATCCGCCTGTTCTACCAGCGCGCACTGCATTGGTCACGCCATGGAGCTGATTCAGCTTGGCAAACAGGATGTGGTTTTTGCCGGTGGAGGTGAGGAAGAGCACTGGACAATGAGCTGCCTGTTCGATGCCATGGGCGCTCTTTCAACCAAATATAACGATACCCCTGAGCGCGCATCACGTGCCTACGATGCCGACCGCGACGGTTTTGTGATTGCCGGTGGTGGTGGCATGCTGGTTGTGGAAGAACTTGAGCATGCGTTAAAGCGCGGTGCGCATATCTATGCAGAAATTGTTGGTTACGGTGCCACCTCAGATGGTGCTGACATGGTTGCACCTTCCGGCGAAGGGGCTGTACGTTGTATGCAACTGGCACTGCAGAGTATTGATCAGCCTGTCGATTATTTGAATGCACACGGTACCAGTACGCCTGCCGGTGACGTGACTGAACTGCGCGCAATTACCGAGGTATTCGGCAGTGATACGCCGAAGATCAGTTCAACCAAATCGCTGTCGGGCCACTCGCTTGGCGCTGCGGGCGTACAGGAGGCCATTTATTGCCTGTTAATGCAGCAGAATAATTTTATTACAGCCTCTGCCAATATCGACAACCTCGATCCTGAGGCGGGTGATATTAATATCGTCAGAGACACTGTAAACGATGCAAAGCTCGATACCGTAATGTCTAACAGTTTCGGCTTCGGTGGTACCAATGCGTCACTGGTGATGAGTCGCTACACCAGCTAACGACTGATTACGCACAGCGACTGATCCGGTTAATGGACAGTCGCCCGGTATCATGGAACAACAAACTGTGGAAGAACGAGTGGCATGCCGATAAATCTGTTCGCAGGTTGTGTGATCGGTGTATTAGTAGTATTTCTCGAAATTTCCCTTGCAGCACTAATTTTTTCCGGTGAGCTGAGCCAGTTCTTCGGTGCCGGCATCGGCATTATGTTGCTCGGTACATTGATTTCATTGCTTGTTGCAGTGTGTTTTAGCGGCTTCAGGATTTCTATTGCGCTGGCACAGGATGTACCCGCCGCCATCATTGCAGTAATGGCCGCCACACTGGTAGCGAAACCATATATTGAAAGTCCGGAGCAGGGGTTTGCAACCGTGGTTTTTATTATGGTGTTTTCCACTTTACTGACCGGTGTAATGCTGTGGCGCGTCGGCCACTTTAACCTTGGCAAGGTAGTGCGTTTTTTACCCTATCCGGTTATCGGCGGTTTTATGGCCGGCACTGGCTGGTTGTTGTTTGTCGGTGGAATCGGTGTGCTAAACCCCGGTGGTATCAATGCAGAGCTGTTAACAGTCGACGCTTTGGTGCAGTGGTTGCCGGCGCTGTTACTCGGTGTTGTGATGTTAATTGCAACGCGACGTTACTCGCATCCGCTGGTGATGCCGGTTGTTGTGCTATTTGCACTGGCGGTATTTTTTTTATCACTCACGCTCGCAGGAGGCAGCCTGCCGGCAGCAATAGAGCTGGCGATGTCCAAAGGCTGGTTACTCGGTAGATTGCCCGATACCGAATTGTGGCGACCGCAAACATTGTCACTTTTCAGCGAGGTTAACTGGGTTGCCATTGCCGATCATTCTCTGGTGATGGTGTCGGTGTTTCTGATCAGCACCGTCTCGCTGTTACTAAATTGCAGTGGGCTTGAGATTATTACCAGAACCGATATTGATCTAAACCGCGAACTAAAAGTCGTCGGACTGGCAAATATCCTCAGTGCCGGTGCCGGCAGTTGTGCCAACTATCACATGCTGAGTCTTTCCACGCTTAATTACCGGCTGGGTGCCACTACGCGACTGGCTGGTGCAACGGTGGTGGCTGTGGTGGCGCTGACCATAGTGTTTGGCGCCGGTGTGCTTGCCAGTACACCAAAACTGGTACTGGCAGGTTTTTTAATCTACCTCGGTCTGGGTTTTCTGACCGAATGGTTGTACGACGGCTGGTACAAGCTTCCTTCAACTGACTACTTACTGGTGTGGGCTATTCTTGCCACTATTGCGTTTGTTGGTCTGTTGCAGGGTGTAATTCTGGGTGTGGTAGTAGCGGCAGCGCTATTTGTCTTTGCCTATACCAGAACCAGTCTGGTGCGTCACACCTTTACCCGCGACCGCTATCAAAGTCATATCATGCGATCTCCCGAAATTGAAAAACGCCTTGAGGAAAAAGGCGAGGGCTTTCTGGTGGTGGAGTTACAGGGTTTTGTGTTCTTTGGTATGGCGCACCAGTTACTCGACATAATAAAGCATCGAATAGAAGACTCTACACAAAAACGGCTGCGCCATCTGCTGCTTGATTTCAGGCTGGTGACAGGCTTTGATTCGTCGGCTTCGTATAGCTTTTCACGCCTGCTGCAGGTTGCTTCTGAGGCTGATATTACCGTGGCATTATCCAACGTTGCACCGGAAGTCAGACAAGTGCTCGACAAGCAGGATAATGTGATGTCGTACCGGCTGCCGATATTTGATGATCTTGATGAGGCGGTGGCATGGTTTGACAACAAAGATCTGATGCGTGCCGACACGGCATCTGCACAGTTGCCTCTGATTGCTCACCTGCAGCAGTCATTGCCAGTGCACAGTGAGTCAGTGTCTTCGGTAGAAGAGCGTGTGTCAAACTTTATGCAGCATCTGGAAATGAAAGCGGGCACGGTGCTTTTGAATGAAGGCGACACTGTTGAATACGTTTACTTTATTGAGTCCGGTGAGGTTTCTATTGAAACCATCAGACCGGGTAAAAAATCTAAAGTGCTGAGAGTCCAGAGTGCCGGAACTGTATTTGGAGAAATTGGCATTTACGCAAGTGATACGGCAACGGCAACGGTTGTTGTGTCTAAAGATGCTGAACTCTATCGCATGTCAGCAGGTGACCTGAAAAGACTTGACGATGAGGATCCGCAGTTGTCTATTGTGGTTCACCGGCTTATTGCAAGAACGCTTGGCCGTAAGTTAAGACAGGTTAACTATGCGCTGGTGGCATTACACGATTAAAAGATCAGCCATACAGTGCGGGGTAGCCTCTGCAGGCCAGTGCGACCAGTGACACAGTTTATTTCCCGGTTGTTTCTTTATACCGGTAACAACTGGTGACATGATCATTTACCATTCCCACACCCTGCATGTAGGCATAGCAGATGGTGGTGCCAATAAACTTGAAGCCGCGCTTTTTCAGATCTTTACTCATAGCATCGCTTTGCGGGCTGCTCGACGGTACATCAGAGACTTTGCGCGGACGATTGATTATCGGTTTGCCATCGACAAACCCCCAGATATACTCGCTAAAGCTGCCGAATTCTTTTTGAATTTCGAGAAAAGCTTTTGCGTTAGTTCGGACCGAAAATACTTTAAGCCGGTTGCGAATGATCCCCGGGTCAAGCAAGAGTTTTTCAAGCTTTGCATCGGTGAATTTGCTTAGTTTGACCGCATTGAAATCTGCAAATACTTTTTTATAGTGCGGTCGCTTCGACAGCACGACATGCCAGCTGACACCGGCCTGCGCGCCTTCGAGTATGAGCATTTCGAACAGCAATCTGTCATCGTAAACCGGCACGCCCCATTCAGAATCGTGGTAGTGTCGGTCGATGTCACTGCTTTCGCACCAGCTGCATCGTTTCATTGTGGTTTCCTGCGGCAACAGGTGTTGAATATACCCTAAACAGGTTTAGCCAAACAGCAGGTGTTTACGGGGTGGTGGTGGGTATGCGGCTAATGCAGATTCTCTTGGTGAGTGCTTTCCTGCACCAGTACCCATGGCGCTGCCACTACGCACCAGAAGACGGGATCTCGTTTTGTCCAGTCGCGGGCGTCGTCATCACTGGCTCGTCTGACAGCACCGGAATCGAGCCAGGTTTGCATCGACTTCACATCGTCGTTTGACATGCTGTGTGCGACTTCGATGAGATCAAGGTTTGTCTCTACGCGAATAACAACGCCACGTGCAAAGTGCTTGACCAGTTCTGACCATTCGATCTTTGCTGTTTGCTGATTGAGTTCCTGTTTGTCGGCGCTGTCGTTCGAGCCGTTATTTTCTGTCACGATGTTCAGCCGGTGTTGAGGCGTGTTACTCAGTTTGCAGTTCGCTTACGCGAGTGGTTTGTTCGAGGATGTTTATTGCTGTTTCAAGCTGTACATCGTCAGCATTGATATATTCGTCAGCTTTGTCCGGGAAGTCTATGGTAACACGTTGCTCGAGCAGTTTTCGCTGATAGCGTCTGGCATTGTCTTGTATATTCAGTGAGCCGGTGCGTCGAAACATGAACCCGGCTTCCGACTCTGTGTACAGATCGGGCACTATGCCGGTGGCATGTATCGGTTTTTCATCTGGAGTGCCGAACACGGCAATGGTGGTTCGTATTGCACCACCGAGTGGTGGCGCCAGATTAAATACCTTTTGAACCAGTCCTTTGCCAAATGTTGGTGCGCCAATAATGGTGGCACGTTCATAAGCCTGCAAAGCACCCGCAACAATCTCTGATGAAGACATGCTTTGTCCGTTTACCAGCACCGCAAGCGGAAGGTCTGTCAGGTGATCACCGTGACGTGGCAGTTTTTTAACTGCACCCGATTTGTATCGCTCGCAGTAGACGTGTTGTTCGGTTGTAAACATGGACACAACAGAGCGAGCAGCACGGGTTGATCCGCCGGGGTTATCGCGCAGGTCGAGTACAAACCCTTTGACGCTTTTTTTAAGAAGGGCTTTCAGGTGTTGTCTGGCACGCTCGTGTGTTTTGCCACCAAAGCGTGAGATTTTTAAATACCCGATATTGTTATTAATGATTTCCGAGCGCACGTAGTGCAGTGCTACCGGACCACGATGTGCTTCTACCTTATGGCTGTTGCCATCGCGCCTGATTGTCAGGTTAACAATGGAGTCTTTCGGTCCCTTAAGCAGTTTCACAACATCACTACTACTTGCTCCATGCAAATCACTGGTTCCGGCCTGTACTATTTGATCGCCGGGCTGCAGGTTGCTGTTATCGAGTGGGCCGCCGGTGATCGGACCAATGACCACAGGATAATCATCCTGCATCGCGCGGAACTTAAGTCCCACGCCGTGGTAACTGCCAGTACGCCTTTCACGATATTTTTTTAACTCTGCCGGCGTAATGTAATTGGCGTACTGATCGTTATAGCTATCGATTGTTTTAGATAGTTCATCCCGAAGTAATAGCAGAGTTTGCTCGGTGGCTTCGATTGACTCGCCGTCTGCAGCTTCGGTCAGTGGCTGGCTTAGTCCGGAAAGAACTTCTTTCGGCGTCGCCGGCGTTACATCTGTAAAGATCTTAAGCTGTGTCTGTTCAATGATTGAAAGCGCGCGCTTGAATTCCGCAAGCGGCGATACTGCGTTGTCGGCCGGTGCCTGATGGCTTAACAACAAACCGCACAGCGTGAATGCTGTCAGAAAGCGCTTTTGCACGACACTAGTACTCGGTCAGGGTATAGCATGTCCGTGGTGCAATTGCCTTGCCGTGCAGGCAAACGAGTCATTGTGAGAAGAGCCGGGGAATGACAATTGTCGTAGTTATGCCGGACTACAGTTGCAGCAGGCCCGGCTGATCAAGCCTGACTACTTTATAAGCTGCCGCTTCGATCAGATCTTCCGGTCTCAGGTCTTCGACTCGACGGCTGTGCGCAAGCCCCATGTTGTCCAGCAGATTGGCGGTCTGGAACTGATGGTTGTCTATGTGCTGTCCGTGCGAACTGTCACGCGGTACCAGTATTGGACGTTTGCCCATGCGCAGTGACGTCAGTGCAGTGCCGGTTCCGGCATGAGCTATCACTACATCGGCTTCGCGCATTGCCTGTTCCAGTTCATGTGCCGGTACAACTTCTTTTCCGTCAATACCCAGATCAGATACGTCAGTTGATCCGGTTTGCCACAGTACTGATTCGGCGTCTTTCAGGTAGTTGGCCAGGCGCACGAAAAAATCGCGAAAGCTGTAGTCTTCCATGGTGCCGACAGACACCACTGCACGACGAATTTTTTCCGGTGGTGACTCCAGCTTGACCGCTTCAAAGCCGTCGAACACTGAGCCAAGGTAGGTCCAGCGATCATCTGCCCAGACTTCGTGCTGGTTGTAGAATTTGATGCCGGGTATTCGCATTAGCGCTTTACCGGTTACCGAAGGTCCTTCAACGCGGGTGGCGGATTCAATGTAATGTGTGGGGATGCCGCGAACTGCACTGTATGGCAGGTAGGCAAGTGCGATTGCCGAACCGGTGCTGATCACCCGGTCGACTTTGTATTTTCTGATTAGCTTGAAAGCCTGTGGAACGTTTTTCAGTACCGACGCCAGCCCGCGCGGCCGGATGTAAGGCACGTACTCAACACGCTGGCCCTGCAGCATTGAACGGGTTTGCGGCGAGTCAAACGTCACCCAGACGCAATCAGAGTCCGACCCCTGAATTCGCGGCCAAAGCTCTGCCAGCTGGGTGAAGTGCCCGCCGCTGGATGCGACCAGCATCGTGGTCATTGGTTACATCCAGGCTGAGTTAGTGTTGGCATAAGGTGATAACAGGACCGCTGGTTGGAGCTTGGGCGAAAATTTCATGCGTATTGTCAAAGTCCGGATTCACCTGAACTGCGGCGAAATGCGTGCAGGACTTTCTTGTGCTGCCTCTTTGTGAATACGCCAAAAACGCGTCGAGTCGAATTATCCTATAAAAACACGTGCCGGACATGCATGCTTTCCGAGCTGAAATTAGCCAAGTGTGGAATAGTCGAATCTGCATCTACGGAAGGTTTTTTTGCCAGCGCCTGATTTTGCACGGCGATTATCCGTCAACGCTTTGTAACGACGCTTTAATAGAGGCAGTATCGGCATCGAAAGCGGCGGCAATAGCCATTAGCTGGTTCATGGTTTCGTCATCGACAGCAATGCCATTGGCCTGTCTGTCAGCGCTGTAACGTTGTTCCGGTTCGCCGGGCAGCAGTACTTCTTTGGTGCCTTTGGCCGGACGATGCGATTTGATTTCATTGCAAAACTCCAGCACCCGCGCCTCGATACTGGCCCGGTCATCGAAGCCTGTCGGGTTTACCAGAATCGAAAACATATTGTTGAATACCCCGTTCGGGATGGCAGTGCCGGTGGCAACAGTTTCTTCACCGGCCAGCGCGCCGGCCAGTAATTCGACGAAAATTCCCAGCCCCGATCCCTTGTGCGCACCGAATGCGGTAAGCGCGCCATTTCGCTGTAGCCACATTTGTGATGGATCGTCGGTGTCGGCACCGTCGATATCCAGCACCCAGCCAAGTGGAATTTTCTCGCCGCGGTTATGGGCTACCCTGACTTTGCCCATCGCCACAGTGCTGGTGGCCATATCCAGCATGGGTTTAGCTTGACCGTCGACGGGCATGCCAATGCTGATCGGGTTGGTCGAAAACCCGGCACGACTGCTGCCGTGCGGCGCTACCAGCGGGCCGTGCCCCCAGACGTTAACGAAGTGAATAGAAACAAAGCCGTGCTGTGCACAGTATTCAGAGTAGTTGCCAATTCGTGAAACATGGCCTGCATTGCGAAGCCCGAGCACAGCTACATTGTGTTTGGCGGCGGTCTGCATTGCATGGTCGAGTGCCATCAATGCCATGCGATGACCGAAGCCGCGTTTCGCGTCTACAATGCAAACGGCACCGGCAGGCGGCAGCATTTCGGGTGTTTGATTAGGGATCAGGTTGCCGTCTTTAACCTGTGCACCATACATTGGCAGCATGCCGATACCGTGTGAGTCGTGACCGGCAAGATTCGCCCGAACCAGGTGGTCAGCGACAATTGTTGCTTCGTTATTATCACAGCCAAAGCTCAGCAGGATTTGTTTGGCGGCAGCTTCCAGGCTCTCTGGCGTGTAATGCATAGTGGGTATGCCCGTTGTGGTGATATGACAGTGTAACTTTAGATATGAACACTTTGGAACAGAAACTGTCAGTATCGTCGCCGGTGGATTGTCTGTATGCAATGGAGCGACAATTCGATATGCGGTAACCTTCGCTACACTGAAATTATGAGTGTGATGCAGTTGCCGTTCGGTTGCCATACGCTGCGGCATGAGAACTCAATTCATACGGATTTGATAATGTTTCACCATCCATGGTGCCTGGCCGGTGGTATTGGCCGGCGAAATGCGTCTATATTTTAATGGTGTCACTGTACTGACGATAAGGATGCTGAGAAATCGCAATCAAGTTTCAGTCGGGCAAAATTTCCTAACGCTCTGTGCGGCCCGTAAGGTGGGCTTCATTGAGTACAACAGAATAGATGCAGTTGGTTGAAAAACAGGCTCTCACAGCAAACAGATACGTACTCTGCGGGCAATCGTGCTTCCGCAGCTTCCGTGCTGCCTGCCGATCAGGCGATGAACCTGTGGGAAAACGACAAGCAGCCCGGGACCGCTGAATCAATGGACCAGGCTAACAAGCTCACCCTGCTCGATGTCGGGTTTCTGAGCATCTCAATGGCTGAAGCGCTATCGCTTATTCGTGGTGTAATCCGCGAAGATGGAAAAGAGAGCGTTTCATTTATTAATGCCGATTGTCTGAATATCAGTTCCAAAGACGAAGAATACCGATCCATTCTCAACTCGCAGTCTATCGTGCTGCCGGATGGTGCCGGTATCAACATTGGCTGCCGTCTGATCGGTGAGCGACTTGAAGCAAATCTCAACGGTACCGATTTACTGCCCGTGCTGTGCGAGGTTGCCGTCGAGGACGAAATATCGCTTTATTTGCTCGGTGCTGCTCCCGGTGTTGCTGCGCGCATGCGGGAAAACCTAATGATGACCTATCCGGGTTTAGACGTAGTAGGCGAGCACCACGGGTACTTCGATCACGACGAAGACAGTGATGAAGTCATTGCTAAAATTAATGCCAGTAAACCTAACATTGTGCTGGTGGCGTTCGGTGCACCGCGCCAGGAAAAGTGGATCCACAATCACCGCGACAAAATAGACAGCAATATCCTTGTGGGTGTTGGTGGACTATTTGACTTCTATTCCGGCGATAAAAAGCGCGCACCGTTATGGATGCGCAAGTGTGGCCTGGAATGGACTTACCGTTTATATCTCGAGCCGGGTCGCCTGTGGCGGCGCTACATTATTGGCAATCCGCTGTTCGTCTATCGCATCATGCGCTGGAAGAAAAAATACCAACGCCAAAACGCCGGTAACGACTCCGCCTAGCGGAGCCGTCAGTACTTCCGGTTTACAGTTATTCCCTCACTTCAATCTTAACTGGCAGCACCCAGTGCCAGTGCCCGCTCACGTGACTTTGCCAGCATGTCGTCACCCGGCATTTGCGCATCGCGTGTTTCCGGCCATCCCATTGCGTGTCGTCTAACCAGCTCTGAAAGACACTGAATATGTGTCGGGTGTGCGTTCAGCGCTTCGATGTAATGAAATGCTTCACCACCGGCATGCATAAATATTTCGCGATTCTCTTCATTGATCTCTTCAATGGTTTCCAGGCAGTCCGCTGCAAACCCGGGGCAAATGACGTCCACGGTTTTTACGTCCTGCGACGGAAGCGATTCGAGCGTTTTGTCGCAGTAAGGTTGCAGCCACGGCTCGCGTCCGAAGCGCGACTGAAATACCACCTGATACTGATTTGCCTGCAAACCAAGTTCTTCTGCCAGCAGTCGTGCTGTTGCCTGGCACTGGCAGAAGTAAGGGTCACCGTTGTTGCGGTAACGCTCCGGTATACCATGAAAAGACATCACCAGCCGCTGTGGCTGACTTCGCTGTTGCCAGCTTTGGCGAACTGACTCAGCAAGCGCTTGTATATAGGCTGGCTCGTCGAAGTATTGATTAATGAAGCGCATCTCAGGGATCCAGCGGATACGCTTCAACTGCGAGGTAACCTCGTCAAATACCGATGCCACAGTTGAGCCTGAGTATTGTGGATACAATGGCAGTACCACCAGTCTTCGCACATTGGCCTGCCGCAGTTTGGTCAGCGCCGACTCAACCGACGGGTTGCCGTAACGCATCGCCAGCTCGACGGTAACATCGCCGTTAAAAAGGGCTGGCAGATGTTCACGCATGGCGGTGGTTTGCTGGTTGGCAATATGCAGTAGCGGAGAGCCGGTTTCTTCATCCCACACTGTCTCGTAAGCCTCGGCCGTGCGCGACGGCCGGAAGCGCAGGATTATGCCATTGAGTATCAGCCACCACAGCGCTCGCGGCACTTCAACTACTCTCGGATCACTTAGAAACTGTTTCAGGTATCTGCGTACTGACTTAACGCTGGTATCGTCCGGCGTCCCAAGGTTGACCAGCAGTACGCCAAGTTTCGAGGCTGTGCCATGGCGGTAGTCAGGCTCGCCAATATATTTCATGTCTGGTTTCCGAGAATTGTCTTAAAGGTTGTTTTGAGATTCCGGTCAGGCAGAATACGCCCGCTCCGTGAGTGATGTTTGCAAGCGTCAAAATCCGCGAGGTCGGCATTTTGACGCGCTCTGGTACACACTGGTTTCAGAGCGTTTGTGATGATTACGAAATACCGTCGGATTTGGGTTTTAAAACCTGATAAACACTGTCTATTGTAGCTGTGCTGCCCGCTCAACTACATTATTAAAGTGTTGCAAAAATAGATCAGTGAGTGACGGTTTGAAGTTACTTATGCACATGCTGTGAAAATCACAGGATGCGGTAACTGATGTTGAAAATAAAATCAACCGTTTTTCTGAAAATTGTTTTAACTGGCTGAAAAATTTGGAAATTGTATACTTTTCTGAACAGATGACAGTACATCCAGCCGTTTTCTGTGTTTGTCTGACGGCCGGCAGTGTTGCACCTTTTCCACAGAGTTATCCACAGGTTGACGGTGCCGGTGTGGATAATCCGGAAGCCCTTCGTTAATGGAAACGACAAAGCTGTGTCCGGAAGTGGTCAAAGTCGCCATTGCAGTGCCTTTGTCAAGGCTGTTCGACTACCTACCGTGTGGCGATATTTTGACATTTCAGCCCGGTGCGCGGGTCCTGGTGCCGTTTGGTCGCGGCAGTCGGGTTGGCGTTGTTGTCGGCGTCGGACAATCCGAGTTGCCAGTCGAAAAGCTCAAGCCGGTACGCCAGCTGCTCGATACCACTCCGGTGCTGTCACCGGATATTGTTTCGTTGCTGGAGTGGTCGAGCAGCTACTATCGCTGCCCGGTCGGTGAGGCATTTTCCGCCGCACTGCCGGTGGCGCTGCGCAAGGTCGGCGGGGTCGATCCCAAACCACCGGTGATCTACCGCATTACCGAAGCCGGACTTAACACCGAGAGTGAGGCGCTAAAACGCGCACCGGTGCAGCAGCGCCTGCTGGCCTTTATTAAAGACAGTGAATCGGCAGTCACCGGTGGTGAATGCAGACTGTTCGATGCGCGCTGGTCGGGGCCGATGAAGCAATTGATTAGTAAAGGACTGGTGGAAGAGACTGGAGTCGAATTCCCTGCAACACCACCTCCTGCGACGCGGGAGCTTAACGAAGAACAAGACAAAGCCACCCGTGAAATTATTGCGCACTTTGGCAGTTACTACGGCGCACTGCTGAACGGGGTAACCGGCAGCGGCAAAACCGAAGTCTATATCGAGCTCGCACGTGAACAGCTGTTACGCGGTTTACAGGTGCTGGTGTTGTTGCCGGAAATCGGTTTAACACCGCAGTTGTTGTCGCGGGTTCGCTCGGCGTTGCAGTGTCGTGTTGAAGTCATGCACTCTGCACTCAACGACAGTGAACGCCTGCTGGCTTTTCGGGCTGCGTCCAGTGGTGATGCAAAAATTGTTATCGGTACCCGTTCTGCGGTGTTTGTTCCGATGCCCGATCTTGGTTTGATTATTGTCGATGAAGAACACGATGGTGCATTAAAACAGCAGGACGGCTTTCGCTATCACGCACGCGATCTTGCAATGGTGCGTGCCAGGAAAGCCGATATTCCTATTGTCCTGGGCACGGCTACGCCGTCACTGGAATCGCTGGATAATGTTAAGTGCAACCGGCTTGCATTGCATGAGCTCACACAGCGTGCCGGTGGTGCGGTACCGCCGTCACTTGAGCTGGTTGACAGTCGCGGCAGTGAAACCGAAAAAGGCCTGTCGCGCCGTTTGTTAAAACGCATGGATGCAGTGTTGCAGCGCGGTGAGCAGGTCATTGTATTTATCAATCGCCGCGGTTACGCGCCGGTACTGATGTGTGAAACCTGCGGTGCCATGGCTGATTGTTTGAACTGCGATGCACACATGACAGTGCATGCGGGCACTGCACGGTTACGCTGTCATCACTGCGGTGCAGAGCGGGGCGTACCGACGCACTGTAGTTCGTGTGAATCGGATGCGTTAATCAAGGTCGGTTCGGGAACCGAGCGGGTCGATGAGTTTTTATCTGAAAAATTTCCCGACTACAAAGTGTTGCGTATTGATCGCGACAGCACCAGTCGCAAAGGTGAGTTGCAGCGCCATCTGGCCATGGCGGCAAGTGGAGAGGCGCAAATACTTGTTGGCACACAAATGCTTGCCAAAGGTCACGACTTTCCCAACGTAACACTGGTTGGAATTATGGATGCCGACCGCGGTTTGTTTGGTGCGGACTTCAGAGCCACCGAACAAATGGGGCAGCTAATCGTACAGGTGGCCGGTCGTGCCGGTCGTGCCGATAAACCCGGTACAGTGTTAATCCAGAGCCGCAACCCCGATCACCCGTTGCTGCAGCAATTGCTGCATGAAGGCTACAACGCGTTCGCCGGTCAGTTGCTTGAAGAGCGCAGCACCACCGCCTGGCCTCCCTTTGTACATATCGCGCTGGTCAGGGCGGACGATACCGCTCGCGGTGCGGCTTTCGATTACCTCGATCATATTCGCCGCTTTGCGATACAGGAGTCGGTGAACCCGGAAATGAAAGTTGATGTGCTGGGGCCGGCCCATGCACCAATGGAGCGTGTTGCCGGTCGTTACCGGGCGCAACTGTTACTGCTGAGTGACGATCGCGCGGCTCTGCACAGGCTGCTGGCCCCGTTGAGACCCACGATGGAGCAATTACCCGAGTCCCGTAAGATACGTTGGTCTATTGACGTCGATCCACACGATATGCTCTAGCAGTGGTTGTCTGACAGCTACATATTGTGCATTCAGCAGTTTGTCTTTGTGCCGGGGAAGTCTTTACAGCGATTTTAATTTGGTGTCAGTACTTCCGTTGCCATACTTCAAGCGCTAGAATAAGTATCTACTGTAAATAACTGACTTTTAATAAAATCTAGTAACAAGATATTACTCGGCCCTACAGCCTTTGGCAGCGTGTGATTTGTCTACAATTGATAAATTACGTGCAGGATGTGATAAATCTTGTAAAGTAACCATAAGTGTAAAGAAAACGGTACAGTTGCTGCCCGAATAATCCTGACTGGCGGTATGGCAGATCCTTGAGGCAATGAAAAATTTACGTGTTCCAAAGCATAACAGGGGCAACCCGATGCGCGATCGACAAGGCAATTTGAAGTATCAGCGCGGCGCAAGCCAGGGTTGGATGTTGCTGACTATCGGCGTGATTGTCGGTTTCGTTCTCGGCTTTGTGTTGTTTCTGTCGCGTATGCCTGCACAGAACTACACGCTGGTTGAAACTGAACGTGCAGTCGAAACTTATGAAACTGCCGATCCATCGCAGTTTGGTTTTTATGACAATTTGCCCGGTGTTAAAGATGCGGTACCGAATGTCGAAGCTGATCAAATGCCGGCGTTCTCTCGCAGTGCAACCAGCGGTGGTTTCGGTGCCGGCGAGAACGAGCGTCCGGGCGCGGTAGAAATTGCCGATGAATTTAATAACGTTGGTGTGGTTCAGCCGGTAGAGGTGGTGTCGGCCGCGGCGGCAACTTCAATCAGCGGTGGCACTGCAGCACTGGTGCAGCAGCCAACAGTAAACCAGGCAGCAGTCAGCCGGGAAGTACAGGAACCCACCATCGTTAAAAAGGTGCCTAACGCGCCGAAAACTTTCTACTACTTACAGGCTGGTGCATTCAGCAGTCAGGGTGATGCTAATCGCATGCAAGACAACCTGCGCAGCTCCGGTATGGATGCATTCATTCACAAGGTTCGCAAAGACGGCAAGTTGTTACACCGTGTTCGTATCGGGCCGTTCTACAACGCTGATAACCTAAGACAGGCACAACAACGCCTGAGCCAGGGCGGCATGGGTTATCTGGTTATTAAGGTTCAGAGCTAACCTGATCCTGCTGCTGTCATTGACGAAACACGGCTTTGTCATCTTCCGGCGCGAATACCGATTCAAGGCGCATTCATTCAGGGCGCATTCATAAAGAGATCGACCGTTGTCTGCGTGCCGAGCAGCATACGTTGCGGCGCCGGCTGCGAAAGCTGGTTGAATCAAAAAACACAGACGGTCAGGCGAAAAAGCTCGAACAGTTGCAGCAGGCAATCACTGCATCGCAACAACGTTTCGAATACCGCAATACCAACGTACCCGATTGTGAATACCCGGCAGAGTTGCCCATTGTCGCGCATCGCGACAAGATCATTAAAACCATCAGCGAAAACCCGGTAACGATTATTTGCGGTGAAACCGGATCGGGTAAAACCACGCAAATCCCCAAGATGTGTCTGGAAGCAGGCTGTGGCCGCAACGGTATGATCGGTCATACACAGCCACGAAGAATTGCCGCACGCAGCGTATCTTCACGCATAGCTTCAGAACTTAAGACAGAGCTTGGCAACACCGTCGGTTACAAGGTGCGCTTTAACGACAAGCTTTCCGAAAACACTTATATAAAGCTAATGACTGACGGGATTCTGCTGGCAGAGATTCAGTCAGACCCGTGGCTAAATCAGTACGACACTATTATTGTCGACGAGGCACACGAAAGATCCCTGAACATTGACTTTATTCTGGGTTACCTGAAGTCTCTGATTAAAAAACGCAGAGATCTGAAGATTATTATTACCTCTGCCACCATCGACCCGGAAACCTTTTCAAGGCATTTTAACGATGCGCCGATCATACTGGCCGAAGGCAGAAGTTATCCGGTAGAGGTATTGTATCGGCCGTGGCAGGAAGATGAAGATCGGGATCAGCCACAGGCAATATTTGATGCCTGTGAAGAGCTCGCAAAAATTGGCAGCGGAGACATACTGGTTTTCCTGCCCGGTGAGCGTGATATCCGTGAGACTTCCGAATACCTGGGCAAAGCGGTGCAATCGAGTCGCCTGCTGCGCGGTGTTGAAGTCTTGCCCATGCTGGCGCGTTTGTCGGCAGCCGAGCAGAGTAAAATTTTCAAACCGCATTCCGGCCGACGCATTGTGCTTGCCACTAACGTTGCAGAGACTTCGCTTACCGTACCGGGGATTCGCTATGTGGTCGACTCCGGCCTCGCGCGGCTGTCGCGCTACAGCGTGCGCAGCAAGGTGCAGCGGTTACCGATTGAACCTGTTTCACAGGCTTCAGCCAATCAGCGTAAAGGTCGTTGTGGTCGTGAAGCACCTGGTGTTTGTATTCGGTTGTATAGCGAAGATGACTTTGATCAGCGCAGCGAATTTACCGAACCTGAGATTCTGCGTACCAACCTTGCGTCCGTCATATTACAGATGGAAGTATCGCGCCTCGGTAAAATGGAAACATTCCCGTTTGTTGAGGCACCGGACAGCCGCTTAATCACCGACGGTTATCAGTTACTGATTGAGCTTGGTGCAGTAACCACAAAAAGAAAGGTCACAACGCTCGGCCGCAAGCTGGCACGGCTGCCGGTTGATCCGCGGCTGGCGCGAATGCTTATAGAAGCGCAAAAAGAAAACAGCGTGGCTGAGGTGCTGACCATTGTCAGTGCCTTGTCGGTGCAGGACCCGCGTGAAAGGCCGATGGCAAAACAGCAGGCCGCCGACGAATTACATGCAGAATTCAATGATGCCAAATCAGACTTTCTGGCTATTTTGAATTTGTGGGAATTCTGTCGCGTGCAGTTCGACCGGTTGTCTAACAATCAGTTTCGTAAAATGTGTAAGCAGCGCTTTCTGTCGCATTTGCGGGTGCGCGAGTGGCGTGATATCAGGCGTCAGCTGCAGCAGGTATTGCGTGAACTAAACATCCCTGAAAACACCACTGAATCGCAGTACGACAACATCCATCGTGCCCTGTTAACCGGTTTGCTCGGCAACATCGCGATAAAGGATGATAAAAATAACTATCTGGGCACGCGCAACCGCAAGTTGATGTTGTTTCCGGGCTCGGGTGTGTTTGGTAAGGGCCCTAAGTGGATTATGGCCGCCGAAGTCAGTGAAACCAATCGGGTATATGCCAGAGGGGTAGCCGGAATTGCTCCCGAGTGGATAGAGCAGGCGGCCGAGCCATTGCTTAAACACAGCTATTCCGGCGCCAGCTGGCAGCGCAAGCGCGCACAGGTGGGTGCGTTTCGAAAGTCCACGCTGTACGGTCTGGTGGTTATCGAAAAAAAGCGCATTAACTACGGACCGATTAATCCGCTTGAATCACGTGAAATATTCTTGCGCGACGGACTGGTTGAGGGTAACTACAACACACAGGCTGAGTTTTATCGTCACAACCTGAAGTTGATTGATGAAGTCATTACTCTTGAAGAAAAAAGCCGTCGACGCGATATTCTGGTTGAGCCGGAAGAGCTGTATCGCTTTTATGATCAAATTGTGCCGGAATGGATTTATTCGGGTCCGCAGTTTGAAAAATGGCGCAACGAGTTCGAAAGCGATAACCCGCGTGCGCTTTACTTAACCCGTGAGTACCTGCTGCAGGACGACGAACCTGATGTGAGTTCGCAGGACTTTCCTGATCAAATGGAGTTCTCCGGTGTGGTGTTGCCGCTAAAGTACAACTTTAAGCCGGGTTCAGACACCGACGGTGTAACACTGGCTGTACCGGTCAGTCTGTTAAACCGCATCAACCCGGCACAGTGTGAATGGGTGGTGCCCGGGTTACTGAAGGAAAAGATCACCGCGTTGATTAAATCACTGCCTAAGCAGCAGCGAAGAAACTATGTACCGGCGCCGGATGTCGCAGCGCAAATGCAGAAAACCCTGATTAACCACACCCATGAGTCACTGCTTGATGCTTTGACTCAGGGGCTGAAGAAAGTATCGTCCGAGCGGTTGTCGCGCGATGACTTTCAGATCGAACAGTTGCCCGGTTATCTGACAATGCGTTTCGAAGTACTGGATAACAAAGGACAGTGTATTGATGAAGGGCGTGATATTGAAGTATTAAAAAGCCGCTACATCGACAAAATTGAAGAAAACCTCGCCGCCACTGCTGACAACAGCTTTGAGCGCAGTGATTTAAACGAATGGAACTTTGGAGATCTCCCCGAATCGGTAGAAATAGAGACGCAGGGTGTGCGAATGCAGGGTTACCCTGCATTGGTCAGTGAAGAAGGTAAAATCAATTTGCGTTTGTTCGCAACACCGGAAGATGCAGAGCTACACATGCCGGCAGGGCTGCGTGGTTTGTACAAAAAGTGTTTGCAAAAAGAAGTGAAGTACCTGTTGCGTAACTTACCCGGTATAGATGTACTAAGCCTCAGGTTTGCCGTATTTGGTAAAAGCGAAGTGTTAAAGCACGACATTGTCGATGCTGCGATAGACGCCACCTTTATAGTCGACGAATCCCAGCCGCGCACCCGCGAGCAATTCTATGACATTCTCGAGCGCAATCAGACGATGCTGGTGGAGCGCACCAACCGTATTTGCAGTGTGCTGGAAAAAACTATGGAAGCACACCGGCAGGTGGCCAAACGTATGAGTGGGTCGGTGTCTCTAAGCTGGGTTGAGCCAATGGCTGACATTAAAGATCAGATTGAATACTTAATGTACCCGGGCTTTGTGACAGCAACACCTGCCGAACGCCTGCATCGTTTGCCGATCTATTTTAAGGCTATTGATAAACGACTCGACAGCCTCGATCGCGAACCGGACAGAGATCGCCGTCGTCGCGCAGAATTGTTACCGGTATGGGAGCGTATCAAAACCGGTCTGGAGACTGATTCTTCCAATATTAAATTGCAGTCAGTGCGCTGGTTGTTTGAAGAGTTGCGGGTATCTGTTTTTGCGCAGGAGCTGGGTACTGCAGACAAAGTATCTGTGCCGCGGGTTGAGTCGATGCTTGAGGCGTTGTCGCTTTAGTTGCAAATGAAAAAACCCACGTCCTCCGGACGTGGTCAGAGTACTAACCTGCTTTATTCATGGAGTTCTCAGATTAAAAGGTAAAGGCGCTAAAAACTAGTG
>CAYZVB010000059.1:0-20019 GCA_964481315.1 uncultured Granulosicoccaceae bacterium
GTACTAATGTTTTGGTTCATTGTGCGGAGTAAATTGATTATGGTGTCATGACAATATAATGCAGTGTGATTGTTGTCAACCGTGGCTGTTTTAAAACCTGCACTGTGTTTACCGGTAGTTGTGTCGCAACCTGAGTTTGTGATCACAAACGCGCGGGAAGCTGTCCAGTTAACAAAATCCCCCGGGTTCGGTTGGGCGAATGTGCTTGGTACGGCGCGCCGTTGCGAGTCCTGACCCTCTTTTTCGGGGTACCGGGCAGGTACGGTAATGTTACCGATAAATGTCAGTAATCTCCGTCAGGACACTTCGTTCGGTTCAGTTATGCTGGTTACACCAGAGCAGGGATCAAACGGAACGGTTTAACTCTGGATTGCAGGGATGCAGAGCAAGGATGCATTAGAAGGGTAGTTGGCTGGTTGTAATGAGAGGCTGGCAGGATGCCAGCCTTCTCTTTTTGCAGTATTTAAAGGTACGGCCGGATGATGCATTGCGACAGGCCTATGGCGGGAGGTTTACAGAAGCCGTTGTACTGTCGCCAACCTCGGCCTGAAGTCGCAGCAGTTCAGTTTTGAGTGTACTGATCATAGCTGCCGACGCAGGGTCGTGATACAGGTTGTTCACTTCCAAAGGGTCGGTTTCCAGATCAAACAGTTCCCATTCAACCGGGTTGGCAGGACCGTTGGCACCGGGCTGATCGAGAGGATCGTTGTAGTAGCAAATGAGTTTGTGGGTCTTTGTGCGAACCCCGAAGTGGGCAGGGCAGGCATGAGAGCCGTCGTTGTGCATCCAGTAGCGGTAGTACATCGATTGCGGCCAGTCATCAACTGGATTTCCTGTGATCTGGCTTAAGAACGAGCGCCCCTGTACCTGTGCCGGTGCTTCAATACCGCAAAGGTCCAGAAGTGTGGGTGCAAAGTCGACGTTAACTACGATGTCGTCACAGACACTGCCGGCGGTAATTGCTTCCGGATACCGTATTAGCAGTGGCATGCACAACGATTCTTCGTACATCAGTCGTTTGTCAAACCAGCCGTGATCACCCAGAAAAAATCCCTGGTCAGAAGTGTAAACAACAATGGTGTTTTCGCTTAGCCCCTGCTCATCTAAATAGTCGAGCAATCGCCCGACGTTATCGTCAATCGATGCAACAACCCGCAGGTAGTCCTTTATATAGCGCTGGTAGCGCCAGTTAATTTCCTCGTCAAGGCTTAGTCCTTTGGGAACTGTTGCCTTAAGATCCATCACCGGATCGAGGTCCAGCATGCGCATCTTCACAGCTTGAATAACTTCGGCGCGGCCCTTGAGATCGTCATTGAATGTATCGGGGTAGGGTATTTCGATATCTTCGTACATTGAAAAATGTTTGGCATCGGGTTCCCAGTGCCGGTGCGGGGCTTTGTGGTGACAGAACAGGGCAAATGGCGTTTCCCGGTTTCTGTTACCTAACCACTCAAGACAATCATCGGTGATAATGTCGGTGACGTAGCCGCCGACTTCGTCAACGCCCAGTTCCGAGTCGACGAAGACAGGATTGTGATAATGCCCCTGTCCGGGTAACACCCGCCAGCGTTCGAACATATCCGGCTGTGAGTTCGGGGTATGCCCTAAATGCCATTTACCGAACAAAGCGGTTTGCCACCCCTGGCTTCTAAGCGCATTGATAAACGTCCAGTGCGTATTGTCGAGCGGAGTATCCAGCGTGGTAACACCGTTCACATGGTTATAGGTACCTGTGAGTATCGCGGCACGGCTTGGCGCGCAAATAGAATTAGTACAGAACGCAGAGTCCATACGCACGCCGCCGGTGGCAATCCGATCCAGATTCGGTGTTTGATTTATTTTCGAACCATAAGCGGATATGGCGTGTGCTGCGTGATCGTCGCTCATGATAAAGAGCAGGTTAGGTGTTTCAGGCATATCAGGGCTACGGTTTCTGTTCGATTGTCTGGTCTATGGGTTGATCAGTTTATCTGCATAAAAGAAACTGATCGACAAATCTTTTGTTAGATCTGCTCGACTGTGTAACCTGATTTTTCATGCTGTTTTAACAGACCGGCCTGGCCGACAAGATGTCCGGCACCGACCAGCACAAACTCGACATCTCCGTTTGCAAAATACCCGGTAATTATTGGAAGCCAGTTATTGTTGCGACGGATTAGCAGAGTTTCATAGTGGTCCGGGTAATCTGTTGCCATAAATTCGATAAGCAGGTCAATAAGACCATCCGGGTCACCTTCCCTCCAGGCGGCAATCATTGACTTGACTAAACCACGCGCCTGATTCAGATCACGTAGAGTGTACTCTATGAGTTGATCGGGGTCGTCTGTACCGATTGATGCGATAAAATCGATTTGTTGTTGCGGTGTTTCCAGAAACATGCGGGATTTGCTGTCAGCCAGAGCCTGATCGTTGAAATATTCATCAACACCGTCTGTGTTAAGGCCCATTATTTCAAGTTCAACGGCCAGTAGTACAATGTACAACATCGCAGGCTTGAACTGATGGAAGTCCTGGAAACGCATGCCGCGTAGAGAAAAAAACTGTTCCAGCGCTGTGATTGTTTTGGGTTTTAAGTGATCGGTGACGCTACTGCCATCGCGATAGCTCAGCGTGCGCATGATCTGCTGAGTAAAGGCAGGTTTTTCCAGTGCCGTCATGTCAGTTTCAAAGACCAGCACATCGGAGGCGGTGTATGCCTGATCAAACTCTTTTGGCAACGGGTAATCCGCCGGGCTTAATACGTGTACTGTACCGCCAAGGAAAATATGGTTTTCACCTTTGCTGACCTTCCATACCGATGAATCAGCCTGTGCGCTGCAGGTTATTAGTAAAACGCTTACGATTAGTGCGGCAGCGCAATTAAAAAAAAGCGGGGTTCGAAGAAACAGCATCTGCTGGTTAACCTGATTTTGATGACAGTGATTGTGAATAATAGTGGTTGTGTCGTCACCGAATCAATGGCAGTTGAGGTTGCCGGTATCAGATAGCGCCTGCGTCGTACAGGCGCTACTGAACCAGTAGCTAATTCTGTGTGGAGTTGCTTACGGGCAATTGATATTCAGTAGGGTACCCGCACCTCCAGTGATAGCAACATTGTTCACTGTGATTAGTGAATCGATATCGACAGTCACAGACCCGTTTGCAATCTCCTGCCCGGTGTTGTTGTTTTTAGTACTCCACGAGCACTGTGTTCCCGGGTTGAGATTGAATTGCTGAGTCCGTCGCGGAGTAATGCTGGCGGTTTGCGGACCGTTATTTGATCTTAGAGAGATACTGTATTGGCGCGGCAAATCCACAATGGCAGATGCAAAAGGTGTATGCGTGGTCGCCCACTCGATATTCATGTTGTAGGTGTCGTAGCTGCTGTTATCCGGTGAAATTGAACTGGAGGCTGATGCATTGGCGATTGCCGGATAGCTTAGATTCAGCGGGTATTTCCATGCAAAATCATTGTCGTAACCGAATCCGAAAAGTGGCACAGGTACCGATGTAAACCCTGCCCATGAATGGCCTGAGTTATCATTGACGGCAGTAAACCCTGTAGTCGCGCCGCTTAGTGCAGCCACGGTGGGTTTGCCCTGAGTATTCCAGTCGATAATCGAATCCTGCTTTCCGTGATAGGACATGATAAAGGCAAAAGTATCACTGCGGCGTTCTAACATCTGTTTGTGGTGGTTCATCCAGTCCCACACACCAACGTTGGTAATGCCGTTGAGTCCGTATAGTGCAATGTCTTCGTTATGCGGGCCGCTGTTTGCTATGGGCAGGTTGGCGTCTTTGGAGCCCCATAGTTGCACAAGTTCACTTTCAAAGGTCGGGCTGGTTTTATAGTTTGTCATGGGTTGATTAGCGTAGACGCTGGATATCAGCGAACCATAACGCAATGCAAGTGAGATTGCGCCAGATGCTCCCATCGAATTGCCGTAAGCGTGTATTTTGTTGCTATCAATATTTAACGCCTGGTTTCTGATTAATTGATCAACAGAGCGCATGATGCGCTGCTCTGTAAAATTCGATATCGCACCGTTTACGGGCACGGACCCATTTGTTTTGTAGTTGTGGTCACGTGCATAACCGTACCACCATGAGTGCAAAGCACCTGCCGGTGGGCCTGGATCGTGCGGCAGCAGGGTAATAACCGGCCACTGATATTCAGATTCCGGCAGCGATTTGAAGTTCTCATAGTACGCATGAAGCTCGATCATCAGTGGGTAGCTGATTGAACTGTCGTAGTTTGCCGGAAGTGCTACCGAATAGTTATAGGCATATCCGTTAAACGTCGGGTTCCAGTTTACATAATCCATATACTGCGTATAGGTTCGACCTTTTCCCTGATTAACCAGAGTGGTAAGTACATCTGAAGGTGTGGCAACTGATTCCGATAACGCTGAACTGGTTTTTAACACTGTGTTGACCAGTTCGGTGCCGGATGCGTCTACCGTTGTTACTGCGTAATAGGCAGTCGTGGAATCACCGGTTTGTGTGGTGTACACAAACAGCCCGGTATTGTCGCCAAGTGGTGTACCGAGATCAGAGATGACGAAATTCGACGGCACACCCGGTGCACCGTGCAAATTTACCGATGTATTGTTGTCAAGCGCACCCCATTTCGCGGTGAGTTTTACAGCGTTTTCAAGATTGCCCGGTGTTATTGGCGCATTGTGTCTGTAAACGTGATAGCCATTCAGCTCGCCGGTTTCCGGCCACGTCAGGAAGGTTTGCCCACTACGGTGAAGTGCGGTTATTTCGCCGGTGTTAGCCACTGGCAGTATTGATATCGTAACGGTTGCTTCGTTGGATACTGCACCGTTGTTATCCCTGACTGTGTAACGGAAAGTGTCAGTGGTGTTTCCATTTGCATTATTAGTGTATGACACGGTGCCATCTGACAGCGCCGTGATGGCTGCTGCGTTGTTTGGCTGACCGGTTAACAGAATGCTCGCGCTATACAGTTCGCCATCACGATCGATGTCGTTCGCGAGAAGGTTAAGAACTATTGCTGTACCACTGGTGATTTGTGCTGAATCGTCGACAGCTACCTGCGCCAGATTAGAATTGCCAATCGACACGGTGACAGTGGCTGTGTTTGAAGTCTCGCCAAGGGTGTCGGATACGGTATATGTGAAGCTGTCTGTTGTGCCTGCTGTGCCGTTGTGTGTGTAGCGGACTGTACCGTCCGGTCGTACCGCCACCTGGCCGTTTGATGCTTGTTGAACCGTGAGGGAATCCCGGTCGATCGTGCCGTCAGTGTCGTTATCGTTGGCAAGTATATCAATCGAAACAGATTGTCCGTTGTTTACGGAGGCTGCATCGTTATTTGCCTGCGGAGGGAGATTCACAGAGTTACTGCCAATGCTAATGGTGACAACGCCAGGTGAAGAGAGCGCACCATCATTATCGGCAACCACATAGTAAAACACGTCAGAGGTGGTTGGTCCGCCGTAGTGCGTATAGGCGATTCGTCCGTCTGATAGTACTTGCAGAGTACCGTTATTCGGGAAGTACTCTCCATCAAACGGCTGTGCAATGTCGAGGGAATTTACGCTTATGCTACCGTCTGAATCGGTATCGTTTGCCAGTACGTTGATAATTACCTGCCCGCCTTCTGCAACAGTTGCAGTGTCGTTGCGCGGTTGTGGTGGACGATTCAGGCCGGAGTCGATAATGCTAATGCTGACCGTTGCCGCATTTGAGCTGCCGCCGTCTTCATCAGTTACTGTGTAGGTAAAGCTGTCAGCCGATGCGTTGTTCCCGTTATGGCTGTAGGTGATGTCGCCACTGGCCTGAACGGATACAGTGCCGTGATTCGGTGGTCGGGCAATGTTAACTGAAGCGGTGTCCAGGTCACTATCGTTATCTGAATCATTTGAGAGTACTGCAATCGATACTGAATCACCCGCATCAATAGTGGCTGCATCATTCGATGCAACCGGCGCTTCATTCGGTTGTGTATAGCTGAATCGACGCAAGGCGGAATAGGGTCCCCAGCCACCGGTGTTATAGCCGCGGACGCGAAAGAACAGATAGTCTGACTCCGGGAGTGAGAGGTTGTCGGGCGTCAGCGCACAAATGTCGTTAGCACAAATATCGGCAGCCGTATAATTCTTTAACACAAGATTGGTTCTGCTGCGAACATCCCGCACGTAGAGACGATAAAGCGTTGCATTACCCAGATCGTTCCAGCTGAATTCAGGTGCAGCTGAGTTCGTGATGCCTGAAGGGCCTATAGTGGTAACGATTTGTGGTGCGGTATCGACGTAGTCAAAATAAGTTTTCGTCCAGTCACCCCAGCCGCCAGCATCACGGGCTCTGACAAACCATCGGTGGTTTTTACTGAGTCCCAGATTGATGTCCGGTGTCACTGAGCAGAGTTCAGAGTCACATATCGACGCAGTAGTGTAATTAGCAAGATGTACACGTTGTCTTTGCAGGCGATCGTATATGTACAGCCGGTAGTGTGTAGCACCCGGTTGGTTCTGCCAGACAAATTCCGGGGTGGCGGTGCTGACCTGCTCCAGTGGAGAGATAACCGCAGGGTTCTCGGGTGCGGCTATAGCGGGGTTGATTATTGCCAGCCAGGTGAGCAGAACAGCCACAGGTTTGAAAGAAATAGTGTGCATATAATCATCCGCGTTGTTACGACGCATTACCCGTGAGTTCGAGTTGGGCACTTTGGTCCGATGTAACCGGAAATTGTCGCATGGCCTTTGATTCAACAATCACGAACATCAGTGATTTTTGGCAACGGGCGGCCTGTCGCTAATCGATTTCGTGACACACTTCTGTGGTGTCTGTCACAACGACATTGTCGGGGGAGAATCTACTCCCCTCGGATGATGTTACGAAGCAGTGCCGCAACCGGTAGCGTTTACGGCAGAGACTTTGGTTTTGCTGTGGTGTTGATTTGCTACTGCGTGAATTGATCTGCACCGACATCCCATGGGCCGGAACGCGCGTCGCCGTCAATATCTGCCGGTGTTTGGGCAGGAACAGCACCAGCTCCAATGGCACTGGAACCTGCATTGAGGTGAGGATCACCCGGTGCGATAAAGTCGCTGTCAGTTGCGTTTTCGATGTTTCCTTCCAGCGTGGTACCAGTGGTGCCGCGCAGCTGAATCGGACGGTTGGTCAGGTTGTTTCGGAAAGTGTGTCCACCAGTACCGAATTTAACTTCTATAGGAGCCCAGTAGCCTTCTACCAGTACCGTGTTGTGCTCGACCAGTGTGCCGTTTGAAAGCTCAATACTAATGCCCATGTCACCGGGGCCGGTGCGGTAGATGAAGTTGTTACGTACCACACCGCGCACGTTACCGTTGTGCAGCCCCAGTGAGATTCCGCGGAAGCTTTCGATAATCTGGTTGCGTTCAATGATGGAGTCTTCGGAAGCCCGCATGTAAATAGCCGGAGCGCTCTCGTAGAAGCAGGGCGACTGAGGCTCGGCGGCATTGCATCCGGTGCCATCACCAGTCAGGTTGTAGATATAGTTATCGCGGACAACAACGTTCACGCCTTCAAAAATGCCAATTGCGCCGTTGTAGTCACCGACGGCTGCCCCCAGTGTGTAACCGATGGTGTTGCAGGCTACGATTGCGTCGTGATTTTTGCCACCGTCAGACCCTTTCACATGCTGTGTGCCGGTGTCGTAGATGTCCATGTTATAAACGAACGTGTCGTAGAGTGTGCTGTCGGAATCGAGTTCGGGTTTCATTGCAATCGCGTGACGCCGCATGCCGTACATAGTTAGTTCTGCGATAGTGATGCGATCTGCCGCGATCATAAAACCTTCGCTCTGGCCGGTGTTTGGACCAAGCCCTTCTATCACGACGTTACCGGGTATTTCGCTTAATGATCGTACGGTGACATCGGGGTTTGACATCAGTATTGTGTCGTGATCCAGCAGATAGTTTCCATCCTGCAGAAGAATTTCTGTATTGGCCGGTGCCGTTGCTATTTTGTCTTCCCAGTCACTATCGTCAGGGCCGATGATCAGTGTGTTGGCACGTGAACGGTACAGTGGGGACTGAGTGTAAGACGGGCAAAAATCAATGTCACTCGGTGGCGGCGGTTCTGTGCTGCTGGTGTTAACAAGTGAACAGCGATTAACCGCCATGCCTGAAACAGAATATGTCCAGGCCAGTACAACACGCGCCTGTGCGGGCACGGTGCCGGTTAGCTTATATTCTCTGAATGAATCTCCGACGACCGGAACAGCTTCAGGTTCGGATATGAAGTTCCAGTTTTCGTCATAAAAACTCATTCCCATACCGGTCCAGTCCGTGCCATCGGCCAGACGACGAACCTCACAGGTGAGTTCCAGTTCCTGGTTGGGTGATACATCAGCACTTTGGTCAAGGCAGTTGCGTCCGGTCAGTACAGCAGTGTTGTTACTCACTGATGCATTATTAAAGTCGCAGGCGTTCCAGCTGTCCAGCTGATTGATAAAATCGGTATTGACCAGTAGCTCACGGCTCTGGCTGGTCATGGTGATATTGACTGTCGCGGTGTTTGAAGCGAGACCGTCGTTGTCGGCAACTGTGTAGGCGAAATTGTCAGTGGTGCTGTTTCCGCCATTGTGCGTATATACGATAACACCGTTATTTTGCAGTGTTAGTGTGCCTTGTAGCGGCTGATCGACAATGCTGATGGAATCAGTATCGAGACTGCCGTCGGGGTCGGAGTCGTTGCCAATCACTGCAATAGAAGCAGAGGCTCCCGAAGCCAGGGAAACCGTATCGTCAAGTGCCACCGGTGCCTGATTTGGTGGCTGCGTAACGGTAAGGTTTACGGTCGCTTCGTTGGAGCTTAGCCCGTCGTTGTCATTGACCGTATAGGTGAAACTGTCAGCGGTGTTCGTGTCGCCGCTGTGTGTATACAACACAGTGCCCGTGGTTTGTACAGACACTGTTCCGTTGTCTGGTTGCTGCACGATGGTGATTGAGTCAGTGTCTACTGTGCCGTCGGGATCGGTATCGTTGGTCACTACATCAATAGACACTTGCTGCCCGGCCAATACTTCAGCGGAATCATCTAATGCAACCGGTGGTTGCTGTGGGCCTGTATAGCTGAAGCGCCGCACATCTGAATACGGCCCCCAGCCACCTGAGTTGTAACCGCGTACACGAAAAAACAGATAATCGGACTCTGGAAGCGGGATGTCCGGTGTGATTTTGCAAAGCCCGTTTGCGCAGATATCCTCGGCTGCATAGTTTGTCACCAGGAGATTAGTACGTGTGCGTACGTTGCGAATGTACAGGCGATATAGAGTCGCATTACCAAGGTCATCCCACAGGTACCCGGGTGTTGCGGAGACGGATGGTCCATCGGGGCTGATGGTAGTAACTACAGTGGGAGTAGAGTCGACGTAGTAGAAATAAGTTTTGGTCCAGGCGCTCCAGCCACTGGCATCACGGGATCTGACAAACCACCGGTGATTTTTACTAAAGCCAAGATCAATGTCAGGTGTAATCGAGCATACGCCTGCGTTGCAGATATCAGTCGATAGGTAGTTTTGCAGATGTACGCGCTGACGAAGCGAACGATCGTATATATATAATCGGGATTGCGTTACTCCGGTTTGTTGCTGCCAGGTAAATTCCGGTGTCGGAGTGCTAACCTGCTGCAAAGGGGAAATTACCACCGGGTTTTCGGGTGCAGCAACAACTTCGCTTGCGGCTGTAAACGCGAGTATTACCGCGAAAAAGTACTTCAGGTGCAATCTTTTCATCACTGTTATTCCGTTCGGTACACGTCGCGTTACACACGTTGCGTTGCCGAATCGGTCCTTCGGGCGTGAGATTAATATCGCCGGAAGCTTACACAAACGGCGATAACACGCCTGTGAGCCAACGCGTGAAATGTGTAGTGTTTACAGTGAGTATTGTTGGTTTTGTTGACGCACCTCTGCTTCTGTTACAAGTTAATTTGGCCAAACCGCCTGAAGCGTAATCAGTTCTATAAGTTATTGTTAACGGGTTAGTTCACGCAGTACGGCTGTTGCTGCATCTGTCTCAGGTAAGCGCAGTAACGCGATCTCATCGTGAATGATCTGGTTGGCATCCGACAGTAATTCCGTGCCGGCGGGCGTTAGTTTGGCGATGCTTTTACGCGCATCTCGTGCACTTTTTTCAGTCGCGACCAGGCCGATCTTCTCCAGCGGTTTAAGGGCGCGGGTGATCGCAGACGGTGTAAGCCCGACCGCATTGGCCAAATCTACCCGGGTGGCGCTGCCTCCGTACTGTTCCTGTAATTCCGACAACAGGTGGTATTCGGTAAAACTGACGCCCTTGGTGGCAGCCAGAGCACGATCGAAACGGCGCTCTATGCGGCTTGCTGCTTTCAGTAGTGAGAAAACGAATTCAGATTGAGTGTTCATAATGAGTGCATAATACATGAGTAATCAGGTATAATGCAATTAATAATCCATGAAGTCACTAGCGCAGATTAATTTGTCCCTGTTGGGCTATGGCAGGCGGCGGGAGCAGCGATTTTGCTGGTTGTCAGCGGAACCCTGAATTGACTGGCAAGTAGTTCCTGGTGTGCGACAATTACTGCCTCGTTTTGCCGCACGCGGCGTCACACAGCAGAATTCGATATCAATCACTCTCAAGCTGACGGTATTGCTTCGCCTGCGCTGCAAAATTCACGTACCGCCCGTCCATTGCCGCCGCCTATCTGGTATCTGGCGCTGTGCGCTGCCGCCGGGGTGATGGGGCTTACGATACTCGCTCCCATTCTGCCGTTAATAAAATCCGGACTCGACACTTCAAGTGAAGCGGTGCAGCAGCTGTTAACCAGTTATCTGATAGCGCTGGCTGTAGGGCAGCTGCTCTGGGGGCCGTTGTCTGACAGGCACGGACGCAGGCCGGTATTAATGATTGGTGCATTGATGTACACGCTTGGCGGTGTGGCAGTGGTTGTCACCTCTGATGTAACCATGCTTGTGATTGTCAGGTTTATACAGGGCTTTGGGGCAGCCGCCTGTATGGCGATGGCACGTGCAATGGTTAACGATGCATTCGATCGTGATGAAGCTGCCAGACAAATGTCTACTATCAGTATGGTGCTGTCGGTGGCACCTGCGATGTCGCTGGCTTTTTCAGGCTGGATGGCAGAGGCGGCAGGCTGGAAAAGCACGATTCTAGTATTAATAGCCTGCGGGGCACTACTATTGTTATTTGGTTTTCGCTTCGGTCACGAAACACATTTCAAACGACTGACGACAATCGATTTGTCATCGGTTTTTTCAGCCTACAGAGCAGTTCTGAGTAACCCTGTTTATAACTTCTGGACACTTGCCAGTGGCATGCAGGTGGGTATGTTTTTTTGTCTTAATGCTTTTCTTGCATATCAGTATCAGCGCAACGGGTACTCGCTTTCAGAATTCGGTTTTTGGTTTTCTTTAACGCCGTTATGTTATTTGCTGGGTAACACCTGCAATAGAAACTGGTTTGTCAGCAAGGGTATTGAACGTGCGGCGCTGATCGGTTGTAGTGGTAGTCTGGTGTCGGGCCTGTCCATGTTAACTACCCAGTCTTTTGGGATGACCCATGCGTTATCGCTGGCGCTACCGTGCTGTCTGTTTGGATTCTGCAATGGCATTATTGTGGCCAACTCGACAGTGGGGGCAATTACGGCTGCCGGTCATCATCGCGGTACCGGCACGGGTATTGTCGGTGCGTGGCAAATGGCCACCGGTGGTATTTCCGGTGCATTGATTGTCTGGCTGGGTGGTGCGCAGAACTTTACTATTGCTATCGGTTGTGTGATTGCCATGGCCTGTGTATCAGTAACGTCTATGCTCTATGTTTATCGACGCAGGCAGAACGGTAGTTAGCAACTAGAGGCGGCGTAACAATCAGCCAAAGGTATTTTCCGGCTTAAGTTTTGCCATTGTGGTTGTCTGGCAAAATACTGAATCTCATCGATTAGTAATCCAGGTGTTTCAGTGTTTCGTCGGGTATTTGTACGGCAAAGGATTTACAGAGAGGCATGGTTCTGTGCAATTTTCTCTACAGCAAACAGGCAGCTTAAAGTGGCGGACCGATTTCAAGATAACTCAGCGCGCCAAAATCCGGTGCCGGTTGTTGCGTTGCCTGAGATTGTAGCCGGAGTAATGGAGTTTCTTGCAGGCTTTGCTTTTCACCGGCAGAACGAAAAGTCTTCTGCCGGCCGGCGACTACTGCCGGTTTCGCTCAGGCAGAACAATACACTGGTGATCATTGCAAATGTTCTGTTGTGGTGTGCAGTTGTCGGTTTGATCATCGCGATTGTCGCATGGCTCAGTTAGGCATGTCGTTATGCATGTTGCCTTTATTTTCGGCCGGCGCTTGAGGTAGCAGATTAGTTGTGTCGCTTTGATTACTACCGCTATCTCGCATTAGGTATCCGATCTGCAACCATCCCTTGCCAAATTTACCTGATATTTAAGTTATGGTTGCATCTGCGTGTTAGTAATCGCGCAGCGTTAAAATACTACACAACATATTGTGAAAAAGAATAAGAGAGCTCACAAGAGTTCCATGATCGTATGGCCAGCCAACATGAAATCGTTGTAGAAGAGTGGCAATCCCGCGCGCGGGAGATGGCAGAGTGGGCAATGGAAAGGCTTACCAATCGCAAGGATGTTTGGGGGCAGTATGCGTCTTTAACACCGGGTGAGCAGAAAAAACTCGGCCGCACTTACAAAGCAATGACACTGCCGGTGGCGGCGAAGCGCGGCCCCGATATGGTCACCCTCGACAAACTGACGCGGCATTTTGCCAGTGCACATCGGCAGCGTCCGCAGATTATTGGTCTGCACGCCAAGAGTAAAGAAAATACCAGTCGCTGGTTTGGCATTGATATCGATATGCACGATAGCGAAAAGGCCGATGCCGAAGAACATGCGCGGCGAAATCTGGTGGGTGCGATTAACTGGTGGCGCAAGTTACAGACTATGGGATACGACCCGTTGTTGTTCGATTCGAATAATAATGGCGGTTATCATTTGTGGGTGCTGTTTGATGAGCCTGCGCCTACAGAGCATGTGTTTGCGATGGCGTACTCAATAGTCTCTACCTGGGAGGAAAATAATCTCAGCGAAGAGCCGGAAACCTTCCCGAAAAAACCCAAAGAGAAAGACGGTGACAGTCTCGGTGCCTGGTTTCGCTTACCCGGATTGCACCATACGCGTGATCATATCAGTACCGTATGGAGTGGCGATGAATGGCTGGATGACCCGTGGCTCTCCGGACATGCCGCAATGGATGCAATGCTGCAGTGTGTGGGCGGACCGCCACCGCCGGCCGAAAATGCGCCGGATAATCACAGTCGCATTACTATTCGCGGTGTCGAGGGTAAGCGGGGGCAGGCTCTGAAAGCGAAGCCAAAACGCGCCGCAGATCGCAAGCGCAGATTTGCCAGAACTTCCCGTGCAACTGTTTGTGTTGACCTTGATGGGGTGCTTGCTGAAAACAACGGGCGGTTGTCAGATATTGGCGAACCGCTTGACGGCGCAGTGGAGTTTACCAGGCGTCTGTCCGAGTTTGCCGACGTGGTGATTCTGACATCACGACTGGCACGTGAAAAAACCGCCAGTGCCGAACATCGCAAAGCGGTTTTGAGAATTGAAGACTGGCTCGAAGAGCATGGATTTGCATATAGTCGTGTGCACACCGGTCTCGGCAAGCCACCGGCAAGTGCCTATATTGATGACCGTGCGGTTGCCTGCAGACCGCAGGACGACGGTGTGGTTGCATTCGATAATGCCATGGAAAAAGTGCAGGAGCTTACACGCTAAAGCGGGAAACCCTATGCCACGATCATTAAAATTTAAATTTGGCGACAGCGAATTCGATTGTGAGTTGAACAAGGTTGATCGTTCCAAGCTATACGGCTCGGTAGATCTTGAAACACGTGATCATGAAGGCAACCGCTGTGGGCTCGCTACGCTTGCCAACGACGGCAAAACACTGATTCCCTATGGCGGCACTGCATTCGGTTATGTGAATGATGAAGGGGAATGGGTGGAGCGATCCGAATTGTCACCGGTTGATCTTTCCGGAGACGCACTAGAAGTATTGCCGTCGAGCTTTGATTTAACCATAGAGCTTGATCAAAAAGTGACTGTCGATGAGTTTCTTAACCACAGTATGCGATTGTGTTATGCGCTGGGCAATGACGGTAACTTCGCTGATGAACTGCTTGATTCCCTGCAGGCAGGTGAGATTTACCGGTTCGACTTTTTATATCGGGAAGGAGTCAGTGCCGATCCCGCGTTTCTGATTGCCACAGATGACTCGCAGGTATGGATGCTGGTCGGGCGCCCCTCAAGTATCGATTTTGTTGGGCTCGATCAGGCAGCAGTTTCTTTTGGAAGCAGTGATACTGAGGATGAAGAGAGCGATGAGTTTGACTTTGAGATGCTCTGAGCCGGGTGATCACAATGAAAATACCAGGGAATACCGGTGTAAGGTAACGCGTAATGCCTAATATAAATTTAACCGACAGCAGAAAGCGCGATGCGGTGGTCAAGGCAGAGAATATCGGGGTAGATGAAGATATTCGTTATGTCGATACCGATGGGAATAATGCCTATACCCGGAAAATACTCAAGGCCACCGTCGATCACGACTACGATACGCTGATAAAAAACTACAGCGATGACCCTGAAAAGCTCGCACTCGCTATAGTCGATGGCGACCCTGAAGTGGATATGGAGAAGTGTGGTTTGTTTCTCTGGGGTGTATCAAAGGTGTACGTGAATTCCGATGACGGCATTGTCTATCGTATCGAACAAACTGAAATAGTCCGTGATGCACATGGCGAGGTAAAAGAACGCCGGCCGCGCCGCAGGACAGAGTCGAATGTCGATTCGGACATACCGCTTACCTGGACCGGTAAGCAAATAGACAAAGGAGAAGCGCTGAGGAAGTATGTTTTTGCGTCAAAACTGCAAATCGTGCATGTTAACGGACTAACCTACGATTTTCTTTTTGGTATGGCGTCAGAGCTTGCCAAGAACAATTCACTGATGATTGTTGGTGGTGGTCAGAAGGGGCGTGACCCGTTGATATTTCGCAGTGGCAGTATCCCATATCGCGGCTTTCTGGAAGGGCGGGTCGATGGAGACAAATATATTCTGCTGCTGCATCTTTCTAACATGGAGTTAAAGCTTCCTTCGGAAAAGCCATCTGTAGCGAAGCAGAAGTCAGAAGAGTCTGATAACACGTCAAAACCGAAATCAACTTCCGCAAAGAAGGAAACAGCTGAAAAAGAAACGGATAGTAGTGAGGAGAAAGAGGCTGCAACAACGGTAAAGAAGGCAAAAAAAGATGCTGTAGAGGCAGTTGAAGGAGAAAAGCAGGGCGAAACAGAGCAGAAATCGGCCACAAAGAAAGACTTGTCTAAAAAAGATACAGCCCGAAAAGATACAGGGAAGAAAGCAACAGCTGAGAAAGAAACCAGGGAAAAAGAAGCGCCGCCTGAAAAACAAAAAAGCAAATCTGTAAAAAAACAATCATCCACAAAAAAACAACAAGAGAAAAAAAGCGATGAAGAAAGTCAGTCTGAAACCGGCAAAGACAAAAAAGCAGCTAAAGCCGATAGTGGAAAAGGCGGTTCGAAAGATAAGAAAGATAAAGTAGCAGAGCCACCGGTAGAGAAAACGCTAACACCTGAATCAGTCACCAGTGAAGACCTGGGTGTATGGCTGAAAAGCGTCAGAATGGGTAAGTACCTGCAATTATTTATCGATAATGAAATTGATGTCGATGTGTTGCCTGAATTGACCGACGCGGATCTTAAGGAGCTTGAAATTCCGGTCGGGTCCAGGCGACGTTTGTTAAAGGCCGTTGCTGAAACAGAAGATCTGCGTGCAGAGGTTTCAATGACGGTTCGCAAGCTCGCAAAAGCAGGCAGGCGTTGAGGGTTAACTGATGGCACTCATAGACAAAAGCGCACTGAAACAACAGGTCGGTGAGTACTTTACCGGTAAAGCAGATGCGCTGGGCGATACATCGATATTGCAGCGGGTAAGGATGCGTAAACGCCAGCTCAGCCAAATGACCATGGCGCTGGACAGGGAGCTTGCCAAACGGCGTATTCCCAGTGGTGATTACCACATCAGCCGTAAAATCGATGGTGAGTTCACCTGCCTGGTGTATAGCGAAGGCGAAGTGTTTACCATTAATCCCGGAGGGACTATTCGAATTGGCGCGCCGTTTCATGAAGAGGCGAAGGCAGCACTTGACCAGTGCGGGGTGTCGTTTGCCATATTGGGTGGCGAGCTATATGTCAGAAGGGACGACGATAAACGCCCTCGTGTGCACGATGTGGTTCGTGTGGCACGGAAGCCGGAATCTCAGGAGCAGGTAGATAGCCTTTGCCTGGGGTTGTTCAATATCTATGAATGGGATGATGAAGAGCGCAGTGGCCGCTACGCAGATCGTTATGATCGCATAACCGACCTGTTTGGCGAAGGTGACCGCGTACACCCGGTGGAAACTGTGAGTGGCGATGGCAGCAAAGCCGTGCTGGAGCAATTCAAGAAATGGGTTGACGACGAGAACGCTGAAGGCGTAGTGGCGCGCAATGACACAGCGGGCGTGTTTAAGGTTAAACCGCGGCATACCATTGATTTGGCGGCAATAGGCTTTACCGAGGGGCTGGATGACCGTGCTGGCATGCTCCACGATGTGATGCTGGCGGTAGTTCGTGCTGATGGCAGTTTTCACATCATCGGCCGGGTAGGTGGCGGTTTTAGTGATGATGAGCGTGTCGAGCTATTAAAGCAGCTTGAATCACGCGTGGTAGAAAGTGAATATGCCGAAGTGAATTCTGACCGTGTTGCGTATCGCATGATAGAACCCGGTATCGTATTCGAAATATCGTGCCTCGATATTATTTCTACGACTTCCCGCGGTAACACGATTGATAAAATGGTGCTTGAGTGGGACGATGAAAACCGTAACTGGATAGGCGTACGGCGTTTGCCGCTGTGCAGTATTATCTCACCGCAGTACTTGCGCATCCGTGATGACAAAGAAGCCTCGGCAGACGATATCCATTTAGACCAGTTGACAGCTATTGTCGATATTCCCAATGCCAATGTCGTTAGCGAAGAACTAAAACTGCCACAGAGCGAATTGCTTAAACGAAGTGTGGCCACCAAAGAGTTGCGCGGTGCGACAATGGTGCGCAAGCTCATGATGTGGAAAACCAATAAAGAGGAAGAATCCCGCGATTATCCTGCTTATGTGCTGCACCTGACTGATTTTAGCCCGAACCGCAAAGACCCGCTGAAGCACGAGGTTCGCATTAGCAGTTCGGAAGAGCAGATAGCCGAGTATTTTAAAGAGTGGCAGAAGAAGTATTTTGTTTCCGGATGGAATACGCTGTAATCGTAAATGCCGGCACTCAATATAGTCAGTTGGAATATTCTGCACGGTGGAGGTTCGCGCTGCGAATCCATACTTGAGAAAATTCATTCTTCTGGCGCTGACATAGTCACGCTTCAGGAGTTTAGGCACGGTAAGCACGGCGATGTGTTGCTGGAAGGGCTTAAGTCGCAGGGGCTGACTTCAGTGTGTGCACCACCAACCTCCAGTGCACGGGAAAATACGCTGTTAATTGCCAGCAGGCTGCCCATGCAGGCTGAGCCGTTTCCGGCTGCCGCAGCGTTACCGGCGCGTGCAATTAAGGCAGTGATCGAAGTATCACCAACTGTCGATCTGCAGGTAGTCGCAGTACACTTCCCGCAAAAGCGCGCACAAGTGCCTTATTTTAATGCGCTTCAGGAATTGTCTGATAAGTGGCTGAACGGCTATTCACTACTAATAGGGGACTTTAACTGCGGAATTCCCTTTGAAGACTCGCAAACTAAAACCTTTTATGCGACACACTTATTTCAACAACTGCTGCACAGTGGCTGGTGTGATGCATGGCGAAGTCGTTACCCGGACGATCGCGAGTTTACGTGGGTAAGCACCCGCAAGGGTAATGGCTTCCGCTACGATCACGCGCTGGTATCAGCGTCGCTGAACGGATTGGTCACTGGAGTCGAGTACGATCATGAAATGCGGTTGCAGAAAATTTCTGATCATTCGAGTTTGCATCTGGAGCTTGATTGTTAGCTGCGCGGCCGGTTTAGTGGCGATTGGTTCTCCGAGAGTATGCGCTGCGACAAATCAAAGTCGAAATAGTGGCAGTGTTCAAAAAGGCTGCATAGCCGCGGAAAGTGGGGAAAGTGACAGTCCCTGACTGGTCAAGACCAAGCGACTGAGGTCAGATGACAGGGGGCAGAATGACATGAGGCAGTCGGCCAATAGCCGACGTTCGACGACTCACTTTCTACCCGGTGGAGCGGGCAGTTTACTTGAAAAACGGTATAACTAGAGTTATACTCCAAGTATGAAAACTGCTATCTCAATTCCAGACAAAGTATTTGAAGCTGCAGAAAAGGCAGCAAAAAGGCTGGGTATCTCGCGTAGCGAGTTGTACGTATGCGCTATTCAGGAATACCTCGCACAGCATTCTGATGAGCATGTCACGGAGGAGCTTGACCGGATATACTCGAACTCACAGGCTGACAACGAGTTAGATCCGGCACTAAGAAAGATGCAATCTAATTCACTTAACCAGGCCGAATGGTAGTGAACCGGGGCGAAGTATGGTGGGCCGAACTGGATGAGCCTGTAGGCTCTGAACCGGGCTATCATCGTCCGGTGTTGATCGTACAATCCAATCAGTTCAATCGTAGCCAGATTCGCACGGTTATAGTTGCAGCCATTACCTCTAATGTGTTCCTGGCTGGTGCACCGGGTAATGTTAGATTAAGCCCCAAGGCCTGCGGTTTGAACAAGGAGTCGGTTGTAAACGTTTCCCAGGTGATAACACTTGATAGATCCTTTCTAAAAGAAAAAGCAGGAAAGTTAACTACAAAAATACAGCAGAACGTTGATGATGGGTTGCGGTTGGTACTCGGCATTTAGACATGCAGTTGAATTTCAAGGTCGGCGAATGAGTGCTGTCGGCCAATTCCGGCCGAACGATGCGCTCGACCGATGGTCTGCTTTGCTAAACTAGTGTTTCATCTTTGCCAAGGAGATTACTAATGGCTGATCCATTTCAAGATGTCGATGGAGGTGGTTCTGAGTTTGTCAGTGCCGTTGTTAGCGCTTTAGAAAATAGAGCATCGGAAGATCTAATCGAACCGGTAATACAACAATACTTAGATGATCTGGATTGGGCGAAGGGTTCAACACATGTCGAAGTTGGAGCTGGTTCTGGTGCCATAGCGAGACGAATGGCGGCCCAATCTCATGAAGTTACTGTCATAGGTATTGACCCATCCGAGGGATTGATTAACAAGGCAAAAGAGCTGGCAACCGATAATTCAAACCTTAGTTTTGAAGTCGGCAATGGCGAATCTCTGCGGTTTGAGAGCAATACGATAGATAGTGTCGTCATGCACACTGTGCTCAGTCATGTTCCTGAGCCGAAAGTTCTTTTAAAAGAAGCTATCAGAGTTCTCAAACCAAGTGGCAAACTGGTTGTCTCCGACGCTGATTTTATAAAGTCTTCACTAGGGAATTTTGATGGAGACCCACTGAATGCCTGTGCCGAATACTTTGTAAGAAATTTCGTGACACAACCTTTTTTAATGTCGAGAGTTCGAGAAGATGCCGTATCAGTTGGATTCTCAATTTTGGAATTCCGCGTAGCTAGCCGAACGATTACAAACGCAAATGGTGGTTTAGTTTGGATTGCTATGAGTACAAATCAGATGGTAGAAAAAGGCCTGATCAGCGACGAATTAGCAAAGGCGTTAGTCGAGGAATATAATCGAAGGCGTGACTCTGAGACACTCTATGCACATCAACCGTTCGGAACTTTAGTTGCGTCAAAGCCAAAATAGCTAACTCAAACTACCGGGTGTTCGCTTGCCACTTCCGCATAGCTGTCATTCGGTAGAAATTTGGGAAGGACAGCAAAGGTTAAGGTTTAGAAGACAGCTGCCGGCGAACAAGGCTCAAACCGGTA
>CAYZVB010000060.1:0-1689 GCA_964481315.1 uncultured Granulosicoccaceae bacterium
ACGCTGAGCTGCCTGCTGTTGGTGGCAGCCTGTTCGTCAGAAAGCGACAACCCCGCGGATTTTTCTGCCACGGATTCAGGGTCTGAAATTGAAATGAATCCGCTGCAGACAGACATGCTGCAGCAGGTTCAGCCGCAGTCGATTGGTGATCCTGCCATGCCTGATGTGGCCGGGCTAAACGGCCGATTGCTTCCGTCTATTTTCACCACGCAAACCGGTATAGATCCGGCCTTTGCACAGTCTTCTGCAGCACTGGTACTACAGCTTAATGACTCGTTGCTGTTACCCGGTGATATATCGGTTACCTTCGCAGACTGCGGCACTGCTAATGCGTTTTACCGACCTGCATCGCTCGATGGATCACTACCTGAAATTCGTATGTGCCATGAACTGACTGCGTTGTTTGCAAATTTCTTTGCTAACAATGAACAGGCTTTTCTGGCCAGTACCTTCGTGCTCATGCACGAGCTGGGGCATGCGTTGACTGATGTGCTGCAACTGCCGGTGCTGGGTATAGAAGAATCTTACGTTGACGGTATTGCTGCGGTGTTACTCGGGGAGTCCGGCCTTGCAGAAGGTTCGGTATTAGCTGGCTGGTTTTTCGGCAGTCAGAGCAACACACCGTTTTTCGACAGTCATCGTGCAGGCCCGCAAAGACTGGGCGATCTTGCCTGCTGGGGGATTGGTGCTGATTTGTCTTTGCAGTCAGAGCCGATTGTCGGTGCGATCGCCGCCCAGCTGATTCAGGGTGGCAGGGATTGCGTTGCAGAGTATAACCAGCAACTGCTCGGACTCAACGCGGTACTTGGCGGGAATATTCGCGGCGGGCTGAACGTGTTGTCTTTGCCCGCCGCCAATAATACGGTTAACTAACCCCGTTAAGGGTTGATCACCAGCTGACAGGCATCGACCGTTGCATTGCCCTCGCTGTATAAAGTTAACGTTGCATAAGCCGCACTGTCCGGAACCGGCGCACTTGCAGTAGTTATTGCGTAGGCAGGTGAGGTGACTTCCGACTCCACCAGCCCAAGGTCGCCAAACGCTGCATCGCTGAAGCTTAATGCAAGACTGGTATAAGACGAACCGTTGCGTGCAGCCTGACAGGCAATGGTGGCATTGCCGGTGGTTGTCACCGGGACTTGTTGGAACAGGCACGTTGTCGCTGCCAGCGCCGCTGCTGCGTTGCCTTCTGCAGCTTCACTGGTAATAGTGGCTGCGTTAGGAGTGGTACAAGCCTGCCAGTTGTCCAGTGCGGTTTCGAAACCACCGTTGGTTAGCAGGTTGTTACCGGTGGGAGCAACCGGTTCCGGTGCCGGTGGTTGAGTGTTAACGGTGCTGCCGTTAACCGCAACCTGACAATGATCGAATCCGGCGTTCGCATCACTGTACAACACAACGATTGCAAACGCTGCTTCAGCGTCGGCCACCAGGGTAGTGTTGTAGGCAGAGTAGTCGGTGGTGGTGATCTGAACTTCCTGGTTTGCCAGAGTCTCATAAGAGCCGTTATCAATACCCAGTGACATGCTTGCATAGCCGCTGTTACCGGTGTTGGCAAAGCATTCGAGTGCAACACTGTCTGTCGGTGTAACCGGGATTTCCTGGTACAGACAACCGCCGCCGGTAAGCGACAATGATGCGTTGCCGGAATAGGGCTGCGATGCCAGACTGATCCCGTCGCTGCCGCCACAG
>CAYZVB010000060.1:1699-19089 GCA_964481315.1 uncultured Granulosicoccaceae bacterium
CCAATAATCCACCTGAAACTGGTGGAACCGGAGTGATCGGATCAACCGGGTCAGCCGGGTCAACCGGATCAACGGGGTCTACAGGGTCATTGGGGTCAGTCAGCAGTGTCGTCAGTGACTGTCTGGTGATACCCGGGCCTGAAACATTCACCTCCAGTGAGTCGCCACCGGTACGTTCAAAGAACGTTACCTGCAGCGTATGCTGTCCTTCGGTTAGCGCAACTGTATTGGTTCGTTCACGTGCACCGTGTAATCCGTCGTTATCAATGATCAGTGCATCGTCAATGTACAAAGCGCTGCCGTCATCCGATGTTAAGTAGAAGGTATAGTCACCCGCCGTTGTTACATTGAGTGTGGTGTTAAATCGAAAGCCGTAGAAATCATTCTGCAGTTTTGGTGATAGCGATATCCCCCGCAGCTGACCGGTTTGCACTGGTGTAAGTGCGTTAAAATCCGGTAGTGCCTGCCAGTCACCTTCATAGTATTCATAGTCGACCGGTGTTGCTGCCGGCGCCAGTGGCGGGGTAGAGCTCAATAGAAAGGGTGTCACTGATTGGCGGGTGATGCCGGGGCCGGAAACATCTACCAATAGGGAGTCGCCACCGCTGCGTTCAAAGAATGTCACTTCCATGCTGTGAGTACCGGCAGGCAGATTAATGATTCCCACCTGTTCCAGTGCGCCATGAATGCCATCGTTATCTATTAGTTGCTGTCCGTTTATAAACAGTGCACTGCCATCGTCAGAGGTTAAATAAAATGTATATGCGCCGGATGCGGGTACTTCAAAGTCTGTGGTAAACCTGAAACCGTAAAAGTCATCTGCCTCTTTGGGTGACAGTGATATCACTGGGAAACGTCCGGTTTTTACCGGTGTCAGTGAGTCAAAGTCCGGCAGGTTGTTCCAGCTCCCTTCAAAGTACTCGTAGTTAACTGCTGCCTGTGCCGGGTCGAAATCGGGGATGGCAGTCACTTCTGGTTGTGATGTCTGAACCTGCAGCGAATGCCCGGTAGACGGTACACCATTGCTGTCGAGCGCGAAGATCCAGTAGTTACCGGGAATCACGACATTGGGGTTGCCGGGAAGGCTGATGGTATAGCTTCCGGTACCTGTCTTCTGGTGCTCAAGCGGTATGAGTCGCTGGTCACTTGTATAGTGGTGTGTTAATGCAGCGAGTCGTACCATAGTGAACCGCTGAATATTGTCGGTGCCGCTAACAATTAAAGACGCTCCGACGTCTGCAGTTGCCGGGCCCTGGGTAATGGCAGGTCGTGCAGCCGGCTCGCCGCTGGCATTAAACAGGTACGGCGGTTCAAATATCTCACCGTTCTGGTGATTGGTGGCACAGCCGCCGCATAGTCCTCCACCCATGACTGCAACCCGTGCGTCTTTTAACAACAGTGCTGTCGAGTGGTAGTTACGTGGTTCTGAATGTGGTGCAACAGTGCGCCAGACACCGGTATTCGGGTTCCATATTTCCGGGGTGAGTATAGTGGTGTTATCACTGAACTGTACGCCGTCACTATTGCCGCCAACAACTAACACCTCGCCATTCGGAAGCACAACGCTGTTTTGAAAAGTACGTGGAAAATTCAATGGATTGGTGCTGGTAACCTGTGGCGCTGAGCCATTGATGTCTATGGTCACCGCTGAGCCCATCGCCGGTGTTCGTCCACCCGCCATGAGAATCTTGCCAACGTCGTACATGACATTGGTGCCGTACAAACGGTGTTCGTCTTCGCTTTCTCTGCTGCCATGGTTGGTGAGTCCGGTAAAGCTGGTCAGATCCATTGACAGCAACTCACTGGTCGGGCCTGAGTGAAACAGACGTCCGTCCGGTGCAACCGCAATGCCGGGAAACCAGCTGGCCGGTCCTGAATTGGCAGTCGGGTCGCTGAGTATCGATTGTAAACTGAACCCGGCAGCCAGGTCCCAGCCGCTACCTTCAGTCCACAGGCTTGAATTGCCGGTGCCGTAAGTACCGAGAGAAGTAACTACCTGCCCACTTGGCAGCGTGGTGCTGGTCGGGTACCAGCGGGCCACACTCATGTCCTGATCCTGCGACCATGCGCCGTTGGTAAAAATGCTGGTGGTTTTAACGGTGGCACCGCCACCGGCCGAGAACACTCTGCCGTCAGCCAGCATCGATACGCCGCTGCAAAACATATCGTGATTTTCGTTCGGTGCAGAGGCAAAACTACCAGTCTGCGGGTCGAAAATGGTCGCGTGGGTATAGGCTGGCCCGCCGAATGAGTTAATTGCGTTGGAAGCCCATCCAATAATGCGCCCGTCGGGCAGGTTAGCAGCACCTGTGGCAATCAGCGGCCAGTCGGTTACCGGTCCCCAGCTGCCGAGCTGGCCCCTGAGTGCCGGATCAGTGGCGAAGCCCAAATCAAGATCGGGTTCAAACGGCTCATAGTCCTGAGCCAGTGTCGCCCAGTAGCGATCACCGAATTGCGGCTCGCTTTGCGTTGAATTGTTTGTATTCTGATTGATTGTAGCCGATTGTGTTGAGAGCACGCGCTCATCGCCACAAGCGCCGATCAAAACTGCTGCCATCACTGTTGCCACGCGCAACAACTGCACACAATAGGTACCAGTCATAGACATTTGCCGAAAAAAAGCGCCCTGGAACGCAATAAATGAACCACAAAAAAAATCGCAAATCCGGCTTTGTCGGAGAGATCAGACGCACGGTCCCTGTATGAAATAAAATGCGCACTGGCCGGTTCGGTTAAACTGCCGTATCGGCGGGCTCCGCGGGCTTTAAACTGCCGTACCGCCATTGTTTGTGCAATCTGATTTGAGGAAGTCCATGCAAATAGCCACTGACAATTTAATTCACGGAACGGCTGTGATATCGAATCGCAGTGAGAGTTATGCGATTCTGGGGCTGGACAATTTGCAGGTTTTACAGGTGTGCTACGTAAAGGCGTATGCGCACCCGCGATTGCGCGGTGTTGGTGAAGTTCGGCTGCAGCAAACTTGTTTGTCCGACGGTTCAATCCGATTCTGCGGCTATGAGTTGTTCTCGGGTGCATTTGACGACAGGGTGGGGTCTTTCGTTGCCGGTATAAAAGGCAGTGTCGATCCGCGAACGCAGGCCGTGAAAGCAGACATGATAATAGAAACGGGTTCTGGTTCCAGCCAGATGTACCGGTTGGGGGGGCACGGTTCTTATGTGATTGCCGGCAATGGTGTCTGTGCTTTCGAGCTGACGCTGCACTGAGTTTGTTATGGCCATCCGTGGGAAGTGTTTGTGCGGCAAAGTAACTTACCAGGTAAGTGGTGCATTGCACGCTGCAGATCATTGTCATTGTTCAATGTGCAGGCGCCAGCATGGAGCCGCGTTTTCGAGCTACGCCAGTGTTAACCCCGGTAATTTTCAGTGGGTTAATGGCGGTGATCTGGTTCGGATTTATACTGCCGACTCCGGTGCAGGATGGTGTTTTTGCAGTGACTGCGGATCGACTCTCGCTGGAACAGATAGTGGAGTAGTCACATCGATAACACTAGGCACCGTCGAAGGTGACCCGGGCATTAAACCGCACTGCCATATCTATGTGGGCTCGAAAGCACCGTGGTTTGATATTCGAGATGATCTGCCGCAATTTGATGAACGAATAACGCTAAACAACAAGTAATTTTTTATTTTGTAGAAACAGCATTGCATGGCAAACCGCGCCCGCACAGTGCTTGTAAATTGACACTACGCAGTGAATAAATATCGCAGATAAAAACCTGCGGCTGCACGCAATCAAATCCGCCAGTCAGCCGTTCAACATACGTTCTGTTTTTTAACCCTCAAAGGAACTATGTATGTTATCTAAACTTCATGGTTATCATATTGATCACCGCAGTACATCGACAATACTAAGAATCGGCCTTGGGCTGGTGTTTGTTATTGGTGGTTACAGCAAACTTTCACAGTTACTCGACCCGGATCGTATGGCTGGCATTGTTGGCAGCTACACAGGCGGCAAAGGTTATATTAACGAGTTTTTTCTAGACTTTTTGTTTTCCGATGGTGCGCTGCTAACGCCGTGGGGGTTTCTAACAGCGCTGTCGGCCTTTGAATTGTTTAGCGGCATTGCACTGGTTATTGGACTGATGGTCCGTCCGCTGGCGCTTGTTTACGCCTTTTTGTTGTGGACGTTTGTTTTCTCGCTTCCTGTGGTCACTACCCCCGGGGTTGAAACATCGGTAAGCACTTACACTTCTCCTGCGATGTTTGTGCAAATGCGTGATATTGCGCTGTCCGGTTTTATGTTTGTGTTGCTGGCACTGGGTTCAGGAAATTTCAGTGTTGACGGTAAGCTGCTGACCAATGGCGTGAATTCAGAGCAGGCCGACTGGCAGAAGCTTGGACTGTTGCTGCGACTGGCACTGGCTGCACCTTTAGTGATTGGTGGCATGTTTGGCGGTTACCCGCAAATTGCGACATTTGCTACATTCCAGCCACTGCTGCTTGTGCTGGGTATATTGCTAATTGTGGGTGTCCGAACACGGGAAACGGCATTAGTGGTAGCTGCTGTGATGCTGTGGTTTATGTTCAGTAAGATCAATATTGAAAAATCACTGATCGCAAATCTCAACGGGTTTAAACGCGAGTTTGCGTTTCTTGCGGCAGCCATCGTGATTGTGTTGCGCGGTAGCGGTACCTGGTATACGCCAAAAGACATTATTTACCGAATAAAGTACTCATTCGGTAAGCAGCCGCAGTTGGCAGCGCAATAGTTCTGCGTAGGCCGCACCCCGATCTTCTGTTTCTATCCCCCGCAACAGCGGGTCGGGGTGCCGGCGTTTTTCTTAAACCCGGCGCTCGATGTTGTTATTTAGGGTCGTGTGGCAGCGACGTTGCGTGCGAAGTGAAGACATGCATCAACCGTGTCTACCGAACCCACTGTGGTTGCCGATCGCAGGCTGGCGGCGGCAGTGGCGTGAGCCAGTTCAAGTGCATCGTCGAGTGGCCAGTGCTCATGGATGCCATACAACATGCCGGCAGCGAACGCATCGCCTGCGCCCACTGTGCTAACGACCCATGCAGGGTTGACAGTGAAGCTTTCACGCCGGTGTATTTTTCCATCACTGGTCATCGCAAAAGCAGCGCCCGGACTGTGTGCAACGACAAGTGAAAGCTGGCCCTGTTTATTGTTGCTCTCTTTAAAAAGCTTTTCTGCTGCACTGGTAAATAATGCTTCGTCAATATGATTGTCGGCGCTGCAGATATTGTGGCCCGCCAGGGCACCAAGCTCGTACTCGTTTGCAATAACGCTGTTGATGTGTGCCACGCATGGCAACGCAATTTCACGGATTCGGTCTCCGGACACAGACACAAGTTCCAGATTTGTATGAATGCCGGCACCTTGCGCTGCTCTGAGCACCGTTACCCATCCGTTGCTATCCTGCTGCCACGCATTGTCCATAGCAGCGTGGACGCCAAGCAGTCCCAGGTGCAGGATTTTCCCGCGACACTGTGAAAAATCAAAATCGTCCGGCGTGACGCAGTCATTGCAGCCCGGGTGATGAAAGAAAGTTCTTTTACCCGTGCCGGTTACGGTAAATACATCGGTGAATGAGGTACTTGCTTTGGTGGTGCGTTTGAGTTGAGTAATATCGATGCCGACACTTGCAACGTTGTCGAGTAGGAACTGTCCGTCGGTATCGTTGCCGACCAGTCCAATAGCTTCGACCGGAATGTTATTGTTGAGCCTGCGAATATCAACACCCAGGTTGTGGCCACAGCCACCGCCCTGCTGATCGGTGGTGCTGATTTGTGCGAGGTGTTCCTGTTCCGGCCACTGATCAATGAGCTTTATGCGGTCAACAGTCCATGAGCAGGCCGATATAATGCCGTGCCGCCCGTCGTTGCCCGGTGCTTCATCCTTCATGTCATAAGTACAGGGTCGGTAATTTGAACATCCTGTTTCAATTCACGCTGCGGCTTGATGCCTGTTGTTTTAAGATGATCGTGGTAGGCCTTAACGGCCTCTTCAGCCGTTAACTTATTTTCAATTACCTGTCGTAACAGTTTAACTAATTCGATCGGTGATTCTGCCAGATTTATCTTTCGGCCAAATAACGCCACCCGGGCACCGGATACCTCAGCTTGTTTTGCCAGCTCAAACGTATCGCGCGTGGTGCCTGCAGCGCCGCCAAGAATACCGACAACAAGGTGTTCCGGATCATAGCTTGCGAGGTCAGACATACAGCGCTGACCATTAAACTGCATTTTTAAAAACAACGGCGCATCCTGGCTGGTGATACCTGCCAGTGTTTTGAGGATCATGTCGTTAATGTAGTCGCCGGTTTCGGTGTCTTGCAGGCCAATGTCGAAGGCCGGGTTAAATATTTCAAGAAAGTGAGACATACCGGCTTCACGCGCGCAACGTCTGAAGTGATGGTAGTGATTCAGTGTAAGCAGGTCTGCTTCCAGATCATTGGAAAAGGTCACGCTGTACAGGCCTAGATTACACAATGGCTTAACGGCGTTGAGGTCAATAGTGGCGAACGGCTTTGAAGGGCTTTGCCGGTAACACGAGCCACGTGCCGACCAGATGTCGGTGGTGTCGTTTAGTCTTACCGCAGGGGTGACATCAGTGGCATCAAAGAGATTCTGCTGCTGCAGGCGTTCAGCGCTTGAAGCAGAGCAAAGCAGAATATCAATCAGGCCGCTCTGCGCCATTTCGCACATGTTGTTTAGATATTCGGAGCGGTTTTTAAATTTTAGCCTGGTGGCATCTTCTGCGACCGGGCCGGGTGCTGATATTCCGAAAGCCATATCGCCGTCTTTGGCATCGGCGATAATAAAATCAGCCGGTGTATAACTACCGGCCTTTATTCGGTTGAGCTTTTGATCGAGTCTTGCATTGATCATTGATGAAATGACACCTCTATGTGTGTGATCATTCTTTTGGGTTGTCCTCGAAGCCGGCCGGAAATGACGACTCTCGAAAAGATGGCCCTGATAGTACCGGTTGTGCTTTAGTGAACGGGGCAGCGTCACAGGTGCCGTAGACAAGGTAATCAAGTGACGATAACAGCATGCCTTCGGTCTCACCGGAGCTCCTGCCAAAATTGCGGGTGCGGTCGTCAGTGGCATAGCAGTCAGCGGCTATTCCACCTTCAACACTGACTCCTGCGGCATTGACGCCTTTGGCTTTCATGGCATTTAGGGCCTGGCCGCAGAATTGTCTGCCGGAGGATATAAAAGCCTTGCCCTCGGTGGTGTCGCCTATAGTGATTACTTCCATGTAAGGGCGAAGTGCGTTGATAACCAGCTCGGAAGACGACGCAGTGTCATTGGTGGTTAGCACGACAACGCGGTCAAGGTCGAGCACAGGGCTGACGGATTCGAACTGGCGTTCAAAGTTTTGATTGGTGTATTTGTTGTTGTGCTGATAACTCACCAGCGTTTCGCCAACGAGAGCAGGGCCGCCAATCTGGCTGGCAAGCTTGCGTGCAATACTGGTGAAGCCGCCCGGGTTATACCTGAGGTCGAGGACCAGCTCGGTGATATCGCGACTGTTTAGCCAGTCAATAGCGTTGTCGAGTTCTGCTTCGGAAATTCTTAGAAAGTCATTGAAAACAATATAGCCGACTTTGCCACTGAAGCTGGGGTGGGTGAAGGTACTGTAGTACAGCACCGTATTGGCAGTGTATTCGGAGCGCGTTAATGCAAAGCTTTTGCTTTCACCGGTGACCCCATCAATAAAAGACCAGGTAGTCTCCAGCGGGTTATCACGGGTACCGACCAGCTCTGAATAACGCTCCGAGGTAAGTTCTGTCCAGGCGATGCCATTTACACTGCTGATAATGTCACCGCGATTAATGTTTACCTGCCCCATTGGCCCGTTGTCGAATACAAAGATAACTCTCGGGTTGCCGTTTGTATCCCAGTCCCAGTTATAACCGAAACCGAAAGAGGTTCCCGCTTCAAAAAATGCTTCCTGTTGAACAGCATTTCTCACACTTGAATAAGGGTCGACAGCGTTGTTGCGGATATCCCGTACCAGGTCCGAAGCGCTGCTGTAGTCTGCGGGATTTACATCGGGTACCTGATCTGCAAACAGGTAGTAGTCTTTCATGTTCCGGTACACCCACTGATTAACCGAAGCGACTGAACAGTCGGTGGTGGCGCTTAGGGTAAAGCTTGATGCTTCAGCTCCGTATACTTCTGCATAAACCTCAGATTCGGAGCTGTCGGAAGCACAGTTGTCTTCGCGGAACGATTCGGTGGCGTAACACAGCCGGTTGTCGAGAGATAAATCTGCGTTGCGGTACAAATACAGATCGGCATCACCACTGGTGGTAGTGAGAATGATTTCTGCACCGGCCGGTACCCGGTATGTTTTGCTGCCGTTTACTGCGACGGTATCTGATATCAGATTGTCGAGGGTGAGTGCAGTTTGTTGATCACCTTGCTGGTCATCTTGTTGGTTGTTGGGGGGGGGCGGACATTGGGTATTCGCGAGTGTGTCGGCGGCTGATTTACAGTCAGGTGTTTGCGTGTCTACCACAGGTCCATTAGGGTCTGGATTGTCTTCCGGTGTGCTTGTGCTGTCGCCTCCACAGGCGGCAAGTAACAGACAAATGCCAAAGCACTGTGTTCGTGCAGGGGACAGTAAATGTTTAAGAATGGTCACCGGTTTCTCCAAAAAAAGCTGCATTGCAAAAATGCTTAAAATACCCTAACCACATTTTTCCGTCCTGACAAGTTAAACATAGGGAGACGGAAGCTGACATAATAAGTTTTTCAATCGCAGCGCAATTCTTTACCGAAATGCGCCGCCGGGTTCACAACATTTCAAGACGCCTGCTCTGTGACAGATCCAAAATACAACATGCTGTTCGAACCGCTCCGTATTGGTCCGGTAACCACAAAGAATCGTTTCTACCAGGTGCCACATTGCTGCGGTATGGGACATCTGCGACCGCAGGCACATGCGGCAATGCGGGAGGTCAAGGCGCTTGGTGGCTGGGGCGTAGTGAGCACCGAAGAAGCGGAGATACATCCGAGTTCTGATTTATCACCCTATGCAGAGCAGCGCATATGGGATGAACAAGATATTCCTGCCCTGCGTCTGATGACCGACAAAGTACATGCCGCCGGTGCACTCGCTGCCATAGAGCTCGCACACAACGGAAGTCACGCTGCCAATCTGTATTCGCGTATCGCGCCACTTGGGGTGGGTGATATGGCAACCGATATTGGTTTTACCAAACAGGCTCGCGGTGTTAACAAAAAAGACATTAAAGAATTTCGCAAGTGGCATAGGGCTGCTGCCATGCGCGCCTGTGAAGCCGGCTTTGATATTGTCTATGTGTATGCCGGTCACGGTATGACACTAACGCAGCAGTTTCTGCTGCCGGAGCTAAATCACCGTACCGATGAGTACGGCGGCAGCCTTGAGAATCGTGTGCGGTTAATTCGGGAGTTACTGGAAGATACCAAAGAGGCAATTGGCGATCACTGTGCTGTTGCGTTTCGTTTTGCAGTAGATGAAATGAAAGGCAGTGATGGTATGCAGTCCCATGAAGAAGGCAGGGCGGTTGTTGAAATGCTTGCCGAACTTCCGGACCTGTGGGATGTAAATGTTTCAGACTGGCCGAACGATTCAATGACCAGTCGTTTTCAATCTGATGAAGGCTATCAGCTGCCTTATACGCGATTTGTGAAATCCGTAACCACTAAGCCTGTGGTATCTGTCGGTCGTTTTACATCACCTGATCTGATGGTGTCGCTCATAAAAAAAGGCGAGCTCGATCTAATCGGTGCCGCACGGCCATCTATTGCAGATCCGTTTCTGCCCGAGAAAATAAAACAAAACCGTGTTGAGGAAATTCGCGAGTGTATTGGCTGCAACATCTGTGTGGCCTGTGACAACCTCGGTGTTTCTATTCGTTGTACACAGAATCCGACGATGGGTGAAGAGTGGCGTCGCGGCTGGCACCCTGAAATTATTCCTGTGAAAAAGGCACCGGCCCGTGTGCTGGTGGTGGGGTCGGGACCCGCCGGACTTGAGTGTGCGCTGCAAATGGCCAGGCGTGATTATGAAGTGACGGTGAGTGAGGCGGCAGATCAACTGGGTGGAAGGGTGCTGGCCGAGTCTGCGTTAAAAGGTTTGTCAGCGTGGAAGCGTGTAAGAGATATTCGTGTGTATGCGTTGCAGCAACTACCGAATGTGTCGATGTATACCGACAGCCGGTTAACCGCAGAGCAGGTGATGGAATTTGACGCAGATCATGTGGTACTCGCAACCGGTGCACGGTGGCGAACAGACGGTATAGGCCGAAGCAGCCGGGTAGCGATAGACGGTATAACTAGTGCCACTGTGTTAGCACCTGAAAGTATCATGCACGGTGAACTTCCCAATGAAGGGGCGGTGGTTATCTACGATGATGATCAGGTTTATCTTGCAGGTATGCTGGCAGATCATTTTGCAGAAAAGCTGTCCGGCCGCGGTGATATTCACTTTGTAACCCCTGCGAGTTTGGTTTCGCCATGGACAGAACACACGCTTGAGCAACAGCGTATTCAAAAGTCGCTGCTTGAAGCGGGCGTTACCCTGCATACCAACAGGCAGGTGGTTTCGGCGACTGATGGTCAGGTGACTCTGCGCTGTACCTACACCGGAAACTGCAGCACGCTTCCGTGTAACACACTGGTGCCGGTTACTGAACGCCTGCCCGAAAATGCGCTATACGATGCATTGCAGTCGACCGGTGTGTCGGTAGAATTAATTGGTGATGCGCACGCGCCGGGTTTGATTGCCGATGCGGTTTTTGCCGGGCACCTGTCAGCCAGATCGTTTCAGGAAGACAGATCACAGCTGCATGAGGCCGACTTCAGGCGCGAGCTACCGGCGTTGAATTAGTAATGGAATAGGCAGCTGCGCAGGCTACAGTAGAGACGCACGATTCAGAATGATGTGGGAAAAAGGTGGAAGGTCCACTCCCTGTAGACCTTCCGGCTACATCCTTTGTAATACCGACTGCGCAACGCTAGACTTCACTTCCCTGGTAAACCTGCACTGGTAAATCGTATTATCAGCTGCATCCGTGCTTTGCTTCCCTGCAAACTTCAATCAGCTCCCTTGGTACGTCCCTGTAGCAACCCTGTCTGGGTACGTGTTAATTATCGTTACAAGTTAAGGTTATTCGTAGAGGTACAGTACCAAGTAAAAACGGTAAAATTACCGGAATATGGTTTCAGTACCAAAAATCAATGACTTATATGGGTGGTTTAGGAAGCAGACGATGTTGAACTGTGTCACACCGATAGGTTCGGGATTGAATTTTTGTGATCCTTGTGTCTGTGCTGCAGATTCCGGCGCACCTGATTCCGTCTGATTAGTCTTGAATTTCAGCCTCAAACAACTCGAAGCCTTTGTCTGGGTAGCCGATCTGGCCAGCTTTCGCCAGGCTGCCGAGCGACTCAACACCACGCAACCAAATATCTCTTCGCGTATTTCGGCACTTGAAAGTACGCTCGATGTGAAATTGCTGGAACGCAGTACCGGCAATGTGCGGCTGACACCGAAAGGCCGGGAATTGCTGGTGCACGCCCGTGCAGTGCTTCAGTCAACCCAGCAACTGCAGGAGGCGGCGGATCGGGCGTCTCTGTACGATGGTGTACTGAAACTGGGTGTCACAGAACTGGTCGTGCACACCTGGCTGAGGGATTACCTGAAAGCACTCAAGGAAGAGTACCCGGAGGTGCTGGTGGAGCTGACGGTAGATCTTTCTGTCAACCTGACTGCCGCCCTTGCTGCCCGCACAATAGATCTGGCATTGCAGAGCGGTCCGTTTCCAGCGCCCCTGCCGGATGCTCAGGACCTTGGGTGTTACCCGTGGATATGGGTAGCATCGCCTGCAATTAACGAATCGCAAAACAACAGGCGCTGGAGTGTCGCAAAGCTGGCTGAGTTTCCAATTTTAACGCACGCCCGCTCAACCGGGCCTTACCAGCAGGTGAAAGATCATTTTTCCGGAGTTCGGGGTCTAAAGCTGGTGCCATCGAGTAATCTTGCCGCCTGTCTGCAGATGACTGTCGACAACATGGGGGTTGCGGTTCTCCCTGAAGCGATGGTGGTCAATGAACTGCAAAGCGGGGCCCTCACCCGTATCGACTACGACTGGGCACCACCCGACCTGTGTTTCGAAGCGCGTTTCAGTCCGGAACATGTCAGTGCGATCGTTAAGAAAGCGGCGTTAGTGGCCGGCAGAGTGGCTTTTGCTTATGACGCTGACTGTCGTTAATCAATTTTTTTTATCACCCGTATTGAATTAAACGATTTGATTTCGTTTTAGCCGTGGCGCTACAGTCACCGGTAATCAGATCGGGGCAGGGCAGATGGCTGAAACAGCAGTGCGGTTGGGGGTAGACATTGGTGGTACGTTTACCGATGTGGTGCTCGAAGTCGGTGAAGATCAATATTCCACCAAAGTGCTCACCACCTATGCAGCACCCGAAAATGCCATTGTTGAAGGCCTGCACGAGGTTTGTAAAAAGGCAGCGGTAGAGCCCTCACAAATACAACAGATTATTCACGGCACAACGCTCGCCACTAATGCGTTAATTGAACGCAGTGGTGCTAAAACGGCACTGATTACCACGCGCGGTTTTCGTGATGTGATTGAGATGCGTACCGAGTCGCGGTTTGAGCAGTACGACCTTAACCTGTCGCTGCCGGAACCGCTGCTTGCAAGGCACCAGAGATACACCCTCAGTGAACGGGTCAGCGCTACTGGTGAAATACTCATACCGATTGATACGGCAGAGATCGAAACACTTGTCGATGATATTGAAGCTGCCGGCTATGAAAGTGTGGCCATTGGTTTTCTGCACTCTTATATCGATAGCACGCATGAAAATCAGGTTCGTGAAGTGCTCACACGGCGACTACCGCATGTGATGGTGTCCTTGTCGTCGGAAGTGTCTCCGCAAATGCGGGAGTACGAACGTTTTAACACGACTATCGCCAATGCCTACATAAAGCCTTTAATGAAAAGTTATCTGGGCAGGCTAAAACACAAGCTTCAATCAGAGGGTGTTGAATGTTCGATATTCTTAATGCACTCCGGTGGCGGCATTATATCGCTTGATAATGCAGCAGAGTTTCCGGTGCGGCTGGTTGAGTCGGGGCCGGCGGGTGGTGCGGTATTCGCCGCCAACATTGCTGCACGCTACGGTCTTGAAAAAGTACTGTCATTCGATATGGGCGGTACCACGGCAAAAATCTGTTTAATAAAAAACCACACACCAAAAACCAGCCGCGTCTTTGAAGTGGCCAGAACCTATCGCTTCAAAAAAGGTTCCGGTATGCCTATATCCATTCCGGTCATTGATATGGTGGAAATTGGTGCCGGTGGCGGCTCACTTGCACATGTTGATGCGTTAAGCCAAATACGTGTCGGGCCAAAGTCGGCCGGTTCTGAACCGGGCCCTGCGTGCTATGGTCGCGGCGGTGAAAACCCTGCTGTTACCGATGCCGATCTGGTGCTTGGCAAGCTCGACCCCGACAATTTTGCCGGTGGTTCTATCGCACTTGATTTACAGGCATCGCAACAGGCGCTCGAAAAAACGATTGGCAAACCATTATCCATGGACGCAGGCAATGCGGCATTCGGTGTGGCCGAAATGGTCGATGAAAACATGGCCAATGCAGCACGTGTTCATGCGGTTGAAAACGGCGAAGATTTATCCGAATACACGATGATCGCGTTTGGCGGCGCAGCACCGCTGCATGCCGGCAGATTGTGTGAAAAGCTTGGTGTTAGCCGACTGCTGGTACCGCCCGGTGCCGGTGTTGGTTCTGCTATTGGTTTTTTACGTGCGCCGTTCAGCTTTGAAGCCACCCGCAGTGTTTTTATGCGGTTGCAGGAATTTGATGCCGCCGCCATCACGCAACTGTTATCAGAACTCAGTGATGAAGCGACTCGTTTTGTTAGCGGCTGCGCTCCCGATGAGCCGGTCAGTTCGCAATACAAAGTTTATATGCGTTATTCCGGGCAGGGGTGGGAAATTCCCATCACACTCACGCAGTCGCAAGCGACTGCACCTGACGCTGCAACCTTTAAAGCATTGTTTGAGAAAGACTATATTGCGCTATTTGGCAGAGCGGTGGAAGGGCTTGAAGTTGAAATCACCGTGTGGGCAGTTAACGCCACCACAAAGGCGCAACCTGCCGGAAGCCTGCAACCGATCGGTGCTCAAACACAGGCGCAAACGCATGGTGAACGTACCGTGTTTGACCCGGCTGCAGGTGATTCGGTACAGGCGGCTATTGTGCAGCGTGGCGAGATGGACACTGGTACCGGCATAGCGGGGCCTGCGGTAATTACTGAAGATCAGACCACCATCATTGTGCCTGCCTCTCGCGCGGCGGTAAGGCAGTCGGATGGTTGTATCGATGTCACTGTGCATCAATCGTAGGAAACCAAAAGCATGAATAAGCAAGCCGATAACGTACGACAACAAGTGATGTGGAACCGCCTGATCTCGGTTGTAGAAGAGCAGGCTATGGCGCTGGTGCGCACGGCATTTTCAACTTCCGTTCGTGAGGCGGGTGACCTTTCAGCCGGGGTTTATAACGTCGAAGGGCTGATGATGGCGCAGGCGGTCACCGGTACCCCCGGCCACGTCAACGCCATGGCCGATGCGGTAGCGCATTTTATCCGTCGCATTGGTCGTGACAACATATTGGAAGGTGATGTGTATATCACCAATGACCCGTGGGAAGGGACCGGTCACCTGCATGATATTACCGTTGTCACGCCGTCTTTTTATCGTGGCGCGCATGTTGGCTTCTTTGCCTGCACGGCACATATCGTCGATATTGGCGGCCGTGGCTTCGGGGCAGATGCAAACTCGGTGTATGAAGAAGGGTTGTATATCCCGATCATGAAATTTGCCAGTCAGGGCAAGGTAGATGAAACACTCATGCGTATTGTGCGCGGGAATGTGCGGGAACCTGACCAGCTGGTTGGAGATATCTATGCACTCGCTACCTGTAACGAGATTGGTCATCGCCGCCTGACAGACATGATGGCGGAGTTTACTCTAACCGACCTGCACGATATTGCAGCGTTCATTTTTGAGAATTCAAAATCAGCAACCGAAGCCTGTATCGCAACATTACCGACCGGTGCCAGTGCCGCCGGTGAAATGGTGATTGATGGTTACAGCGCACCGGTAACATTAAAAGCAAAGCTTGATATTTACAAAGACAAAATCACCTGCGACTTCGATGGTACTTCAGGGCTTGATAAAAAAGGCATTAACGTGCCGCTTGTCTACACCAAAGCGTATGCCTGTTACGCGTTAAAATGTGCGATTGCACCGGAAATCCCTAATAACGCAGCGTCACTGGCACCTTTTGAAATTACTGCACCGGAAAACTCTATTGTTAATGCGTTGCATCCGGCCCCGGTGGCGTTGCGGCATGTGATCGGCCACATGATTCCGGACACGGTGTATAACGCGCTTGATCAGATTCTGCCGACCACCGTGCCTGCGGAAGGTGCGGGTACATTGTGTAACTTTCAGGTATCGCTGCGACCGCGTACAGATATTGACCTTAATGCAGAGGTTGATGCCTCCGACAAACAGGCTGCCCGTGATGTTGCCATGGCAAAACAGGCAGTACGTGCAGAAGTGCTCACGTTTAACTCGGGAGGTTCCGGCGCCAGGCCGACACTTGATGGTTTGAATGCTACGGCGTTTCCCTCCGGTGTCATGACCATGCCGGTCGAGGCCACCGAACATACCGGGCCTGTGATTATCTGGCGAAAAGAATTGCGCCCTGACAGCGGTGGTGCCGGTCAATATCGCGGCGGTCTCGGTCAGTATATGGAAGTGGGTGCGGTTGAAGGGCAGGAGTTTGATATCTCGGCCATGTTTGATCGGGTGGATCACCCGGCACTGGGTCGGCAGAGTGGGCAACCCGGTGCACCGACCAGTATAGAGCTGGATGATGGCTCTGCCATGCAGGGCAAGGGCAGGCAGTTCGTGCCACACGGTAAAAAAGTCATGATGGCTTTTCCGGGTGGTGCGGGCTATGGCAATGCCACCGACCGTGAACCCGAACTGGTAAAACGGGATCTGGCTCGCGGTTATATCACCGAGGCATCTGCGAAGAACGAATATGGTTTGTCAGACAATGACATCAATCAGGTAAAAGCCGCAGTCAAAGACGGGAGCGCCGTGTAATGAACGAAAAAACAATAAGTAACCAACCCTCACTGCAAAGTTATGATGTCGTGATTGTCGGTGGTGCGATGTACGGATCGTCAGTTGCGTGGTTTCTGGCGAACAATGACGATTTTAACGGTTCGGTGTTAGTGGTTGAAAAAGACCCGACTTATGAATTTACTTCTACTGCGCATACCAACAGCTGTATGCGGCAGCAGTTCTCCAATGAAATTAACGTACGTATTTCTCAGTTTGCTGCAGAGTTTGTCAAAAACTTTCGGCACTACATGGGGGATGATCCAAGAGTCCCTGATCTGTTGCTGCAGAGTTACGGTTACATGTACCTGGCTGACAACGATGCGTTTGCGAATGTTCTCAAAGCTAACCAGAAACTGCAGGCAGCCTGTGGCGCGGGAACAAAGATAATGACTGCCGATGAAATAAAACGTGACTATCCGTTTTACAACGTCGATGACATTGTCGCAGGCAGCCATAACCTGATTGATGAAGGGTACTTCGATGGCAACACGCTGTTTGACTGGTGGAAACGCTCTGCCCGCGAGAAGGGCGTTGAGTACATTACCAACGAAGTAGTCAGTATGAATCTGACAGCTGATGGATCTGCGGTTAATAGCGTGGTGCTAAAGTCCGGTGAGTCGGTGCAGTGTGGCACCGTGATTAATGCGTCCGGTCCGCGTGCAGTGCTGACCTCACGCATGGCAGGTATCGAATTGCCGGTAGAGCCACGCAAACGCTATACGTTTATCTTTTCTGCCGAGCAACCGCTTGACCGGGACTTACCGCTGACCATCGACCCCAGCGGTGTTCACATGCGCACAGATGGCACCTATTATCTGGCCGGATGCCCGCCGGACGAAGACCCTGCAGTAGATTACGACGACTTTGTACAGGACCACAGTATTTGGGAAAACAAAGTGTGGCCTGTTATTGCAAATCGCATACCGCAATTTGAAGCGATCAGGCTCACCAACTCATGGGCAGGTCATTATGCTTTCAACACGTTCGATCAGAATGCCATTCTCGGTTATCACACTGAGGTGAAAAACTTTGTATTCGTCAATGGTTTTTCAGGGCATGGTTTTCAACAGTCACCGGCGATGGGACGCGGTACTGCTGAGCTGGTGACTTACGGTGAATACCGCACGCTTGACATGACCCCATTCAATTTCGAACGGA
>CAYZVB010000060.1:19099-19939 GCA_964481315.1 uncultured Granulosicoccaceae bacterium
TGAATACCGCAGCCTCGATCTTACACCGTTTGACTATGTTCGCATTGCAGAAAACAAACCGTTTGTCGAGACCGCGGTAATTTGATGATTTATCGTGCCCAACGTCTGCAGGCTGTACTTCCATCGGCATCCGCCGGTGTGAGTCAAACAGCCCGTGTTCTGAAGTCGCAGGGGCACGATGTGATTGATCTGGGACTTGGGGAGCCGGACTTCGCAACGCCTGCACATATTATCGAAGCAGCCCATGCAGCAGCGCTCGATGGACAGACCCGTTACCCGCCAACCGACGGCACAGCCGAATTGAAAGCAGCGATTGTCGCGAAGCTAAAGCGCGATAACGCGGTCCACTACGCTGCCCCTGAAGTTATTGTCTGCAACGGTGCCAAACAGGTTATTTTTAATGCGCTAATGGCGTCTGCAGAACCCGGGCAGCGAGTGCTGCTTTGTGCGCCTTATTTCGACTCATACCAGAATATTGCGCTGGTGCAAGGCTTAAACCCAGTCGTAATCCCATGTTCACCTGATAATGATTTTCGACTGACCCCGCAGTTGCTGCGCGAATACCTTACGTCTGAAACGCGCTGGTTGATGTTAAATAGTCCATCCAATCCGGCTGGTGTTGTATACACCCGTACCGAGCTTGAGGCTCTGGCCGAGGTGCTGTTGTTGTATCCGGAGACACTCATTCTTTGTGATGAGATTTATGAAAAAATACTGTTTGATAATAACGAAGCAGTGTCACTGGCCGCGGTTTGTCCTGAACTCAAACATAGAATACTTACCGTCAATGGCGTTTCAAAAGCCTACGCGATGACGGGCTGGCGCATCGGATATGCGGGC
>CAYZVB010000061.1:0-5374 GCA_964481315.1 uncultured Granulosicoccaceae bacterium
AATGCTGCAACAAAGTATCTTGAGGATTCAATCCCCGAGCGTTACTACACAGAGTCTCCGGTTTAGGAACGTGCAGGTCGTATAAACCTGTTTTTGACAAGTAGCATTGATACCGTACGGGTATCGATGCGCAAAGCACTGTGCTGATCTTGCGTTGCACAAATCTTAAGGATACCTAAAAATGATTTTACGTGTGATCAGTTGCGTACTGATATTGTTGCTGTCTGCCTGCGGTGGCGGTTCGGGTGACGGCGATGATACCAATGGCGGCCGTGTGATCTTCGGCAGAGTACTTGATCAGAGTGTTTCGGTGGCTATCCCTAACGCCAGTGTTATCACCTCTCCGCAAACAGCCTCTGTGCTGACTGACAGCAACGGTCAATACAGAATTACTGACAACGTTGATTTAGGCAACAGCTATGTGGTTACGGTTTCAGCACCCGGCTACGAAACGGTTTCCCAGACCGTTGCGGTTGCCGAAAGCAGTGGCACAACAGCGGACTTTCTGTTAGCTCCCAGAGCGTTGTCTGTAGATACTAATCTTCTGCGTTTTGGTGGCGGTGGCTACGCCGGTCAGATTCAGTTGCGTGCCTCAGAAGACACGCAATATTCCATTGCCAGTTCCCATGCCTGGTTGACCGCCTCGCCTGATTCGGGCGCACTTTCCTCCGACGGAGTGGCGTTTATCAATATACAGGCAGATCAGACCCAGGCACCCGCTGACCGTACTACCGATGCCTGGTTGCAGATTACCTCTCAGGATGGACTTTCTCCCGTGGCAGTCAATGTGGTTATTACACCCGCGATCCTGGTGTTGGATGATAGTGATGGTGATGGTATATCGGACTCGCAGGATAACTGTCCTTTTGTCGTGAATGTCAGCCAGCAGGACACCGACAATGACGGGGCCGGTGATGTTTGTGATGTCCCTAAAATCACTGACCCCGATCTCGATGGCGTTGGCGCACTGGATAATTGCCCTGACATTCGTAATGCCTCGCAGCAGGACACCGACAACGATGGCATTGGTGATGTTTGTGATAGCGACGATAACACCACGGTTGATTCGCCGGTCGATAATCCGGTGGGCACCGGTACTGATGGCATACTGACTTTCAGTGCCAGCCCCGGTATCACTATGATTGATAGACCAGTGGTGTTTTCATGGCAGCTTGCCGGTGTGGTAGCTGATAACGCCACCTGCCTGATCGATGTCGATAACAACGGCAGCAACGACATCACCGTAGACAACTGCTCAAGTCCCGGCAGCGCCACACATTACTATCTTGCCCCGGGTAGTTATGAACCGGTGCTGACGTTGCGGCAGTCGAACGCTGAGGAAAGCAGTGTGACGACGTCCGTGACCGTGTTACCACTGCAGGTAGACATGGCGGTAGCTGAATCTGTCGAGGCTGATCATCGGTTAAAGATCGAAATTACTGTAAGCAACGTGTCACGGGTACCGGTAAATAATGTGAAGGTCTTGTACCGCATACCTGCCGGTATATCGTTTTCGCGCACCACTGACGTAGTACCCGACACATTTGGTTGTGGAACCTGTGTCGAAGGTGCAGAAGCTGACTGGACGTTTTTGTCTATACCGGCTGGCGGTGTTAAAACCATCATGGTTAACGCGCTGGTACTTGACAGCAATGCTGCCGGCACTGTGATTAATAATACGATTGATGTTACGGCTGACGGTTTTTCACAAACCATCAGTGAATCGAAACCGGTAACCGTCAGAAATAATCCAACACTGGCAGTCGGTGTTGCGGCTTCTCACGACCCGGTGCTTGCAGGGCAGCAGGTGGTGTATATAGTAAGTGTGGGTAATGTCAGTACTGGTAACGTCGATAACTTTCAGGTTCGATCCACACTACCGCGTGGTGTGGTTGCCGACACGATAAGCGATGGTGGTTTTGTCGATACAGAAACCGGGGAGGTCGTTTGGTCGGTATCTCAGTTGCCGGTATTGCAGACACGACGGTTCACTGTAATGGCCACGGTACCGGCTAACGCTGTGTCCGGGCAAATACTGGCGATGCAGTCTTCAGTGGTCGAAAATGGCCAGGCAGGCGCCAGTGCCGCTATGACAGATGTGGTCAGTGTGACAGCGCAGCCATCGCCGCTTAATGTAGACGTTGCTGTGAAATCCGACCCGGTTGCAGCCGGTGGTCGCCTGCATTACCAGTTCACCGTGAGTAATACCGGATTGGTGCCGGCCAGTAACATCGACGTTTTGTTCAGAGTGCCGGCGGGGGTGCAATTTTCACGTACTACGGATGCACTGCCGGATACGTTTGGTTGTGGTAGCTGTATTGAGGGGGCTGAGGCTGACTGGAGTTTTGATTCACTGGCTGCGGGTGCGAGTGAAACGATAGTGTTGAACAGCATAGTGCTGGACAGCCTTCAGGGAGGGAGTCTTATTGACTCGGCATTACTTGTAACATCAGACAGTACGCTAAACGATATCACTCGCGGCACAGTGGTTGGTGTTGACAATGCCGCGCGTTCCCAATTGGCCATCAGCTTATCTGAAGATCCGGTAGTTGCCGGTCAGTCGTTTGTCGCGACAGTACATGTGGGCAATACTTCCAGCACTAATCTTGAAAACATGAACGTTTCACTGTCGATACCGGACGGTGTCACTGTAGATTCAATATCAAATTCCGGTTCACAATCCGGAAGCGGGAGTGTTAGCTGGCCGGTTACATCGTTGCCGGTGCTGGGTACTCAAAGTTACTCGGTAAATATGACGGTCGCGAGCGATGCGATTGCCGGCCAGTCGCTCGGATTGCGCGGTGAGTTGATGCACGATGGCGGGCAGGTGACCGATGTTGCGTCAGAACAGGTGTTAACAGTTGCGGAGGTGGCATCACCACTGATGCTCTCGATTGTTCCGGAGCAGTCAGAGGTGGCAGCCGGTAACCGGTTGCGTTACGAGTTTCTGGTGACCAATAATTCTCTGGTCCCGGTTAACAATGTTTACATCGTCTATCGTGTGCCGGAAGGCGTCTCATTCTCTCGTACCACGGATGCCGAGCCGGATACTTTTGGTTGTGGCTCCTGTGTCGGTGGTGCAGAAGCCGACTGGACTTTTGACTCTCTGCAGTCAGGTGAAACAGCCAAAGTCACTGTTAACTTTCTGGTCAGTGACCAGGTGCAGGCAGGGAGTTTGATTGATAGTCGGATTACGGTAACTGCAGATAACATGAAGAACTCCATTGAACTTTCCAGTGTGGTTCCGGTTCGATAGTTATCTATGGTAAGCAATGTTTTGTGCTTCAGATCAGGGCGCACCTTGCACTCTGATATCACAGAGCCAACAGAGCCAGGCGGGCTGGTTGTGAGATACAACGAATAGCCACCCGTTAGTTCTGAGCTATCTGCCTGTCTGGCATTGTTGGCTTTGAATTTTTTTAGCTGGAAGTGGTGAGGTTAATTCTGCAAAATTGAAGAAACAACGCTGCCATGCGTCGATAGCGCGTTATCGATAAACCGCGATATGATTGCCCATCCCCACTGGCAGCAATTCAAGGCACACAATATGGAGATTTCCTGCAATGAAGGTTTGGTGCTGAAATCCCTGAATGAGATGATTTGCGAAGTGCAGACAGTGGGGTTCAGTGTGGTCGAAGCACATCAGCAACTCTATCTGGGCGGACCGAATTTTCTGGTCTTGCAAAAAGATTTGTCCTGATGCTCCAGGTCCGGTCCGTCGAAAAGCAGTAGCGACGGCGGACCGATCTTCTATCCGACGTTGTGCTGGTGTTGTGGAGTGATTAGGGTGATCCCGTCGCCACTACGACAATTTTAGCTTTTCAAATCGACCACTTATTGTTACTGTAAGGGTTGCCGGTGGAATGCTCTTCCTAAGTAATTGGAGATATGAGCAGGCATCCTGAGTTCCGGGTTCAGTTAAACGGATGTAACCGAAGGAGGTCTGTGATGGAGCTTGGAGACTTTGTCGAGTCCCTGTACGGCAGTGAAAACTTTTCAAGTGCGTTTCAACTGTTAGAAAAATCAGTCGGCGCGTTAGGTTTCGAAGGTGTGTTGTATACCTACATACCGCAAGCCATGGTCGATCGTTTGATACAACCGGTGTATCACGTCTCTGGCGAATACTCACCGCAATACCTTGATCACTATGCCAGCGCACGATTTGACCGCTACGATCCGCTGATCCGAGCTGTGGACAGCGGGGAAGACCAGCCGATCAGCTGGTGGGGCAAAACCTGCGCCCGTTATATGCGAAAAGAACACAAGAGTTTCGAGGTCCTTGCGACCTCGCGGAACTACGGGATCAATAACGGCATTACTCTGCCGTTAATGTCCGGCTCGCGCGGTATTTCCGGTGCCAGTTTCATCAGCAGTGAAAAAGACCGTGTGTTTAATCTGTTGCTTGAAGAACGCCTCGAACAACTCACTCTGAGAACCCGGTTATTCCACAGTATGGTGACAGCCAATGCGCAATTCAGCAGCCAGTTTATTAAGCCGCTTATTGAGTCACTCAGTGATACTGAAAAGCGTTTTCTGACCGGACTTGCCGCAGGTAAAACACCTGCGCAGATTGCTGCGGAATTGAACAGAACTGAGAAGTATCTTGAACAGGTCATGCTCAAAATTCGTCGCAAGTTATCCGGTGTTGCGCTGGATGAATCGCCTACGCTGAACAGAAATCAAATAATGTATTATGCAGGGCTTTTGAATCTGCTTGAATTTCCAGATTTGCGTTAGCAGTTCGTAGGCTTAGAATGTTACCGGACTTTTCGAATGAGTTGTCACTGGTTTGATGACAGTAGTTGCTGCATAGCTGGTGACTAAGAGAAAGCCGGCATCACTTCTTCAATAAAACGCCTTAACGATTCGCGTTTGCGACTGAATGACATGCCGCTGTCTATCCAGAACGAGTATTCATCGTATCCGAGTGCTTCGTAACGTTTGATTTTTTCAATGACCTGCTGGCTGGTGCCTATGGTCAGATCGCGGTGCATGTTGCCGGCTGACATCATTTCGTTGGCGGCTATTTCCTTTTCGGTTAACACTTGTATATGTCCCTGTTGTACGGGACGTTTGTTCTGAAACCAAGCGCCAAAGTAATTATAAAAACGGCTCAACTCAGATGCTGCAGTGGCGGTGTCGGCATCATCGCTGGCTACATAGGTATGGTGCAGCAGCATAATCTTTGGTCGTGTGCCGCTGTAACTGTCGCAGGCGTCATTAAAGCGTTGCATTAAACTTTCGATTTCTTCTGTGCCCTGCCACAGTGGCGTGACCTGCACGTTAAACCCCCCATGCACCGCGAATTCGTGGCTGTTCGGGTCGCGTGCGGCAATCCAGATGGGCGGGCCTTTTTCTTGCAGGGGCTGCGGCG
>CAYZVB010000061.1:5384-19825 GCA_964481315.1 uncultured Granulosicoccaceae bacterium
CAATGGTTTTGGCGCTGATGTGGTAGCGGGGAATTGATAATATTCACCCTCGTGTGCGGCATCGCCCCGCCAGAGTTGTCGTAGCAGCGGCGCTGATTCACGCATTCGCTGCCCTGCCTGCCAGGCATCGAGGCCCGGCATCAGCCGTTCATATTCGTAGCTGTAGGCACCGCGCGCTATGCCGAGTTCAAGGCGCCCGTCGGTGACCAGATCGGTCATTGCTGCTTCACCGGCGAGCTTTATCGGGTGCCAAAACGGGGCAATAATGGTTCCGGTGCCAAGCCTGACGTTGCGTGTATGGCGGGCCAGATCGGTAATGGTGATAAACGGGTTGGGCGCAATGGTAAATTCCATGCCGTGATGTTCACCGGTCCACACTGCCCGCATACCACCTTCATCTGCCATTTGGCAAAGTTGTACAAATTCCTCGTACAGTTGCGAGTGGCTTTGTGTTTCGCTGAGTCGTTCCATGTGGGCGAAGAGTGAAAATTTCATGGCAGTACCTGCGTTGATTTATTGCTGGTTGTCCGAATGGTGAACATCACCGGCTTCCACATCACCGATGTAAAGACCGAATACCTTGTTACGAATTTCGGTTTTAAAGCGTGACATCATTGTTGCCTGTGCCTTGTCGGCAAACGCGTTGCTGTCGAGTTGCTGCACAGGAATAAAGCGACCGGTATTTTTTGCAGCATCGCTGGTGGCATTGGCCAGAAAGAATGTGTAGTGATTGTTGTTGTTGTTGTTGTCGTAAATCGAATACACAGGTCCGAGCGTTATATCGAGACCAAGATCTTTAATATGTCGTTGCATCGCGCTTCTGGCACCGCGCCTTCCTTGTTGCTGTATGGTTGGAAGTGTTAAGCCGTCGTCACTGTCCATCACCAGTATCTGATCCTCGAAGCGAACAATCATGCCGGTCACTCCATTCACACTGCTGTCGCTTGTGGTGTCTGCCTGTTGCTCTTTGCTCAGACTAAAGTAACCGTTACCGTTGTAGCCCAGACCCGGTCGCTCAAACTGTTCGAATTCCAGTATTTCACCAACCAGTACCATATGATCACCGGCTTCGAAGCGATGATGTACACGGCAGCTGAAACTGGCGCAGGCGTTGTCGATAATTGGCGAGCCAAAGTTGTCACGGTGCCAGCTGACCTGTTCGAAGCGATCATCAGGGCCACTGGCAAAGTTGTTGGATATTGCCTCCTGACCTTCGGCAAGAATACTGACTGCGAAGTGAGTTGTTGTATTAAATAACTCGTAAAACGTAATGTGTTTACCGGGGCACACCAGTAGTAGCGGCGGGTCCATTGAAACGGAAGTAAAAGAGTTGGCGGTAAAGCCAACCGGTGTGTTGTCGGTGTCTGTAGCGGTAACAATGGTAACACCGGTCATAAAGCTGCCAAACGCGCGGCGTAGCAGGTCTTCATCGTGCATGGCGGTTACCTGTATTGTTTTCCTGTGCCATTTCAGCGTCCGTTAAAATAGTTAACCAGGGCATTGTTCACTTCGTCTGCGTGTGTCAGTGACATCATGTGCTTAGCGTTTTTTACCACTTCGCATCTGGCGTTTACTACCAGTGCGCTTATTGCGCGGGACATCGCAGGTGTTGAGTTTGGTTCGAGTTCACCTGTCATAAATAACGCCGGACAGCTAATGCCGCGCAGCGCTTCGTCGGATGGTGCATCGGCTCTGGCAAATGCACTGTAGGCCGCGGCATAACCCTGTTGGTCGATGCTGTTCAGCCAGTGCCTGCATTGTGTTGCGGCCTTTGCTATGTGGCCTTGCGGTGCTTTTCCAAACCATCTTTCAAGCGTTTTAGTCGGGTCCGGTTTGTCGTCGCCTTGTAATTCTTCGACGCGTTGTAAGATCGCATCGGTTGCCTGCCGGCTGCGGCGGTAAATGCCATTGAATACCCCGATGCCTGCAACAAGAGGTGAATGACGTACCGCAAGATCGAGTGCAATCAGTGCGCCCATGGAATGGCCGACAACAATCGCAGGTGTATCGTTCGGTGTTACGGATGGTGTGCTAATTACCGACGCGATTGCATCGGTATATTGTTCGAGTGAAGGCTGTTGGTCGGGCAGCGCAGGGCTTTGACCGTGCCCCGGCATATCGATGATGGTGAGTGCAAAGTGCGCTGACAGTACCGCCGTTAGATTGCCCCAGTAGTCTGCGTTCATACCAACGCCGTGAATCAACAGCATTGGCGGCTTTACGTTGCCTGCGTTGTTGTCGCGGTATCCGTATATCGTTGCGGTAAGCGCAGATCGCGGCAGGGAGCTAGATGGCTGCGGGGTTGTCAACGTCGTGTCCCAGATCTTTAAGGTCCTGATAGCGATCACCAATACGGTGATGCGGTCGTCCACCGCTGGCGCCACCTAACACAATCACCAACTCATCGGCCCGCGGTGCATCGGCAATTGAGAACTGTACGGTCAGATAGTGCGAACGCCTGCCGGCGTCGTGCTTGTCCATCAGTGGTACCGCAATGGGTGCATTGGCAGGGCCGCGTGTGTTGGCAAAAGACAGGTAACTGGTCGCACCTACGGCAGTGCGGTAATGGTTGCCGAAGCGCAAAGTATGAATCAGCGCCGAGGCATGTTCGATTTCACCATCCAGGCCCACCACTGCCGACTTGCCATAGGCTTCGATATTGTCGCCACCACCGGCCAACTCAATGATGCGGGCGGTGAGTAGTTCGCCAAGCTCTGGTCCGATAGCATTGATTTCGGGCTTCAGATCCTCAACATAGCGCCCCGCCCACGGATTGCTGATGACTGCTGCCACGGCGAACAGGCGCCACGGCTTTTGCGCCTTTTTAAACCCTTCGGTCAGTACTTCTTCATCAAAGGTGACGATTTTGCGTATGTCGGTCATTGCATGGCGCTGGTGATGGATAGAGAATGAAACTATTCACCGATTCTGTCTTTTTGACAATCAACATATTTTTGGTCACCTGCATAAGCCACGCTTATTGCACCGGCAACTCTTATGTCCCGAACACTTCCTCCGCTGGGCTGGTTCCGCAGCTTTGAATCCGCCGCCCAGCACGGCAGCTTTACGGCTGCTGCAGACGAACTGGGCCTGACCCAGTCGGCGGTCAGTCAGCAGATCCGGCTTTTGGAGGCGCGACTTGGTTGTCGCTTGTTTGATCGCAACCCGCGCGGTATTTCCCTGACCGATGACGGCCGCAAGCTGCTGCCCGAGATAATCCGTGCTATCGATACACTACGCTCGGCAACACAGCCTTACGAGCAATCGCAAAGCCGGCTGCTGACGATTGCCACCAGTGTCAGTGTGGCGCAGTGGTATCTCGCGCCGCATCTGCATGAGTTTCTGGCCGATCGGCCGGAACTTGATGTGCGCCTGTTAACCACCGTGTGGCCGGATGGTCTGGCAGATTCCACTGATGTGCAAATTCGTTTCGGCGCGAACGAAGGGCAGCCGTCGCTCGGGCGCAACCGCCTGGTGCTGGTGGCGTCACCCCAACTGATGGCAAATGAAAGTCTGCCGCTTTCCGAAGCCGCATTGCAACGCTACACACTCATACAGGCGGTTGGCACATCAGACAATTGGGGTAACCGCGCCGATCAATTCGGTTTGAGCTCCGCACACCCGACCAGCGTGTATGTCGACTCTCACGGGCTGTCGGTTGATCTGGCGCGCGCAGGTTCGGGCATTGCGTTAACCAGTGAGTTAATTGCCATGCCGTTGCTTGTTAGCGGTGCACTGGTGAAAGTGAGTGATGTGACGCCGGAAGCAGCTGATGGCTACTTTATTAATGCGGTAGACAGCAGCAACGCGCTGGCAAAAGAGTTTGTTGACTGGTTGCAGTGTTTTGTTAATACAGACTTAACATAACTGCGGTAGCTTTTTTCCCTAAATAGTAAGTTCAAACAGAAGGACTTTAACATTGGAACTTGACACGATAAGCGCTGAAGACTTCGGTAAGTCGCTGCGGGGCATTGGTGTTAATCTGCTTGTGCGGGACGTCAGGTCGACTACACAATTTCTGATTGACGTGTTTGCCATGAAAAGCTCAAGAGTGTCTGATGATTTTGCGATCCTTGAGTATCATGGTCAGTTGCTACAGCTGCATGGTGATCAAACGTACCACAGCCATCCATTGCCGTCACTGCTGCCGGACGCCGGTGCCCGTGGTGCCGGTATTGAGCTGAGACTCTACGAGACCGACCCTGACGGTGCAGCACAGGCTGCCGAAAAACACGATCACGAATCTACATTGCTGCAAGCGCCGATGAATAAGCCGCATGGCCTTAGAGAATGTGTGATTTTGTGCGAAAATGGTTATGCATGGTTGCCATCAAGAGCGTTAACGGATAATGAAGTTGTTGATCCTCAGTTCAGCTGATGCAGCTTGCGCGACAGGTATGTCCATTGTGATTGCGTTATCGCACGGGCTACAGTCGCAAGGATATCTGTCAAAGGCCGAATCTATTGGGGGTGGTTGTGGATAAAAACAAAGCAGAAAAGATCCTAAATATTCTTTTCGCGGTAATTGCTGTTTCGTGTGCGTTGAGATTAATGTTGCCCGGTTTTAATTTCTTTGGCTTGTCACCGTTTACGGTTATTGGTGGTATTGCCGCGGTTGCATTGGTGACGCATATTTTTCTCCATGTCGGGCCTGCTAATCGTCGTGCTCGAGACAGGCGCAGTGGCCGACCGGTAGAATAGGTGTAGCTGTCAGTAAATTCGGCACAACTAGTAAAAGAGACGCGCCAATTAAACGAATAAACAGTTATCACTGATCATAAGCTTTGTGACGATCATGATCTGCCGGCAGTGGCATGTGTGTGGTCTTAAAAAAGCGGTCAGAATCCAACTACTATGCACGGTTGGGTAGTTTGGCAAGATCCTGTTCGATCTGTTCCCAGTCATTGGAGTGAATAACGCGACACGGCGAGTGTATTTTCTCGAGCCAGGCAAACACCGAAATGAACGGTTCGCTATAAACCTTTGTTGCATGTACCTGCCCCGCAGGGTTCCAGATAAATGAACCGGCCGGATAGTCCTGCCATGTGGCTGATTCCAACCGCCAGCCAGACTGCTCTGATAAATTCAGATATAGCTCCGGCGCATCATGGTTATGGTCCCGGTAAAGTGTGCGTGGGCCGAGCATGAAAATACCCAGACTGAAATCCGGATGGTGGTATCCGCATGCGTCGGGACCTATTAACAGAGTATGCAGATTGCACTGCTTGTAACCTTCTCCTAAGTCAGCGCCCGGTGCATAGAACTGAGCTCTGAGGCACTCTGCTATGCCATACAACTCCTGTGACACAATTCCATCGATGGCTGTATTCAAAACTTCATTGTGTCGGCTTTGCTGAGCAGGAACATCAAGAAGATTTTCACTGGATAAATCCATTGCAGCCAGCTTAGCCAGCGTGAGATCAATGCCTGGTGAAACTGCTTTGTGAGTCTGCAGATAATCTACAATACTTTGGACAAGTGCCTGCACCCGGCTTTGCTTTTGGTTCATTAGTTGAGCTGATTCATGCTGCCATGAAGTATGCTGGCGGTACTTACAATAACGCTGTGCTCACGGCCCTCGATACAAACCGTATACGTGTCGTCTGCAAAGCTTCGGTGTTTTGTGTTTTCCGGCAAGGAGATCATGCACAGGCCGATAGCTGAGCCTGCTTTGTCACTGTATGCGCCACTGGTGACAAACCCTACAACTTCGTTACCGCGAAGGACCGGTTCGTTGTGATGCAATAGCGGCTCACCGTCTTTTAGTTTTATCGAACATAAAAACGGACCTTTGCCTTCAGCCTTGCGCGCGACAAATGCATCACGGCCGATAAACGGTATGTTTTTATCCACTTTACAAACAAAGCCAAGGCCGATCTGATGTGGTGCTTCGGTGTAGGCCATGTCGTGGCCCCAGTGCACAAAGCCTGCTTCAATTCGAAGTGCGTTTAATGCTTCGCCACCCACCAGTTGCAAGCCGTGTGGTGCGCCTGCGGTTATCAGAATTTCGAAAACGTGTTCGGCAAAGTCGGGGGTGATAAAGATCTCCCAGCCAAGGTCTCCGGTATAAGACAGGCGCTGTGCAAATACCGGAGCGTGTCCGATATAAAAATGCTGAAACGAATTAAACGGGAATGCGGAATCAGAGACATCGATATCACAGGCAGCGGCCAGTACATCGCGAGACTTTGGTCCGCACATCGATAGCACGGCATAGTCGGTAGTGGCATCGCGCAGTCTTACGTCTTCATCGGCAGATATTAATGCCCGCAGGTAGTCGCGGTCGCGGCGAGTGTGCGAGATTGAACTCATTACCATAAACTGTTCAGCACCGTGCCGTGCGACTGTGATATCGCTTTCGATGCCGCCACGTTCGTTTAACATTAATGTATAGGCGACACTTCCAACCGGTATTGCCATGTTATTGCTGCAGGCGCGTTGCAAAAGGTGTTCAGCATCGCATCCTTCGACCATAAGCTTTCCGAGCATGGAATAGTCGATTAGCCCCACAGCTTCCCGCACGGCTTTTTGCTCTGCCAGTGATTGCTTAAACCAGCCCGGTCGGTGGAATGAATGATCGTAAACCGGATCAGTGCCATCGCTTGCAAACCAACCGGGGCGCTCCCAGCCCTGTACTTCAGCAAACGCAGCACCACGCGCTTTCATTGGATGATAAAACGGTGTGCGTCGAAGGCAGCGAGCGCTTTCACGCTGCCGGCCCGGCCAGTGCATCGCATAAGTCAGCACCAGGGTTTCGGCACAGCGTTGTTGTAAGTACGGATCACGTGCCTGCCATTGTTCGATTCGCGCCGGGTCCATTTCTGAGAGATCCAGCGTCGGGTGGCCTGCCATGATCCAGTCTGCCAGCGCACGACCGGCCCCGGGGCCGGATTGAATACCGGTGGAGTTGACGCCGGCCAATACATAATAGCCTTTGACATCGGGTGCTTCACCGAGTGTGAAACGGCCATCGTGGGAATAGCTTTCCGGTCCGTTGAAAAAGGTGTGTATGCCGGTGTCCTGCAGTACCGGTACGCGGTTCATCGCAAGCTCCAGCACTTCCATAACGTCGTCTTCCATAAAGGGCAAACTATCGAACTCGAAGTGTTCGGGTATACCGTTGGTAGCCCAGGCTTTGGATTGAAAGTGTGCAAAGCCGAACAACAGTTTACCGGCATCTTCCTTCCAGTAAGTGCCGTCACAGTATGAACGCAGTACCGGTAAGTCGGGTGGTAAGTCTGGTATCGGTTCACTGACGAGGTAGTAGTGCTCGCAGGCATGCAATGGCACACCGACACCACTTTGCCGCGCAACATCCCGTGCCCACATACCGGTGCAGTTAACTACTATGTTGGATTTGATTGATCCGTGATCGGTACGTACCCCGGATACGCGTCCGTTACTGAGCAATACCTCTTCAACTTTAATTTCTTCTCGAAGGGAGGCGCCGTGCATGCGTGCACCTTTGGCCAGCGCCTGTGTCAGATCGATTGGGTTGGCAGAACCATCGGAAGGCATATAAATACCACCAAGTACGCCTTCGGCATTCATCAACGGCCAGCGTTCGACAATTTCTTCGGTTCGCATGGCGTGCGCATCAATACCAAACAAACTGGCAAAGTCGGCTTTGCGGCGTAACTCTGCCAGGCGTTGATTGTTTAGTGCAACAGAGATAGAACCGGATTGACGAAAGCCCGGGTTCTGACCGGTTTCTGCTTCAATTTCCTGCAGCAGTTCTACACCATAGCTGGCAAATGCAGTGGTGGCATGGCTTCCCTGTAGCTGACCGACCAGACCTGCCGCGTGCCAGGTAGTGCCACTGGTGAGTTTTTTACGTTCAAGCAGGACGATATCGCGCCAGCCGCTTTTAGCCAGATGATAAGCCACTGAACAACCCATGATGCCACCGCCGATAATAACGGCCTGTGCGTTTTCGGGAAGCGGCGGGGTCATGTGGTTTGCTCTTGACGGGGCAGCGTATGATCGGGCCTGCCCGGTAATTGATGGTCGAATGCTTCCTCTATGTTGCTCATGGTTACATCATGGCACCGGAGTTATCAGACCCTTCCTGTTGTGCAAAGAACGATGTGCCTTTCGGTACGGCTGGTAACTCCATCTGGTAAGCCGAGCAACGCACCCGGCCCGATACCTCACCGCGCACCAGTTCATGTGTCAGTGTACTGGGCAGATGGTTGGGGCTAAGCTCGATGGCATCTTCTGCATAGTAGGTGGTGATATAAAGCGTGCGAGCCTCAGTGGACAGATTGGGGGCCGAGCCATGCAACAGGCTGGCATGCATTAAACAAACAGAACCGGCTGAACCGGTGCACGAGACTATCTTGTCGCGTTGTTGATCAACAATGGCCTCATCAACCGCACCGGTAAACACGCCGTTGTGCCAGTGTGAATGTATGGGGCCTTTGTGGCTGCCGGGTATCACTTCGAGCGGACCGTTTTCGAGCGTGACATCGTCAATGAATAACAGGCACGTGATGATGTCGTCGTTGGTCATTGGCTGGAACGGAAAGTCCTGATGCCATTTCACCTGCGTCGCAGAGCCCGGTAACTTGGAGTTAACTTTGCCGTGATGGAAGCGCAGGCCGGGGCCAATCAGTTCAGCGCAGAAGTCGACAGTGCGGGCGTTGCGCATGGTGTTGGCAAAAATATCGGAAACTTCTTCGGGTGACTGTACCCGTCTTAGTGCAGGTTGTTCTGCACTGTGGCCCGGTTGCAGATCGAAGCGTGCCCGGCCATCCTGCGTTTCGCCATAGTCATCGGTGTGGCTGCGGCTTTCATCAACCCAGCGTTTAAATTCGTTTCTAAGGGTAGCGAGCTCGTCAGCGGTTACCGCATTGTCGACCACCAGTACACCGTCGCGCCAAAAGATGTCTTTCTGTTGCTGTGATAACAGTGCCATTGTGTTCTCTCGATTCTTGTTTGGTGATTTAGTTTGACGGCAACAATGCAGTACCGGGGGTGTTGAGCAGACTGCCAAAGCCGGTCAGTCGGTCGTTGATGCCGGCACATGGCAGGACTGAACATGTCGTTCCCCCGGAAGGCGGCGCCGCGCGCTGAACACTAAACAGAAGTAACTGGTATATACCAGTTACGGAGTATTGAATCGCTTATTTTATGTCTTAGTCAAGGAAAAAATTTACTTGCTCGAAGTTGGTATATACCAGTAGTCTGTACATGGCATAACCACGCTGGAAGTCGAATGGACAACCTGTCGCAGAATCACGACCGTCTGGAAGAGGTAGCATCGTCGTCAGATGTGTCGCCGCGATTCCAGCAGATTGTTGATGAATTCAGGCAGCAGATTGCCGACGGCACCCTGGCTGAGCATGCCAGCCTGCCGTCCGAGCGACGCGTCGCAGAGTTGTATCAGATCAGCCGTATGACTGCGCGCAGAGCGCTAGATGCGCTCGAGACCGAAGGGCTGGTATACAGCGAAGACCGCCGCGGGCGCTTCGTATCCCCCGGGCGTGTCAGTTATGACGTGTCGAATATGGTGAGTTTTGTCGCCGATGCAGATACCCGTGGTGTCAACCTCGACATCGAGGTTGTTCGGGCACAGCGCGAAGATGCCGATGCATCACTTGCCGCGCACCTGGAGCTCGATACGGGAGCACCGGTGTTTGCCTACACACGGGTTTTTCGTGACAGCGGCCATCCGGTTTTTATCGAAACCGAATACGTGAACGCGCATCGCTGCCCCGGCTTTTTAGAACACGACCTGCGCCAGTCCACCACGCGCCTGCTGGAAAATCGCTACGATTTGTCTGCGCGTAAGGGCGACATAGTGATCCGCATGCGCGCCGCTGATGCCGAAGAAACTCAGCTGCTCAGGCTGGCTAAAAACCATTCGGGTATTGAATTAAAACAGATCATTCGCGACAAGGCCGGACGCGCGTTCTGTTTCGGACGACAATTCTGGCGCGGTGAGTCGGCCGAGTTTTCAGCGCGTGCGTTAGTTGGTGGAGTCGATGAGGCGTTAGGTGGAGTTGGTGATGAATAAGGCCCCGCCCCGCGGTTTTACAGCAGACGAATTTGCCGCGCGCACCCGTCGTGCGCAGGCACTGATGGCGTCAGCCGGTATTGATTGTCTGTTGTTGATGACCGAGCCGGACATTCGTTATTTCAGCGGCTTTCATACGCTGTTCTGGCAAAGCCCGACGCGGCCGTGGTTTTTAATGGTTCCCGCCAGCGGTAAACCGGTCGCGGTGATACCGGAGATTGGTGCGGAGTTAATGCGGCGCGGCTGGCTTGATGATATTCGCACCTGGTCGGCACCACACCCGCAGGACGATGGCGTAAGCCTGCTCACCGATCTACTGACACCGATTGCCCGGCAGGGTGGAAGGCTGGGTGTAATGAAGGGCCACGAAACACTGCTGCGCATGCCGCTTGGAGACTGGGAACGATTAATGGCCGCGCTGCCGGGTATAAATGTGGTCGATGCGACCGGTCTGGTGCAGGGCCTGCGCATGGTCAAAACAACAGCCGAGATAGAGAAGCTTGCACATATTTGTTCTATCGGTTCTGCGGCCTTCGACAAGGTGCCCGGGTTTGTGACGGAAGGTATGCCGCTTGAAAATGTTTTTCGTGAGTTTCGACGCGCAGCGATAGGCGAAGGTGCTGACGATGCGCCGTATGTTGTCGGTGCCGCAGATCAGGGTGGCTATGCCGATGTGATCTCGCCACCCACACAACTACCGCTTAATGCCGGTGATGTGCTAATGCTCGATACCGGCTGCACCTGGGATGGTTACTTCTGCGATTTTGATCGCAACTGGGCAATCGGTCATGGCAGTGACGAAGCACGCCGTGCCTATGATGTGTTATGGCGTGCGACAGAAGCAGGCATTGAAGCAGCGAAACCCGGCAACACCTGTCGTGATTTGTTTATGGCTATGTCATCGGTTATTGCTGAAATTGACGATAGCGGTGGTGATATCGGTCGGCTCGGTCACGGCCTTGGTATGCAGTTAACCGAACAACCTTCACATGCCAGCTTTGATCAAACAGAAATAAAACCAAACATGGTGCTCACTATTGAGCCTTCGCTGTCTTATGGCGATGGCTTGATGATGGTGCATGAAGAAGACATTGTGGTGGGTGATATCGGAGCAACGCTGTTGACCCGGCGTGCCGCAATGGAGTTGCCGGTCATTCGGTGATCGCTGGTCTGTTCGTAATGCCACCATTGCGACAGACAGCACGCTTTCACCGTCAGCGAGGTTCGCTGTCAGACTTTGAGTGTCGAATGGAATGAAGTCACGGGTAAGGGAATGCGCAATTATCTAATGGCTGCAGGTCCAGAATGCTCCGGGGTCTGTAGCGCAACAATCACCGGGGCAAAACCAGAAAAAGCTGGGGAATACAAATGAGTAGAAAACTGAAAGCCTGTCTGGGATTGGCAGCAGCCGTCATGCTGTCATCTGCATCACAGGCACGTGCGGAGTGCGGCGATGTATCGCTAACTGAAATGAACTGGGAGTCTTCCCAGATCATCACTCACATATCCAAGTTTCTAATGGAGCAGGGTTACGGTTGTACTGTAAAACTGGTTCCATCTGCGACGGTACCTGCAGTTGCATCACTGGCAGAAAATGCCGAGCCCGATGTTGTCACCGAGCTGTGGTTAAACTCAGCCGGTGAGGCATATCTGAAGCTGGAAGAGTCCGGTGCGGTTGAAAGACTGACTGAAGTTTTTAACCCCGGTGGAGTAGAAGGCTGGTGGATTCCAACTTACCTGGCTGAAAAACATCCCGAACTTAAAACAGTACAGGATGTGATGGCAAACCCCGATCTTGTCGGCGGCCGTTTTAACAACTGCCCGGTGGGCTGGGGCTGCCGCACAGTCAGCGACAACATTGTCAAAGCACTGGGACTGCGCGATAAGATGGAAGTGTTTGATCACGGTTCGGGCGAAACACTTGCAGCGTCAATCGCTGCAGCAGCCGAAGATGAAGCACCGTGGTTCGGTTACTACTGGGCGCCAACAGCGGTAATTGGTAAGTACCCGTTAACCAAGATCGAGATCGGTCCGATTGACGAAGAGATTCACCTTGCCAATCAGGACGTCGATAACCCAAGCCCGGGTGTATCTGACTTTCCACCGGCACCGGTACTGACTGTATCTACCTCGAAGTTTGTTGAAAGCAACCCGGAGATTGCCGAGTTAATGCGCAACGTCAGCTTTGATATCGATGTACTGAATAGCGTGCTGGCATGGAAAGACGGCAAAGGTGCGTCAGCGGAAGAAGCAGCGGTGCATTTCATCAGTAACAATTCTGACATCTGGTCTGCATGGGTTAGTGATGCAGCAAAAGAAAAGTTGTCTGCGTTAATTAAGTAATTCGCTATAGCCGCCGGATACTTTTATCCGGCGGCGATAGTTATGTTGCAGTTTGTGCGGCGGGTTTATGCTGTGCAAACTTTATCGTTTCTAACGAAGGGGCCGGCTCATGGCGACCTATGACGCTGTATTTGATTCGACGGGTTTGCGTGACTGGTGTGATTCTGCCGGCGGTGGCGCGGCTCCCAAATCGATGGCGGACTTACTGGCCCAGGCCGGTGTTAAAAAAGACGACACATCTATTTTTGATTTGCCGTTTCCGTCACTCGATGAATTAAACAAGGCCTGTGCCGGTGTCGCAAAATCCCGTGATGTAACACTGGGGGTTGAAAATGGCTTTCTCGCTATTAAAGACACCCTGAGCTTTGTGCTCGACCCGTTGACCCAACCACTGAGCTGGATACTTGAGTTTGCCCTGCAGACTTTCGAAACCACTCCGTGGTGGATCATGATTCCGCTGCTGGCTTTGGTCGCCTACGTTGCATCGCGATCAGTGCGGCTTGTCGGGTTTGTGGTGTTCTGTTTGTTGTTTTTGTCTTTTATTGATTTATACGATCACGCGATGCAGACGCTTGCGATTATTTTTGTCTGCGCGTTTTTATGCGTTCTTTTTGGTGTGCCCATTGGTATTGCCATGTCGCGCAGTGATCGGCTGCAGCGAATGGTGATACCGGTGCTCGATATGTTGCAAACACTGCCATCGTTTGTGTACCTGATTCCGTTAATCTATCTGTTTTCGTACACTGAACCGAAACTCTATGGCATAGCGATTATTCTCTACGCCATTGTCCCTGTCATAAGGCTTACCGATCTTGGTATCCGGCTTGTCGACAGAGACGTTATCGAAGCGGCTGACAGTTTCGGTATGACCGACAGGCAAAAACTATTCGGTGTACAAATTCCACTGGCACTGCCGAATATTATGGCGGGTGTTAATCAGACGATAATGATGAGCCTTGCCATGGTGGTCATTGCATCCCTTGTATCAGCGCCGGGGCTGGGTGTGCTGGTGCTGCGTGGCATTCGCAACCTCGAACTTGGTGTCGGCCTGCTTTCCGGGTTGGGTATCGTATTGCTGGCGATCATTCTCGATCGAGTGACCAAAGCGGCACTTGACCGCGTTAATGCAGCACAGAAGCGTTGAGGCGGACAACATGACCGACAACATTAAAGTATCCATTCGCAGCCTGTACAAAATATTCGGGCACGACCCCGCCGCAGCACTTGAACATGTTATGGACGGTATGTCCAAGGCAGAACTGTTAAGCCTTAACGGTCATGTGCTTGGTTTGCGCGATATCAACGTTGATATGCGTGAAGGCGAAATTACCGTCATCATGGGGCTTTCGGGTTCCGGTAAGTCAACGCTTATTCGACACCTGAATCGCCTGATTGAACCGACTGCCGGCGAAGTTCGGGTCGATGGCGATAACGTGCTTACCTACAATGACGAACAACTGCGCAACCTGCGGCGTCAGGTCATGTCAATGGTGTTTCAGAAGTTTGCTTTACTGCCGCACCGTACCGTGGCAGAGAACGCCGGTACAACACTTGGCGTCCGCGGTGTTTCCAAACGTAAGTATCTGCAGGAGGCCAATAGGTGGCTCGATAGAGTAGGGCTGAACGGCTATGGTGAGCACTACCCGCATCAGTTATCCGGTGGCATGCAGCAGCGCGTCGGTATAGCGAGGGCGCTGACCTCCAATTCACCAATCATGCTGATGGACGAGGCTTTCTCGGCGCTTGATCCGCTAATCCGTACCGACATGCAGGACCTGTTGCTTGAACTGCAAAAAGAATTGCACAAGACCATCGTATTCATCACACACGATCTCGATGAAGCACTAAAGCTTGCCGATCATCTGGTTATCTTGAAAGACGGTCATATCGTACAGCAAGGCGAGCCGCAGCATATTCTGCTTAACCCGAATGACCCGTATATCGAAGACTTTGTATCAGACATTAATCGTGCGCGCGTGCTGCGTATTCGTTCAATCATGACACCGTTAAACGGTCAGCCGGTACCGCCTGATGCGCACGGCGAAGTAGACTACGACGATACACTCGAAAGCATGATTGC
>CAYZVB010000062.1:0-8191 GCA_964481315.1 uncultured Granulosicoccaceae bacterium
AGCGGGAATGGAAACTGATATCGCCGAAATGCAGTGCAAGCTTTTCAGGCATACCTGGGTATTCGGACAAGGAACCACAGCCGGGTCGAAAGGCGGTTAAGTCTTTGCCCAGAAAATCGACACCAGTGATGCGCTGCCACTCCTCGCGGTCCCAGCCCTCAGTGCGCGCTATTTCGGCATTGTTTTCATAGCGAATAAGTGTTGGGACCGTGGTAATGCCAAGACGATAAGACTGCTCCAAATTTGTATCATCTAGCGCGCCGCCGGTTTCTTTTGGAAAGGACGGGTCATCCTGACTATACACCGTAAGTGTCGACAGCTGATTGAGCGTTTCCAGCACCGGCGCTACCAACGCACAGGTTTCGCAATCCTGTTTTACCACTGCTACCAGTTGCATAGTGTGATTCCCGTTGCGACCCTTGTCGCGATAGGCCCAATACTAACCCGCATGGCTGCTGTTTTACATTCAAAAACAGACATTGTTGAAAAAGTGGCCGGGTTATCCCGCGACCAGAGGGTTTTAGAAACTCGATGCGGTTACTGTACCATCGTTGCAATCGTTGACTTTTTCACAAGGCTAAATCATTGCCACCCAAGGAGATAAAGCCCATGAACACACCTGTATCTATACCGCTGCCTGAATACGCGGTGCCGGAAATGGTTGCTGATATAGACTTCGATGATGAAAGGTTGTGGGTACCGCGAGGAGAACATGTCGAAAGCATTCCATTGCTGTTCTGCGTCACTCAGGGGAGCTGGGTTAACATTACCAGGGCGCGTGGCGATGGAATTATTAGCAGGCATCGACATTCATCGCCGGTCACCGGCTACACCATGGAGGGTGCATGGGGTTATCTGGAACACGAGTGGACTGCCACTGCCGGTACTTTTATATTTGAACCACCGGGTGAAACTCATACACTGGTGGTTAAACCTGACCCGGCCAATCCCGAAAACGATCACATGATGGTGTTATTTCATAACTTCGGCCCGCTCATGCATGTGGACAACGCCGGTGAGGTTACGGGTTATGTTGATGTATTCACGCGCATACAAAGTTGCAAGGCACACTATGCCAAAAACGGATTGGGAAGTGATTATGTGGAACGATTAATTCGATGACGGGTACTTGTTAAAACCGTACAACGACTCCGGGTTATCAACCAGAATCTTTCTGCGCAACGCTTCATCCGGCGCCCAGTCAGCCAGCTGATTCATCAATGCGCCGTCATTTGGCATGTTGCCTTTGAATACCGGGTGCGGCCAGTCAGTACCCCACACAATACGGTCTTCGTTGGCATTAATTAGTGCTTCTGCATACGGCCGAACGTCGTGGTAGGGAGTCGCAGGAGATGTGGTGATGCGATAGGTGCCGGTTAACTTCAGCCAGCTATTGCCATCGCGAAGCAGATTTAGCAAAGCCTGAAAACCCGGGTGCTCAACCGGGGTATCGGTTCGCATGTATCCTAAGTGTCCGAATGAAACATCTACCGCCATGCCGCTCATGGTTTTATACAGGTTATCGAACTCATTAACCTTAATTAGTACTTCCAGGTGCCAGCCCATGTCTTTTAAGCGTTCGGTAAATTTCTGCAGCGCCTTTGTATTATCAAACGGGTTACCACCCTTGTCGACCAGGTTAACACGCGCACCACGTGCACCACGGTCATGAAATTGCTCAAGTTGTTTGTCTGTGACAGAAGCATCAACTGCCACCACGGCTAGAAACTTTCCGTTCATTTTGTCTGCCACATCCAGCATGCAGGAATTATCAACGCCATACACACTTGGCTGGGTCAGAACCGCTCTGTCAATGCCTCCAAGTGCACGATGCAATTCAAGATATGAATCCAGTGACGCTTCAGGTGGCGTGTACCCCCGCGCTGGCGAAAACGGATAAATTTCAGGTGAACCGAAAATGTGCGCATGGCAATCAACAGCGCCAGGTGGAATTTTAAACCCGGCACTTGTCGGTTTAGGGTCCGGTCCCTGGCACATGGGATAATTTTCGTTGCTCACAACAGTTAACCTTTAATACGTTCGAAAATCCTGAACGATAAGGGTAACACTGTTGTACCACTGAAACTCAAGCCGGCAGGGCCACAACTGACTAATACAATCCAGTAACCTGTTAAAAAACACCGGGGTCTGATATCTGTTACGAACACCGATAGTACCCGGGCGTTTCCCCTTTGCACCGACATCGCGGCACCTTCACGGAGGCACCGCTTATGTACTGACCGCCTGATTGGGCCCGGGCAACAAGGGATGCATCACCCTTCGCCATAGTGGTGGAATCAACGCGAGCATTATCATCGCCTGATAGCCCGCAGGTAATTCAATGGACGTATCATGGCTTTGCAGAAGAGGATACCTTTTTGTTGCCTTCATGTGATGGTCGGCATGCCGTTGCACATTGAACGTTAGCGCACCTGAGAGTTTGTAGTACGAATCCCACGAATGCTGAACATTCATTCTCTCGAGTTTGCCGTTACTGTTGGTAACCCGTAACACGCCGTAGTGCTCAATGTATGCGACGATCATTAATACTAGGCTGCCGACTGTCGCCTGCGCAACATACAATAGCAACCCTGCCCAACCAAAGACTATAAAAAACACAGTACAGACAACAACTGGTAACACCGCGTACCAGATCATCCTGTTGCGCGGATGCCAGACGGACAGCCCCAGTCGCTGTAAACGATGTTTTTCAAAGCGCCATGAGAATACAATGCCCTTCGGGATAGAGCGCTTCAGATACGCGTACACACTCTCGCCGTACCAGCCGGTACTGGTGTCCTCTTCAGTACAGGCGTGTCGGTGATGACTGCACAGATGTTCTATCTCAAAGTGCATAAACGCGACCGAAAGCAGTCCGGCACGTGCCCAGAACTTGCTCCACCATCCCTTCTTATGAATGAGTTCATGCGATGCGCTAAACCCTACGGATGCGACAGTTCCCATGGTCATTATACAGCCGGCTAGTGTCAGCCATTGTGCATCAGTGGAAACATACCAAGCACTAATCACTATACTGGCGATATACAGTAGTGTGTACAGAATGGGTGCAAACACCAATATAGTTGTCAGTGGTTTATCAAGCAACTCAGGCTGCAGATTTTCCCGATCCTTTCCCACCATTAGGTCCAGGATCGGGACACCAACAAAAAACAGCAGTGCTGGTATCACCGTCACGAAGCCGAGTTAAAAGTAGATTGTAAGCAAAAAACTGATCGGCAGCACACAACCGGAGTAGTGACGGACAATCAATAACCACTGATTCGAGATTTTCATCAGTTGTAGCTTCTTTCGTTCAATTCAATGTAGCGACTGTTGCGGTGCAAAGAATGGCGAGTCCGGTGGAGTCCCGCTCAAGTTTGATGTCCAGTGGTTTCTTGAAACTGTTTTGCACAAGGGCTTCAACTTCACTTTCGGTGCGCTCGATCAACTCCCGGTCACACATGTATTCCATCTGTATGCGAAACGGGTTTCCATGCGCGATATTTGAAAGAAAAACGGTACCTTTCGGGGTCAGTTTCTTTTCAAGCTGTTGCAGCAACATACCTGCAACCCGATCATCGAGGTAATCGAAAAGACCACCACAAATAACCAGATCGTAGTAGCTGTCTTTTTCCCTGCCCACGCCACGCACAATGTTACGGTTTGAATACATAAATGGATAGGCAGAGGTACGCTCACGGGCCAGATCAAGCGCATCATCATCCATATCGATAAATGATATTGTCCCACCGTAACTTGAAACGCCGTCAAGCGCTTTGCCGATATCAATAGCGCCGCCACATCCTACAGACAGAATATTGTGATTGTTCGCAATCGCATTTCTGGCAATTCTTTCCTGATAGATTAGCTTGTTTCTATGTTGCTGCGTAATTGGCAGCATATTGCGAATAATACTCAATACAGGCACCAAGCGATGAAAAATTAAACCCGTTCATCCCTGCGTTGATATGTTCAACGGTTTCGAAATCGCCCTGGTAACCGCGTGGCCAGTTCTGAATACGGTTTACATAAGTTGACGTTGAAAAAATGTCTCTGGCACCGGAAATCAGAGATTTGATCTCCGCCTTATCTACTCCGTTGGTTTCCGCCTGTTGTATTCTAAGGTTTAATTCGTTCACCAGGCGCGCAAACTCGAAATACAGAGAGGTACCTGTATTTCCTGCGTCTGAGAGCGACTGAATCGCTTCATTAATGGATGAAATGGATGAAAGCGTTTCCGTGCTTGGTGTGTGCATTGAAATATTCATTTGATGAGTCCTACTTTGATGAAATCCGATTTACAAATAACGTTTTTATGGCTGCTGACGTAGCCGTTGGCGATGGCGATTGGTTGCGGTGTCGAAACTACTTTTCTGATATGAATTGTGACGGTTAGTGTCTGGGTGCTGGCGTTCACCGAGTCCAGAAATCGCGTTTTACCGCTGTCAATTACTCTGCCTCGACCTTCATGACCCGACCACGCTAGATGAAAACCGGCAAGTTGCCACAACGATTCAATCAACAGGCAACCGGGCATTAACGGATCGTCGAGAAAGTGATGTTTAAAAAACCATGTCGACTGAACAACATCAATTTCTGCAATGGCATAACCTTTGTCGTACTCACCGCCAACACTTTGGATCTCAATGATCCGATCAAGCATTAAAAGTGGAGGCGAAGGGAGCTGTGCATTGCCGGGGCCGAAAATGCGACCATATGCGCAAGCTTCGAGATCTTCACGGGAAAACTTGGTCCTGATCCGGTCTAGGTAAAGGTAGAGCACCGTCCTTTTCGACCTGGAGATTTTGAAATCTTACTTAACTGGTTTGACCAGAATGAACTGAATTCCCTGACTGAGTGTTTGAGTTCCATGTCCTGTGACTAACTTTAATCCTGCTAGATGAAATACAACGTAGTTGTATGTTGGCTAACATCCGTTGATACAGTATCAAACTATACGCAGGCGACAGAGGAGGGCCATCACCTGAATGATGTAAATTAAAAATTGAATAATGTATCGACTGCCATAAATAGGGTAAGAAAAATAAACTCAGATTGAATCGTTTCAGCTAGCTTCCTTTGCCAAACTATGTCTAACAGGTTACTTTTTCCTGCAACCGTAGATTTGTGAGCAGGCTGTAGGAGTAAACAAAGAACTAACTGGGTGCGTACGGTTGTTATGAAGTGTCCCTGTAGAACTCATCGCATGCAATACCGTCGCCTGTCACGCAGCCTTGCCGGGGTCTGGAGTAACGCATTTCCATTCATCAGGTCGAAACTCGAAATTCACTGGGTTATGATCGAACTTTCGAATTTACTTCGCGGGTGTATATCCGCCAACACGCAAGGTTCGGTACGTGGAAACACTATTTAAAAATGCAACCGTCATTGACGGCAGCGGCAGCGAGCGTTATATCGCTGATGTTGCAGTGTCAGGTGCACGCATCACAGCGGTCGACAAATCCATTCGTGCCGACACTGTGAAAAAACCAGCGCAGGTAATAGATGCGACAGGTCTGGTGCTGTGCCCCGGCTTTATCGACGCACATACTCATGACGACCGCGCAGTGCTGGCTTATCCGGATATGACGCCAAAAGTGAGTCAGGGAGTGACCACAGTTGTGACCGGCAATTGCGGCATCAGTATCGCCCCGCTTGAAAACCGTGCTCCGGTACCACCCCTGAACCTCCTGGGAGAGCAAAAAGAGTGGAACTTCCCCGACTTCGACAGCTATGCCGAAGCTCTCGATAAATCGCCGGCGGCCGTCAACAGCCTGATGCTTACCGGTCACTCAACACTCAGAGTCGGTGTGATGGACTCACTTCAAAAGCCTGCCAGTCGCGAAGAGCTCGACCTTATGTGTGCAAGGCTCGATCAAAATCTCAGCGCGGGCTCGGCCGGACTTTCAACCGGCCTTGCATACCCGCCCGCCTGCAATGCACCACCTGAAGAAGTGACCGAACTGGTGGCCGTGGTTAAAGACCACCACGGCGTATACACCACCCATATGCGTGATGAAGAAAACGGCGTTGTACAGTCGGTGGAAGAAACCCTTCAGGTCTGTTTCGACACCAGTGTTCCAACCGTTGTTTCACATCACAAAGCATGCGGCAAGGCTAACTGGGGCCGCACCAAAGAAACACTGCCACTGATTGCCAAAGCCCGTGAAACGCATCCGGTCTGTTGCGATGTGTATCCGTACACCGCGAGCTCAACTGTATTGCTCATGGATTTTATCAATCGTTCTGAAAGAGTCATGATCACCTGGTCAAAGGCACACCCCGAATTCCAAACCTGGGACCTGCAGGATATTGTTAACGAGATGGGTTGTGATCTTGAAACCGCTGTGGAGCGCCTGCAGCCGGCAGGGGCAATATACTTCCAGATGTCAGATGCCGATCTGGAGAACGTTTTGTCATTCGAAGGTGCAATGATCGGCTCTGACGGGTTACCACACGACGTACACCCGCACCCGCGCTTGTGGGGTACATTTCCCCGGGTGGCAGGCCACTACAGCCGTGACAAAAAGCTCTTTTCACTGGAAAACGCCGTACATCGCATGACCGGTGCGACCGCAGCTAACTTCAACATAGAACGTCGCGGTCTGATAAAGCCCGGGTTCTATGCAGATCTGGTGTTGTTTAACCCCGAAACTATTATTGATCACGCCACCTACGAAAACCCGGAACTACCGTCCGCAGGTATTGAGTCAGTCATGGTTAACGGAGTGGTTACCTTCTCAAAAAACGCTGTCACTGAAGCCCGGCCCGGTAAACTGCTAACGCATGTTAGCGGGTAACGCCCAGCTGTGACGTTTAATAAGTTATATTCGATTACGTTATCTGATAGTCGCAGAGCCACTTATTAGCTAAAGATCTAAAAACACCCGATTAGACTTGTAATCACCAAATTTTCGGCAAAATTTCGCCGCACCTTCCGCGCCTGTGGCTAATCTGTATCGCATGATTCCTTCTCATCACACGTGCAGAGGGAAAAACATGAAAAAACTGACCAGCCCCGTCGCAGGCTTGTTCACGGCGGCAGTACTTCTATCCACATACGCTGTAGCTAACGCAAACCCGGTAGAGAAAGAACTGACCGTAAACAACGTGACGCTGCAATACAGCGACGCCGGGGCAGGGGACGTAATAGTAGGCGTACATGGGGCAGTATCTGACAAGCGGGTTTGGGACGCTTACCAGGAGCCATTGTCCGACAACCATCGCTTTATCGGTTACAGCCGCCGTTACTATGGAACTGCACCGTGGCCGGAAGGAGAGCATGTATACGATGCCAGTGTTCACGCTGAAGACCTTGCCGCCATTATCCGTAACACAGGTTCTGCACCGGTACATCTGATTAGCCGTTCATCCGGTGGTTATGCCGCGGTTATCACAGCGGTAAAGTATCCCGAGCTGGTCCGCAGCCTGGTAATGTGGGAACCCTTCATCGGTAACGACTTTGTGCCAAGCGCAGGCTTTGACGAAAAGTCTGTCCAGTTGATTAATAGCTTTCGCAAAGGTTTCGGCCCTGCTGTTAAAACAGCTAAAGCCGGTGATACCAAAAGAGCGGTAGAACTCTTTATCGAGCACGTGTACGAAATGGAAGAGGGCAGCTTTGGCACACTGCCTGAAAACTTTCAGCAGGTACTATACGACAACGCCCGAACGCTTCCATTGTTGTACAGCGGCAAAACCACCGATAAAGTCACGTGCGATTTTGTTGGACAAATTAAAGTCCCGACACTGGTGCTGCGTGGTGGTGAAACAGATGATGGTTATGCACTCACGCACATTAAGGCGGCTGAATGTATACCCGGCAGCACACTAAAAGTGGTCGACGGTGTGGTTCACGATGGCCCTGGAAGAAAGCCTGATGAAATCACTGCGCTGGCACTCGATTTCTGGCGCAATCTTCAGTAGCGCCCTAATTTAAGATTGCTGGGTCATACAGCTGGGTTATATCAGCAGGCAGAGAATTTTCTCTGCCTGCGCTTCAGCCGTAGATTCTGCAACACTGGCCACGGATAAAACACCGGCTTCAGTGCGTTGCCTGTACCGAGGGTATTAACTTAACAAAACCGCACCCAGAGCCTGCGCAACAGCTGCCTGAGTAGGTTCGGTAACAGGCACTCCCAGCGCCTGCTCCAGCTTGGAACAATGCCGTGCCATACCGGCACAGCCCACAAGC
>CAYZVB010000062.1:8201-11930 GCA_964481315.1 uncultured Granulosicoccaceae bacterium
CTGTTCAACCAGTGCACGTGCGACTTCTTCAATTCTCGGGTATGCCTGATCCTGTTCGCTTTCAGCAACAGACAGATGCAACGGCCTTTCCGCGGCGAGGCGACTTTCAAGGCCCAGCGCACGAATATAGGCTAAGTGCCGTGTAATCGACTGCGGAGCAAGTGCCACTACGCCGACACGCGAACCGCGTTGCAGGGCAGAGAACCAGCCGCTTTCCTGTATGCCGTAGACCGGTTTGTTCACCGCGTCTCTACACAATGCCAGCCCGGGATCTGAGTAACAGGCAATCACATACGCATCTGCGTCCTGACGCCCGGTGATCAACTGATGTACAGGTAAAACAACACTTTCAGAATCAAGCCTCGATTCAATACCAAACGGACCTTCGCTCAGCGTTACGCACTCGATCTCAACGCGGGACGGTATCTGAAGTGGTTTGGTGCATTCACGTATGCCTTCGGTAACAGCTTCGTTTGAATTCGGATTGATAACCAGTATCTTTTTCATGAGGTATTGCAGGTGAGTTGTGCGGGCTACAGGAGTTTTGCGCCAAAGTTACTGGCTTCATTCATCTCCGGTGCGCGTGGTGGTATGAATCCGGTGGAGTCGAATGGTTTGCGGGCGATAAACGCCCCGTCTCCGGCTTTTGCCTTAAGCTCTCCGCCATCAACGATAACCCTGCCGCGGTTAATCACGGTGACCGGCCAGCCGGTAAGTGTCTTTCCTTCAAACGGCGTGTAATCCATATTGGCGTGCATACCGGCTGCAGTCACGTGTGTTTGCTTGTGCGGATCCCAGATAGCAATATCAGCGTCATAGCCAATCGCTATAGAGCCCTTGCGATCATTCATACCAAAAATTTCCGCCGCATTAGCAGCAGTTAACGCGACAAAATTACCCAAGCTGATGCGGCCTTTGTTTACACCTTCAGAGAACAGCAGCGGCGCACGCATTTCTATCCCAGGTAATCCATTGGCAATGCTATTGAAAGGCGGGTTGGCACCCGCTGAAAGCTTACCCGAAGCATCGAAACGGTAGGGCGCATGGTCGGAAGAATACAGTTGTAAACTGCCAGCGTTAAGGTGTCGCCACAGGTCGGTTTGTGTTTGCAGATCACGCAGCGGTGGTGAGCAGCAGAACTTCGCACCTTCTGCACCTTCACGATCCAGATCATCTGCAGTTAAAAACAAATACTGCGGGCAGGTTTCGCCAAAGATCATGCGTCCGTCCATGCGCGCATCGGCAACAGCGCGGGCACCGGCATCGGTTGATATATGAACAAACAAAAGCGGCGCTTCGACAAATGATGCCAGCGCAATACCGCGTTTTACTGCTTCAACTTCGGAAGCTGCCGGGTGGCTGACGGCGTGGTATCTGGGGGCATCATAGCCACGGTCGATCAGGCGTTTGACCATCCATTTAATCATGGCGTTGTTTTCTGCATGCACCATGGTTAGCCCACCGTTATCACGTGCCATGACCAAAATATCCAGAAACTGTTCGTCTGAGACAATCATCTTGTCGTAGGTCATAAATACTTTAAACGAGGTAATTCCACGAGCAAACGCGGCCGGTAGTTCTTCATTGATGGCAGTGTCCGTCGGGTCAGTCACGATGAGATGGTAGGAATAGTCGAGCACCGATTTTGGTGCTGCGCGTTCATCATAAGTTCTCACTACGTCACTAATGGTCTGGCCGCGATGTTGTGCTGCAAAAGGAACTATCGTGGTGTTGCCACCGAATGCTGCTGACACGCTGCCAGTAAAGTAATCATCGGATGTCATTGCACCGGTGGCGGATTCCTGTGCGATATGACAATGGGTTTCAATACCACCAGGCATTACATATTTGCCGGAAGCGTTAATCGTTTGCTTTGCATCACCCAGGTCTGTGCCGAGTGCAGCAATTTTACCGTTGAGAATACCAACATCTGCGACAAACGTGGCACAGGTGTTGACGACAGTACCGCTGGTGATAACAGTATCGAATTTCGCCATAATTAACTCCGGTTTGCCTGAAGTTCGGCCCGGCGTTTTTCAAGCCGTGCCAGTAGCCGTGTAATTTCGGCATGATCTTGTGTGCTGAGCGATGGTCCCGGCTTGCGTGTAGCGCTGCAACTGATTGCCCCTCGGCGCTTTAGTATTTCTTTGCGAATGGCAAGGCCCGCACCGGGTTGTTGTTCCAGCCTCACCAATGGCAGATAGGCGTCGAACACATCACTGGCTTCATCGCATTGCTCTGCATTACACAGGTTGACAATGTCTACCAGCATTTCGGGAAAGGCGAAACCGGTCAACGCGCCATCAGCACCGCGTGCCATCTCTTCCGGCAGGAAGATTCCACCGTTACCGCACAGTATGGATACTCTGCGACCACCTGCCGCACGAACTTTACTGAGCTTGTTCAGGCCCGGCCAGTCTTCGTGTTTTAACATCACCAGTTGTTCAAAGTCTTCGACCATACGGATGAACAGATCAGCAGACAGGTGTACACCGGTGGAAAGCGGGAAATCCTGATAACACACAGGCACAGCGGCACCAAGCGCATCGAAGCATTGCGCAAAGTACCCGTACAGTTTTTCGTCGGTGCCCAGCCCGCCTGCCGGTGCGATCATCACGCCGGCCGCGCCATTGTCCATGGCCTGATGGCTGAGCGATGCGATATTGTTCATACCCGCATTCGATGTCCCAACAATCACCGGCACTCTGCCATCAACACGCTTTAACATGTGCTGCATAAAGGCCAGTGATTCGTCCGAGCTTAATTTTGGTGCTTCTCCCATCATGCCCAGTATGGTCATACCGGTAACTTCGCGCTCAATATAAAACTCTACCAACCTGTCGGCGCTGTTGTAATCAATCTCTCCGTTGTCAGTGAACGGGGTGGCAGAGATGATGTAAACCCCTGCAGCACTTTCAGTCAGTTTCATTAAGTTGCTTCGTGATAGTTATCCGGTCGCCTCAAAGTATACACGGTCAAATAGAAACGCCTTGTGCTAAAACAACCAGCACTTCGACAAGGTAAAAATACAAGGTGTGTTTAACGCCACAGCCCGGTGTAAACCAAAGGTATCAGACTGCCGGTGGTCGGGCACCGGTGCGTTCGGTAATTAATCCGTAGTGCTCAGTACGGCGATGACGTTTAAAATCGAAAATTGTCGTCTTACCGAAGTTGCATGCATCCAGGTCGCAGGCATGGATAATCATTTCATCAGCTTCGGTGGCGGTTTCGGCAACGATTTTGCCATTCGGATCAATGATCAGTGATCCGCCAATCATCGGATGTCCGTCTTCAATACCTGCCTTGGCTACCGCAACCACCCAGGTCGCATTTTGGTAGGCACCGGACTGACAGCTAAGGCGATGGTGAAACAAACGGTCCTGTGGTCCTTCATCACCCATCTGAGAATTAACCGACGGTGTATTAAAGCCGAGCGTCACCATTTCAACGCCCTGCAATCCCATGACCCGATACGCCTCGGGCCAGCGTCGGTCGTTGCATATCAGCATACCCATAATGCCACCGAGATTGTGCCACACCGGAAAGCCGAGATCGCCGGGCAGGAAATAGCGCTTCTCTAAATGCTGGAACCCTCGCTCTTTGTCGTACTCTGAATGACCGGGTAAATGAATTTTACGGTACTTGCCGATGATAGCGCCTTCACGGTCAGTCAGAATAGAGGTATTAAAGTGTTGCCCTGAGGGTGTTAGCTCGGCATAGCCAAAACTC
>CAYZVB010000062.1:11940-19599 GCA_964481315.1 uncultured Granulosicoccaceae bacterium
TTCACGTGCACGATTAAACAGAGCTGCAGTATCCGGCCCCGGCATCTGCGCTTCAAACCAGCTATCAACGTCTGTTTGATCTTCCATGTACCAGCGTGGAAAAAAGGTGGTAAGTGCGAGTTCTGGAAATACCGCAAAGCCCGCACCGGCCTGATGGGCCTGTTCAAGCAAAGCAATCATGCGTGCGACCACGTCGGCACGACTGTCTGCTTTTTGTATGGGCCCCATTTGCAGTGCGGCTGTGACAATTTCCCGCATGGCAGAATCCTTATGGACACGGGTGGATATGGCTGCCAGAACAGACACGAATGCGCTGCAGGTCGCCGGTGTTATGCATCACAGCATACAACACTTCTGCAAAGTCGCCGACCAGCTTCCCGAATACTAAGCAAGGCAAGTCCATCGCCCCGCCGGTTGTCTTTAATCGGGCAGCGGAAAGTTCTGCATTGGATGATATTGCCAACAGCTGGTAGATTGAGCTAAACAATTGAGTAAAGGATCATCCATGCCCGCAGATCCAGCCGGCACAATGACACAGAGGCTCACGTCAGAGCAGCTCGAAGTCAGTGATATTGCCGCACTCCAGGAGCTCTACCATAGTCGTGGGTGGTCTGACGGGCTGCCGATTGTGCCGCCAACACCAGAGGCGGTGAGTGCTTGTCTGGACTGGGCATTAACACCACCCGATCAACTCATTGGCATCGAGCCGGTACGCGGGCGACCGGTCACTGCAGAGAAAATCGCCGTTAATGCAGTCATGGCCGGCTGTTTACCCATGCATTTTCCCCTGGTCGCCTGTGCCTGGACAGCCATGCTGGAATCGGAATTTCTGCTGCATGGCGCGACCTCCAGCACCGGTGGCTGCGCGGTACTTATGATAATCAACGGCGATGTTCGACTGGAGATCGGTGCATCCGGTACCTTCAGTGCACTGGGTGGCAGCGACCGCGCAACAGCTGTTATCGGTCGCGCAATACGCCTTGGTTTAATTAACATACTCGACGTCAGGCCGGGCGGGGTAGATCGATCGACGCTGGGGCATCCCGGTAAACTCAGCTTTTGTGTAGCTGAAGACGAAGAGGGCAGTGACTGGCAGCCGCTGGCACAACAGCGCGGCATTCCTGAAGGCGCGTCGGCGGTCACCGTGATGGCCGCAGGTGCACCACGGCAGATCATGAACGAGTGGACCACAACGCCTGAAGAAATTCTCGAAACCTATGCCGCTGAGATTCGCGCCAACATGCGGCACTATTCAATCTGGTCCGGCAACTATGCCATTGTTATTGCGCCACAACATCGTGAACACCTGCAGGCTGCCGGCTGGAACAAAACCGACATTGCAGAATTTGTCTATCAGCGCGCACGCATGCATCGACGTGAATGGGCAGATGTGGGTACAGGTGCGGTAGTTCGTGATCGCGGAGATACCGAGTACGCGGCATTGTCTTCACCCGATGATTTACTGGTGATTGCTGCCGGTGGACCGGCTGGTGGATTTGGTGCCGTCATACCTCCGTGGCTCGGACCAAAGAGTCGTGCGGTTACCTCAGCAGTGGGTGTTTGTCTTTCATGCTAAGCCAACAAACATGCTTTAAACGTTGTCTACTCAGTGTTCATTTGGAGAACCAATGACCTATACCGTACTCAATCCAACCAGTGAGCTGGCACCGGAGGAATTTCAGCCAGCGCCAAGACTGAAGTCCCTGAAAGGAGCAACTGTCGGGTTTATATCAAACGGCAAAGAAGGCACAAAAGGTTTCTTTGCACACCTTGAACAGCAGCTAATCGAACAGTGTGAAGTTGCTTCAGTGGTGGTAAGGCGCAAGTCCAACTATAGCGCACCGGCCGAACGCCACATCATTGAAGAAGCCGCCAACTGGGATGTGGCTATCACCGGTATTGGCGACTGAGGCAGTTGTTCGTCGTGCAGTTTGCATGACGCAATCGCTTCAGAACGTCAAGGCACACCGGCGGTCGGTGTGATGACAGAAAACTTTGTCAGTGCAGCCGAACTCATGAGTCAGGTGCTTGGTTTACCGGAATATGAATTTGCTGTTATAGAGCACCCGGTGAGCAGCGCAGACGATCAGGGTTTACGTGCCAGAGCACAACATACTGTCGATGCCCTGCAGCGACTGGTGATCGATCCGTCCTCGTGAGTCATTGAGGACGGTCCGGCATCGAGCGCCAAAGATCTGGGTTCCGGGTAATTCAATACAACTGATCACTATAAAACACACAGCACGACGCATTGTATACAAAGCAGGTAAGCTATACCAAAGAGCGACAATACAATATAAGTAAAAACGCGAAGTAGCAATTGGATAGAAACAAACTCATCGAGCGGGCAGGTAAGCTACTGGCGATGGCCAAAGATACCGGTTCTCCCGCAGAGGCCGAAATCGCCGACAGACGATTGAAAGCGCTGATGGAAAAGCACGATATTTCGTTCGCGGAAATTAGGCGTGCCTCCGGAGACCCGCTGCCGGAACAGACTCGCCCGCAGTACCCGCCTGTGCGCAGAAAGCGAACACGTCCAAACGTGCGCTGGAGACAACCTGCTGCAGCCCGACGTCGGTATCGAATTATTGCGTCCGTTGCTGTTGGTGGATTTGCAGCGGTACTCGCGCTGTGGATCTTTACAACCGGCGTGGTTGATACTGGAAATTCTATAACAGAGACGTTAACAGTAACTGCCGGCAACACCTTCAGCCAGCGCGGCCCGGCGGTATTAAATAGTCAGGTCGACAGAGCGACTGTGGTGGAGGGGGAATCACTGGTACTGCATATCACCGGTGGCGGTATCTCTGCAATGCCGGACACGTCAAGCCTGTGGCAGGACTTTCAAATCACCGGCACTGAAGTAAAGGAAAGCCGGGACGGTCGGGAGTTTCATGCTCAAGTCAGGCTGCAGCCAAGGCGCACTGGCACGGTTATCATTCCGCCTTTTAATGTAGACGGACTTAGAACTGAAATTATTGTGATTGATGTATTGGAGCGACAGTAGCTCCTCTCATGAACAGGCGTTGAGTTGTTTAGAGTACCGTTGTCGCGCCGCGAAGTATCATTAGAAACCACACGCCTGATGGTAACGCGCTATACGTTTTTCAATATCTCTTAGTACCGACAACCGCGGCTGTTCTTTGGTTCCGCCGAACACTCCGGACAAAGTCTGTCAGATGGATTTTCACGACTAAAACAAAATGGTGGGGCAGGGGCAGCGTTTTTTGAAGCAATTCAGTCGTTAACAAGCGTACATACAGGCCCCGCACCCGCTAGTCTGCGGTTGATCCTGTTTACAGAAATTCTGATGTGACTGACCGTCAATCTACAACGACTACTGAAACGCGCGGGTATGGTGTGCTGTTTGTTTTTGCAGCCGGTGTGCTTTGGTCAACCGTCGGGCTGGGTATCCGGCTGATAGAAGAAGCCGTGGTGTGGCAAATACTGCTGTACCGGTCAGTCAGTCTTTCCCTGTTTCTTTATGTGGTTATCCGCATTCGCTCACGCGAAAGCCCGTTCACACAAATTCGACGTGTCGGGTTTCCTGCCGTCATCGCAGGGCTGTCACTGGTCGCCGCATACGCCGGTGGAATCTACGCTATCCAGTCCGCTTCAGTTGCCAACGCCATGCTGCTGTTTGCCACAGCACCGTTTATGGCGGCAGTACTGGGTTGGCTGGTGCTTCGCGAGCCGGTACGTACTGCCACATGGATCGCCATCAATCATCATGGGTTCAAACGACATCCGATTTCTGATCCGGCGAATACCCATAATCGGCTAAAACACCAAAAATAATGCCCGCCACAGTCCCGTGCTTTCAATATATCAGGGCTAAGTTACCAATTTGGAAACGTACAGAGTGAATATCATCTGCATATACCGGATTACCCGGGGCCGGAAAATCACACGCAGTCATTAAGCACGTTATTGTACCGAAGCTCGAAAAAAGCAAGCCATCAGAGCGTCGGTACCGTGCACGGCAGCATACTGCGGAGGCGGGAATTGAAATAGTCCCGGCACTGTATGAAGAATTAACATCTGCCTGAGTTAACCCAACACCAATCAACAGATTTACCAAATACCAGTTAATGATGAAACTTACACTCAATCAGATGTCTGACGGCGAATTCACCGACACGAAAGCTGCTTGTATGCCGGAAAGCCAGAGATCAAGGTCTACACCAATATCCCGTGTGTCGACGAAGCGTTAATCGAGCGATTCGGGCAGACCGTCTGAAAAACGAGATGAGAACGGCTCACTGGTAGTACTTGCCGAGTTGTGGCGACTCTTGCTGAAGATAATCTTTCAGTGGCGTAGTGCGGGAAACCGTACCGACGCCAATACCGCGCAGTACGGGGAGAAACACCCAGAATGTTCACGATCTGGGTATCGTTGTCGTCATGCATACTTTGCGAGCGGTGAATTATTATTGGTGTAGACTTTGAAGATAGGCTACAGATGCCGACACAACCAGCGTAAATACTGTACCAGTCAAACCCAGCATTAATATGCGCATAATATATATTATGTTAAATGATATATTGAGGTGTACAGGCACTTAACTCTAGCTTGGTACTGTGATTCCTAGTAAAGAAAGGACCATCGCGGGATTAAAGTGGTCACCTCAGGAATAAAGTTGGTACCAAGGTTGAGAAATCCCATTATAGGTACAGCGCTTTTGATTGGGTCACTGATGCTGGAGTACTATCTCTCGCTGCTGGGCCAAAATACAATCCGGTCTTAGCGTGGCGGAGATTTATGGAAACTAACATGACAAACCGATGAATGATCGAGCTGCTTACGTGCCATGTTGCTCCTCAGCTATAGACTGCTTTCTATTTGTGTTCAGTTGCCTAGAGTATCCCGATACAGGACTAAAACTGTCCTGCAGCGAGAAATACACGCCCTAAAAATGAGATTAACCCACTAAATAGGAATAGTTATGTTGCGCGGAAATTTGTTTTTGTGTTGATGCGTGTGGTTGGTCCCGTTTAGCGATCAGTACAAACCCTATTCTCGAGAATTTTGCGTAGTGATATTTTTTGACTTACAACCCGAAAGGAGATCTCTTTCTCTACATTTTGGTGAAGCCCGAATATAGGCATTTGAAGATTATCTGTTTTAGCGGAAAAATGTTGTTTAGCCATCGCTAAGAACATTGCTCTAATCCAGATACGTGTCATCAAGATGGTGGCTGTTTCGTTTACGTTTATTGCCTTGTGTGTGTCTGAATATTCGTTGTACTTTATCCTAAAATGACGTCCTGGTTCATGTAACCAATCCTGCCAAAAACTATTGAATTGACTGGGGGTCTGTAGTGCAACGATGCGGCTCTGGAACCGTTCGTAGTCATATTTTATACAGGCATGGCCTTTTAGATCATTCACTTTTGTCGCACATCGGCTTGATTGTGATAGAACAAGGAAAATACGCTCTTGAGCTTCGCATATAAGCCTCGTAAGTATTTCTTCATTACTGCGAATTTTAGCTTTAACTTCATCTATATCAACTTCTTTATATTCAGTTTTCAATCCGTCGAGCCTAAGAGACGCCCTGGGTGGTCCAAATTGCATGTTTGTAGCTTCGATAGTGTGACGATGCTTTCTTTGAAAATTTTGGTTCGTTATTGGATGGTTAGTTAGCTTTAGGTTCTTGCAGCCCGTTAATGACTCACTTAGCCAAGTTGGTCCGGGTATCAAATGGTTATAACTAGAGAGTACAGCTCTATCTGGGCTACTTATCCATAGGTATTTGTTCCTACTTCTATTGTGGTTAGATTCACTACGAGAAAAATAATTATCAATGTTACTAATCCACTTTACGTAAGACGCCAGCAGGAATGGTTTCGTTTGTTCAATACGATCATCAATCCAGTACTCTGGTGTTAGAAATGGGTTGTAACCACATTTCATACAGCCAAGAGTGTGATTTGATCGCCTCAGTCCATAAGGACCGAGCGGTGTTTGGCAGTATAGGCAAGTATCTCGTAATTCGGTTGAGTGAATAGGACACCTGTCCCAATGAGAGGATTGGTGGAAAATGAGGTGCACTCCATGTGAGTAACACTCAGAACACACTCGTAATCTGTCGTGCCATAATTTTCTACACAAAATCGGAAAAGTATCAGTGAAAGACAGTTGTAGAACACTTCTATTCCACCCTGTTTTAGATGTAATTGAATGAAAATCAAACGAGCTTTTTGGTAACAGGTAGTCGCCTCTGGATTTGCAACTCTGATACTGCCGCTCTTTGAGGAAGATACTTCTGGTGCGGGCATCATTCAAAGAATTCAGATTTTGTATCTTATCTACTACCGTAAATATCGTTTCGGCAATCGGTAACCAACCAACTTTAACTGCTAAGCTTGTCATATGTATATCTCTCTATGCTACTAATTGATTCTCAGTGAGATCTGCCCAGCTGAAATATTATTAGCACACGTTAGTCACGAAATTAGTCAATTCACTCAAATGGCGGGGGGGGGGTAGACACTCATTATTTCCGATATTTATCAATATCGGTAATAATAACAGGATCCTGAAAGCGCTACTATTAGCGTTATGAGAAAAAGCGGTAAAAGATACAAACCATCACCAATTCTTGACTCGAACTTTGATCTGGAGTCATTGGGTTCGTCCAAGTCGAGCGACCGCTCTAAGGATGTGGAATTGCGTGCGGTTTATACTTTCCTCGCCGGCTACGATGGCAGCACACCAACCGTAAATGCTTACCGTCGAGAGTTAGAACGATTACTCCAATGGACTTGGCATATCCAATCGACTTCCCTATTCGATTTGACCCGAACCGATATCGAACTGTTTTTAAGGTTTTGTATATCACCACCTGTATCTTGGATTGGGATAAAAAACGTATCTCGCTTTATTGACAAAAACGGATTTAGGTCGCCGAACAAAGACTGGCGACCATTCGTGCTTAAACAACCCAAACATAGTGATTCCGTCCACTTAGACAAAAAACAGTACAAGCCTTCACAAGCAAGCGTTAAGGCTATTTTTACCTGCCTATCGTCGTTTTATCAATATCTGTATGAAGAACAACTGGTAGAAAGTAATCCGGTGAAGAAGATAAGACAGAAAAGCAAATTCTTAAAAACTAACCAAAACGATCCTCCGGTTCGCCGTCTAAGTCCATTGCAATGGGACTACGTTTTTCAAACTGCTGAAAAAATGGCCACCGATTCACCCACAGAACATGAACGGACTCTATTTGTGATGACATGTCTTTTCGCCATGTATCTTAGAATATCAGAACTGGTTTCAGATGAACGTTCTGCACCAGTGATGGGTGACTTCCAGAAGGATCAGGACGGGAACTGGTGGTTCAATGTTACAGGAAAAGGAAATAAAGACAGGTCTATTACTGTTAGTAACGACATGTTAGGGGCTTTAAAGCGTTATCGAAAAGCGCGTGATCTCTCCCCTCTTCCACTGCCCAATGAGCAAAGCTGCTTAGTACCTAAATTGCGTGGCAACGGACCACTTACCAGCACGCGACAGGTAAGACTAATTGTACAGAGCTGTTTCGATGTTGCACTCGAAACAATGATGGGTGACGGACTCGCTGCCGAAGCAGACGAGTTAAAGACAGCTACTGTGCATTGGCTTAGACATACTGGGATTTCGGAGGACGTGAAG
>CAYZVB010000063.1:0-4573 GCA_964481315.1 uncultured Granulosicoccaceae bacterium
GGATGCGGCACAGCATCTGGTGAAACTGTCGCCAACGGCGGTTGAACTCGTCGACAGCACTATGATCGAGCTGGCGCGCGATATCGACATTTTTCGACCTGCGGTAGAGCAGTTTATTCGCGGTAATCCTGCAGCGGTGCTGATTGTTGAGTTTGCCTTTGATGATCAGTCTGAAAATATACGCCACTTAAAGCTGCTTGATGAATGCATGGCATCACTGGGTTTTACCTGGCAGGGTGAACAAACCGGAGGTGTTGTAGAAGCAGTGGAACCGGCCTTACAGAAAGCGATTGCAGAAGTACGCAAGGCCGGTTTAAACATCATGATGTCAATGAAAACACAGGGCAAGCCGGTGTCATTCGTTGAAGACTGTGCAGTAGAACTGAAAGATCTGGCTGAATACACCGCAGGCCTGACTGAAATATTCCATAAGTACAACACCGAAGGCACCTGGTATGCACATGCATCAGTTGGCTGTCTGCATGTGAGACCGGTACTTAACTTAAAACTTGAAAAAGACACCAGTGATATGCGCGCTATAGCCGAGGAAGCGTTCGATCTGGTGCTTAAGTACAAAGGCTCTCATTCAGGTGAGCATGGCGATGGTATCTCGCGTTCCGAGTTTCACGAAAAAATGTTTGGCAGTGAAATTGTCGAAGCGTTCAGGCAGGTAAAAAACCGCTTTGACCCGGACGGAGTGCTTAACCCCGGTAAAATCGTCGATGCGCCGCGCATGAATGATCGATCGCTGTTGCGTTACCACCAGGACTATAAGCCACAACAAATCGAAAGCCGTCTTAACTGGCTTGACTGGGGCGATAGTAAATCCGGCTTTCAGGGGGCTGTTGAAATGTGTAACAACAATGGCGCTTGTCGAAAGCTAAAAGGTGGCGCTATGTGCCCGTCTTATAGAGTAACGCGCAACGAAAAAGATGTTACCCGGGGCAGGGCAAATACACTGCGTCTGGCGCTGTCAGGTCAGCTCGGGGAAAACGCGCTGGCGTCCGATGAAATGTATCAGACCATGAAGCTGTGTGTGTCGTGCAAGGCATGCCGGCGCGAATGTCCGACCGGTGTTGACATGGCGAAAATGAAAGTCGAGGTGCTTGCGGCCAGAAATAGCAACCCGTCACTTCACGAAAAACTGGTGTCACAGCTGCCTGCCTATGCACCGATGGCATCGCGCTTTTCAACGCTTGCCAATCTGCGTAACAAGAGCCAGTGGGTAGCCCGCGCGTTCGAAAGTGCTACCGGGTTTTCGGCAGGCAGAAAACTGCCTGAATTTCAACGCAACCGATTTAAAGCAGCTGGCCCGTACGGGCAGGGGAAACTGGTAGTCCTGTTTGCTGATACATTCAATACCTGGTTTGAATCCGATAATCTTGCCGCTGCCATCGAGGTGCTTGTGGCATTCGGTTATCAGGTACATATCGCGGGTGCTGCGCAGAAAAAGCCACTGTGCTGTGGTCGAACCTATTTGTCGACAGGCAATGTTGAAAAGGCGCGTGAGCTGGCACAACAAGTCTGTACACATCTGTACGACTATGTGAGTAAAGGCATTCCTGTGGTCGGGCTTGAGCCCAGTTGTTTGCTCACGTTGCGTGACGAACACCTGGCACTACTCGATAACAGTCAGGCTAAAACAGTGTCGCAGAATGCGTTTTTGTTTGAGGAATTTATCGCACGAGAGCTTGACAGCGGGTCTCTAACACCGCCGCCATTAAAAAGTCCGGGGGCGGCTATCAAGGTACACGGTCATTGCCATCAGAAGTCTTTTGATCTCATGGACACTGTCTTGCAAACACTGAATATGCTGCCTGATACCAAAGTTGAAATGATTGATTCAGGGTGTTGTGGTATGGCCGGATCATTTGGTTATCATAAAGAAACAGAATCCGTTTCCCGCCAAATGGCAGCGCTTGATCTGGTACCTGCAATAGAATCCAGTGCCACCGACACCATCATTGTTGCCGACGGTACATCGTGCCGTCATCAAATCGCAGACTGCACAACCAGAGGCGCACAGCATGTTGTGCAGGTATTGCGAAGTTCACTTGCGGTAGCGCCGACTTGATATGCAGCCTTATTTGCGTGGTGTTGTTTACGCTGTGCTTGCCGGTGTTTGCCTGAGTGGAGCCGGATTGGTTGTTCGGCAGATCGAAGCGGCGGATGCATGGCAGGTGTTGTTCTATCGTTCACTGTCGTTCTTTTTCACGGTGGTGGTATTTATCGCGGTGCGTAACCGCGGAACAGTAATACCGTCCTTTCGCGCGCTTCGACCGGTAGACTACCTGGCTTCGGTGGCGCTTGCTGCCGGTTTTATTTTTTATGTGCTGAGTTTGTTCAATACACTGGTGGCTAACACGGTGCTCATGTTGAGTACCGGGCCTTTTATGACAGCGGTACTGGGCTTACTGGTGTTGCGTGAGCGTGTGCACAAACGAACCTGGGCGGCGATGGCTGTGGCAATAGCCGGGGTGTTAGTCATGGTGTCGGGCAGTCTGGGAGTTGACAATATCAAAGGCTATGTGTATGCATTTCTGGCTGTGCTTTCCTTCTCTGTCATGGTGGTTGTGTTACGCGCTGCCGGACAACGGGATGTCATTGCCGCTACAGCGCTGGCAGGGTTGCTGGCCGCCTTGTTCTGTGTTCCCTTTGTGCAGAGTTACTCTATTTCAGGTTGGGATATATTGCTTTCCTGCTTTATGGGCAGTGCGCAAATCGGTCTTGGCTTTATATTAATTACGCTTGCTTCCCGCAGTGTTCCTGCAGCTCAGGTACCACTTCTGGCGCTAAGTGAAACCGCATTGGCACCAATATGGGTGTGGTGGTTTGTTAACGAAGTGCCGCACGCGTTAACGTTACTTGGTGGCTGCATTATATTGCTTGCCGTGATTTATCAGGGAATGGCTGTTGAGCTGCGTGGCGGTAATCACAACGCAACGTAATAACGCGAAGGCTATTGTCCGGGGTTGCTGTATCGTATAACCCGCTGAATGTGTGCGGTTCCATCGCTCACGCCAAACGAAATATCATAGTCATAGATACGCATGTGCCACTGCTGGTTTTCTTTTCCGTCCTTGTTTCTTTCGTAGCCCGGGCGCGGATCAAGTGCAATGGTTTCTTCGATTACGCGGCGCGTAGCCGGAGCCGGTTGATTATCTTCATTGCAAAGATTCAGTAATGACTCTTGCGCGGCAAAGTTCCATTGTACAGGTAATCGAGTGGTGATCGGCTCGGCCCATGCACTGGTGGCGTTGTCGATGGCATCGGCAAAAGCGACATAGGGTTTAATGTCGATCACCGGTGTTTCATCGAGAAAGTCACCGCCACTGATATGAAGCCGAAGCTCTGATTCTGTCTGTTCAATTTCATGCAATGCTACACAGCTTAACCCGACCGGGTTGGGACGGTTCGGGCTTCTGGTTGCAAATACCCCGACACTTTTTTTGCCTCCCAGTCGCGGTGGTTGCACCAGCGGTTTGGCGGTCGCGTAGTGCTGCTTATGAAAAAGAAATATCACCCACAAGTGTGAAAACGCTTCAAGCCCGCGAATCGATAGCAAATTATTGTCGTTGTTGTCGAACACAATGGTTGCCTGTGCCGAGGGAGCCAGTCCGGCCTGCCGCGGAATACCGAATCGCTGTGTATAGCAGGAACGTATCGTTGCGACGGGTTCGAATTGAATAGACATAAGTGCAGTCAGTAAACCTGAGCGGGTATGATGAAACAGCGAGGTGAGAGGCACCATTGTATATTGAACAAGGTCTGTACTGATCATTGCGGTAACTTTATGATCGAGTCAAACGTTACCGCCATGAGTTTAACTACTGAGATGCGCAATTGAACGCAGTATCGCAATTTGCCTGTAAACATATCGAGTCTATTGCAGAAGATTTGTCGGCATGGACTGCCCGCATATTCAGCTTCGGTGAAACGGCTTGGCGCGAGTATCAGTCCTGTGACTGGTACGTGAATCAACTCCGCGCACACGGGTTTAGTGTTGAAGAAGGTTCAGCAGGTATGCCGACAGCGTTTTGTGCACAGTGGTCTAATGGTGCCGGCCCTGAAATCGGCATGTATGCGGAATACGACGGCGTACCGGGCAACTGTCAGGCCCCCGTTCCGTACCGTGCGCCAAGAGAAGGCCTGCATTACTCAGCCGGTGGTCATACTGATCCGCACTCGGGGTTGGGTATGGCCGGTCTGGGCGCTTTGCTGGCAACGCAGGCTGCGATGAAGCATTTCGGTATTGCAGGCACTCTGCGTTTCACCGGTGAGCCTGCAGAGAAAGTACGCGGGTCGAAACCTGTGCATGCGGCGGCCGGGTACTACGATGGTCTTGATGCAATGCTGAGCTTCCACCCGTTTTACATGATGCCCATGTGCAACACGGTGCGGTGGAATACCCACTGTGGTGCGGCGTATTCAATGATTTACCGTTTTGTTTGTGACGAACCGGAAGCGTGGCTGCAAAGCGACGGAGCGGCACCCATACCGCAGTCGCACAGCGCGGTTCGTGCACCGGGGGCGAACGATGCACTAATGACCATGTATCAAACAAGTAAAGCAC
>CAYZVB010000063.1:4583-19577 GCA_964481315.1 uncultured Granulosicoccaceae bacterium
CGTGAATCGATGCTGCCGCACACCGGCGGGTGGTCGGTTTCGTAGGCTATTCTAACGGCCGGCCAGGCCACCGCAGATAACCTGCCTGCGGAACTTGCCGAAGTACAATACATGATCCGCGTGCCGGCCATAGAGATGGCAGAGCAGGTGACCGCAGCGCTCGACCGCAATGCTAAAGCCGCCGCTATGCTCAGCGGTTGTCGCGTTGAGCGACACTGGGTAAGTAAAAGCCGCCACGGGCTGGCCAATCACGCCATGGCAGAGGTGGTCTGGCAACACCTGCAGGAAGTTGGCGCGCCGGTATGGGATGAATCGGCTGTTAGCATTGCCCGACAAGTACAACAAAATGTCGGGCTGACTCCTATGCCTGAACCGTTTCTTAAAGCCTGCGAACAATTGATTGAACCGCAGCAGGCTGAATCAATTTTGCGTCACGATCTTCCCGAATGGCAGCTCAACTCAACGTCGGATGACTACACCGACATGACATGGCATGCCCCGACAGCGCGTTTTTATATCGCGCGTCCTGCACTGCGGGCTCCGCACGGGTTTCACTATCCTGCGTGGGTAATGAACGCACTCGGTGGAATTCCTGAAACGATTGATCCGATGGTACTCACCGCTTCCAAAGTGCTGGCACTAAGTGCGTTGAGAATGCTGCAGGACAACACGGCACGACAAGCTGCTCGTAAAGAGTTTGATACACGAACAGGTGGCGGTATCGGTGGCGACCAGTGGGTCGCACCCTTGTGTGACTATCCGCCGCCTATCCACTTTAGGTGGCCCGAATACGTCAACACGGTTCGTGGACGCGAGTGGTGGATACCGCAGATGGCCGTCGATGACAGTACCAATTTGTTGTTATCTTGATGAAATTGTTGTGAATGTGCGTACAACTTCGCTAAAACACCGAAAACGATTGTCGTCACAACGGCGTTTGATGATTGATCTGCGCAGTAAATTACTATAAATTTAACCAACGGTGTGAGGGCAGAAATATAAAGAGTGCTGCTACAGCGCTCGCAGACGAATACGCAGTTTGCATCCATCTCGCGCCTCAACTCGTACTGAGTAAAGTCGGCATGACCACAGCGAATACAAATTCGCGGCGGTTACAGACGCGCAGTACAGACAAAGTGACGTTCTCACTGCAGTAAACCCAACACGTTCCCGGCGTGCCCGTCACAGGCGGCACGACGGACTCTCGCTTCAGGCACGGAGAATAATAGATGACAACACGGCTGCCGCCGAAGAGCGGCCTCTACGACCCTGACCTCGAAAAAGACAGTTGTGGCGTCGGCTTCGTTTGTGACATCAAAGGCCGTGCAAGTAATCAGATTGTGCGTGACGCGCATCAAATGAACTGTGCCATGGAGCACCGTGGTGGCGTTGGGTTTGAAACCAACACCGGCGACGGTGCCGGCATCATGACCGGAATTCCACATCAGTTGTTTTCGGCTTTTGCAGCTGAATTGAACAAGTCGCTGCCGGAGCAGGGTTCTTACGGCGCCGGTATTGTGTTTTTGCCTGTTGACGCAGAAGCTCGCGAACGCTGCATTGAAATTATGGAACAGGTGGCATCTGATTCAGGTGCAGAAGTAATTGGCTGGCGCGACGTTGATACCGACGTTGAAGGAGCCGACCTCGGTAACGCAGCACGCAGTGCAATGCCGTCGTTCAGGCATGTTTTTATTTCTGCCGCAGGTAAAACCGGTGATGAACTCGAGCGTGCGCTCTATCTGATTCGAAAGCATGCAACATCGCTTATCAGAAGCGAAGGTGTGGTGCCTGCAGACGATGTGTTTTACGTGTGCTCGCTGTCGTCTCGCGTTATCGTTTACAAAGGCATGGTCACACCGCTGCAGTTGTTTCAGTTTTATAAAGACCTGCAGGACGTTCGCTTCGAAAGTCACTTTGCCATGGTGCATTCACGCTTTAGCACCAACACGTTCCCTTCATGGGACCGTGCACAGCCAAACCGCTTCATGAGCCATAACGGTGAAATTAATACGTTACTGGGCAATGTCAATTCAATGAACTCAAGGCAGTCACAGGCAAAGAGCGATGTCTTTGGCAGTGACATCAACAAGCTGTTCCCGGTAATTGAACCTGATTGCTCGGACTCCGGTTCTTTCGACAACATGCTCGAGTTTCTGTTGATGAACGGCCGCAAGCTGCAGGACTCCGTCATGATGATGATTCCTGAAGCATGGCAAAACCATAAGACCATGTCGGCAAGTAAAAAGGCGTTTTATGAATACCACTCGTGCTTTATGGAGCCCTGGGATGGTCCGGCTTCCATAGCGTTTACCGACGGTCAGGTGATAGGTGCGGTACTCGACAGAAACGGCTTACGCCCTTCTCGTTACTACATCACATCTGACGATAAGTGCATTATGGCATCAGAAGTTGGCGTGGTAGACATAGACCCGTCTACCGTCATAGAGAAAGGTCGTTTACAGCCCGGCCGAATGTTTTTAATCGACTTTGAAGCGGGACGAATGATCCCCGATGAAGAGCTCAAAGAAAGTATTGCCGGGCGTGCGCCGTATGATTCGTGGATTAAAGATCAAAAGATCTCTCTGGCTGAACTTCCAGCCGCTGCTGGTGAAGCGCTAAACGCTGAAACGCTAACTACTCGCATGAAAGCGTTTGGTTTTACCACCGAAACCATGCAGTTTATGTTGTTACCACTGGTCAGGGAAATTCGTGATCCGCTGGGTTCAATGGGCAACGATGCATCACTGGCTGTGATGTCTGACAAACCCCGCATGCTGTATGACTACTTCAAGCAACGGTTTGCCCAGGTAACCAACCCTGCAATCGATGCGATTCGTGAAGAAGTCATTATGGCGCTGGAATGTTTTATCGGGCCCGAGCGCAATGTGCTTGAGGCCACACCTGAACATGCCAACCGTTTGCATATGCCGCACCCGATTATTACCAATGCAGAGCTGGCTTCTATTAAGCAACTCGATCACCGCGGCTGGCGTACCAAAACCATTGATATCACTTTCCCTTGTGACTCTGGTAAAGAAGGCTTAAAGAATACGCTTGCAAGAATGTGCGGAGAAGCCAGTGAAGCAATCGCAGAAGGTTACAGCCTGATTGTGCTGTCTGACAGAAACGTTAGTGAATCGCGCGTGCCGGTCAGCTCACTGCTTGCCGTTGGTGCGGTCCACCATCATCTGGTTGCGCGTTCCGAGCGTTCACAAATTGGTTTGGTGCTTGAAACCGGTGAAGCGCGTGAAGTGCATCATCATTGTCTGCTGGTGGGTTATGGTGTAGATGCCATTAATCCTTATCTTGCGTTCGAGTCGCTTTGGAATGCACGCGAGCAGGGGCAGCTCAACGACGTTGCGCACATACAGTCTGCCGAAGATATCGAAACCATCTATCGCAAAGCGGTTGGTAAAGGCATGCTCAAGGTCATGGGTAAGATGGGTATCAGTACGCTGCAGTCATACAAGGGTGCGCAGATTTTTGAGATCGTCGGCCTCGATACCGAAGTGGTTGATCTGGCGTTTGTTGGCACAGCAAGCCGCGTTCGTGGTGTTGATCTCTCGGTGCTTGCCGAAGAGATGCAGCGCCGTCATCGCCTGGCGTTTGAAGATAACGTTACCGTATTGCCTAATCCGGGTGATTTTCACTGGCGCCGTCACGGTCGTACGCATATGTGGGAGCCTGCGGCTATTGCCAACCTGCAGGTTGCTTCCAGAACCAACAGTGAAGACGCTTACTGGAAATTTGCCAAACAATCCAACGAGCAAAATACCCGCAATGCAACCCTGCGTGGACTGCTCGATTTCAACTACGATGTGAATGGCGGTGAAGTTGATCTTGAAGAAGTAGAGCCTGCGGCGGAAATCGTAAAACGTTTTGCCACTGGTGCCATGAGTTTTGGCAGCATAAGCGCTGAAGCCCATGAAACACTGGCTGTGGCAATGAATCGTATTGGCGGTAAATCGAATACCGGTGAAGGCGGTGAAGATGCCGAGCGCTTCAAGCCATTGCCCAATGGTGACTCAAAGCGTTCTGCCATTAAGCAGGTGGCCAGTGGTCGATTCGGTGTCACTATCAATTATTTGAGTAACGCCGACGAACTGCAGATTAAAATTATTCAGGGTGCCAAGCCCGGTGAAGGTGGAGAGCTGCCTGGCGGCAAAGTTGATGACTACATTGCCAGGCTGCGTCATTCCACACCCGGTGTTGGTTTAATCAGTCCGCCACCGCATCACGATATCTACTCTATCGAAGATATGGCGCAACTGATCCACGATCTGAAAAACGCCAACCCGAAAGCCAGAATAAGTGTCAAGCTCGGCGCCGAAGTCGGCGTTGGTACCGTTGCCGCAGGCGTTGTAAAAGCCAAAGCCGATCACCTGGTGATTGCCGGCGACAGCGGCGGCACCGGCGCATCACCGCTTACCTCTATTAAGCATGCCGGTGTGCCATGGGAGCTTGGCATTGCAGAAACTCACCAGACGCTGGTGCTTAATAATCTGCGTTCCAGAGTGGTGTTGCAAACAGACGGTCAGATCAAGACCGGTCGTGATGTAGCAATTGCAGCACTGCTGGGGGCCGAAGAGTTTGGTCTGGCCACTGCACCGTTAATTGCTGTGGGTTGTATTATGATGCGCAAGTGTCATTTGAATACCTGTCCGGTAGGTATTGCCACACAAGACCCTGAGCTTCGCAAGAAATTTGCAGGCCAGCCCGAGCACGTGACCAACTATCTCTTTATGGTCGCCAAAGAGTTGCGCATGATCATGGCGAAGCTCGGCTTTAAAACACTTAATGAAATGGTTGGTCGTGTCGATGCACTCAAAACCGAAAGTGCAGTACAGCACTGGAAGTCACGCGGTGTGGATTTATCGCTGGTACTGACAAAGGCGCAGGAGCCTGAGTCGTTCCTTGGTGCCTATCAGATTCACCAGCAGGATCACGGCCTCGACAAAGCCATAGACAACCGCCTGATTGCGCTTGCAGCGCCTGCACTGAACAACGGTGAAAAGGTCTACCATGAAATGCCGGTGATCAACACCAACCGTGTGGTGGGTGCGCTGTTGTCTAACCGGGTTATCCGTGACGTCGGACCGCAAATGCTTGAAGAAGATACCATTCACTTCAAGTTTACCGGCAGTGCCGGGCAGAGTTTCGGGGCGTGGCTTGCCAAAGGTATAACACTTGAAGTCGAAGGCGATGCCAACGACTTTATTGGCAAAGGCTTGTCGGGCGGCAAGGTGATCGTTTATCCGCCGCGCAAGAGCAAATTTGTTGCCGAGCAGAATATTATTGCGGGCAACGTGGTGTTGTACGGTGCCACCAGTGGTGAAATCTACTTACGTGGTATTGCCGCCGAACGTTTCTGTGTCAGAAACAGCGGTGCTACAGCGGTAGTGGAAGGTGTTGGTGACCACGGCTGCGAATATATGACTGGCGGCAGGGTGGCGGTACTCGGACGTACCGGTCGTAACTTTGCAGCAGGCATGAGTGGCGGTGTTGCTTACGTGTACGACACCGAGCAGCGTTTTGATGCGCGCTGTAATAAAGATATGGTTGAGCTTGAGCGCGTCGAAGCCGACGAAGACATTGCCGAGTTAAAAGCCATGATTGAAAAGCATCTGACCTACACTGGTTCAGAAGTGGCAAAAAGCATTCTCGATGGCTGGTCAGGCAGTATACAGCACTTCGTCAAGGTGATGCCAACTGATTACAAACGAGTGCTGCAGAGTCGCAAACAACAGGCTCAGTCACTAGAGCTGGAGGCAGTGTAAAGATGGGTAAGACAACCGGCTTTATCGAAATTGTCAGAGAACAGGCGACTTATCGTCCCTCGCAAACGCGCCTGAAAGACTTTCATGAAATCTATACCGATCACGATACCGATCGGCTGCAATCGCAGGGTGCTCGCTGCATGGACTGCGGTGTGCCGTTCTGCCAGTCCGACGACGGCTGCCCGGTGCACAACCTGATACCCGAGTGGAATGATCTGGTGTACCGCGACCAGTGGCGTGATGCACTCGACCGCCTGCACAAGACCAATAACTTCCCCGAGTTTACCGGACGGGTGTGTCCGGCACCGTGTGAAGGTTCCTGCGTGCTCGGTATTAACAACAATCCGGTGACTATTAAAAATATTGAAATGGCGATTGTTGATCGCGGTTTTGAAGAAGGTTGGATCAAACCCAGCCCGCCACTGACGCGCACCGGTAAAACGGTAGCTATCGTTGGCTCCGGTCCGGCCGGACTGGCGGCAGCCGAACAGCTTAACCGCGCCGGCCACAGTGTTTGTGTTTACGAGCGGGCGGATCGAATTGGTGGTTTGTTAATGTATGGCATACCGAACATGAAACTCGCCAAGCAGGAAGTTGTTGATCGCAGAGTTCAGCTGATGCGTGATTCAGGCATCGAGTTCCGTACCAACCAGACTATTGCCGACGGTACTAACGGAACGGTGGATGTCCGGTCGTTATCGAACGATTACGATGTTGTGCTGCTGACAACCGGTGCCACCGTGCCGCGTGATCTGCCTATCCCTGGCCGTGAGCTTTCGGGCATTCACTTCGCCATGGAATTCCTCACCGCCAACACTAAAAGCTGGCTCGACTCACAACACGCAGACAATGAATATATCTCTGCCAAAGACAAAGACGTTATTGTTATTGGTGGTGGTGACACCGGTACCGACTGTATCGCAACTTCATTGCGCCACGGTTGCAAGAGCCTGGTGAACTTTGAGTTGTTTCCGCAGCCGCCGGCCGGCCGTGCAGATAACAATCCGTGGCCGACCTGGCCGAAGATTCTGCGTTCTGACTACGGTCATGAAGAATCCGCTGACACCTTTGGGCAGGACCCGCGGGTATACAAAATTTCCAGCACTGAGTTTATCGGTGAAAACGGCAAAGTGACCGGCGTTAAAACCACAGAGGTGGTGATGAAAGACGGCAAGCTCGAGCCGGTTGCAGGAACTGAAAAAGAGTGGAAGGCAGATCTGGTGTTACTGGCAATGGGCTTCCTCGGGCCGGAGCACGCGGTGTCTGATCCGCTCGGCATCGACTATGACAATCGCTCCAATTACGCTGCTGACTATGGTGTATACAAGGCCAGTCAGAGCAATGTGTTTTCGGCAGGTGACTGTCGTCGCGGGCAGTCACTGGTAGTCTGGGCGATTAATGAAGGACGTGAGGCGGCACGGGAAATAGACCGGCACCTGATGGGTGAGACGACGCTTCCTTAAATGACAAACAACGACATACTCAGGCGCCTGCGCTACACGTTCGACTACAACGACTCTGCGATGATGGGGTTGTTTGCATTGTCCGGGTACGATGCGACACGCGAAGAAATCAGCAGTTGGCTCAAGCGTGACGACGACGAAGACTTTAAAAAGTGCAACGATGCCATGCTTGCACGTTTTTTAAACGGCATGATCGTCGATAACCGTGGTCAAAAGGAAGGCGCTGAACCGAGGCACGAAACGCAGCTAACTAACAATATCATCTTCATGAAGCTCAAGATTGCACTCGATCTTAAGGCCGAGGAAGTGCTTGATATGCTTAAATCAGCCGGTGTGACCGTCAGCAAGCACGAGCTAAGCGCGTTGTTCCGACGCCCCGGCCACAAGCATTATCGGGAATGTAAAGACCAGATATTGCGCGCCTTTTTGAAAGGAGCGCAGGCTAAATACCGGGAAGAGCCTCTCGGTGAAAGTGACGAAGCGGCATCGAAAGGCAGCGGCTTTAGCTGGGAATAGCGCTCGCTGCGGTTAAGTCAACGGAGGAACTATGCTCAAAGGTATTCCGTCAATAATCAGTGCAGATCTGTTATGGGTGCTGCGCGCTATGGGGCACGGCGATGTACTCGCTGTTGTCGACAGAAACTTTCCGGCACTCACTGTCTCCAAAAGCACAACCTCGCAGCGCCTGATAAACATTGACGGCGTCAATGACACGCAGGCGATAAAGGCAATCCTAACGTTGTATCCACTCGATACCTTTATCGATGTACAGTTGCAGCATATGCAGGTGGTTGGTGAGCCGGACACGCAACTCAAGGTACATACAGAAGTGTTTGCCGAATGCCGCGCAGTGATGCCCGAAGCAAAGATGGGCTCAATCGAACGCTTTGCCTTTTACGAAGCGGCAAAACAAAGTTTTGCTGTGGTGCAAACCACTGAAGACAGACCGTACGGCTGTTTTCTGTTAACCAAGGGTGTGGTGTTCGACTAAGCTGCTGCGTAACGCAAAAGCAATCAACTGTTGTAGATAACGGGCATTTTTCCCTGCCATTTTTGCCATGCGTTGTTGTCTCTGATCAGTTTTGTCATAAACGCAGCGACATTAATCCTGCTGGTCTTGCCTGCATCAAAAATCGGGTTTCGAACCGGTGATTCGTAAACCTCCCACGGCGTGACTAATTCTTCATTCATCAGTGAGTCCGGCCGGACGGCAACCCATTCAATGTTGCTTTTACCGTTCCCTTCGTGATTTTGCAGGTAGGCTGCGGCATCTTCGTTATCTGCATGTGGTGGCAATAACCATCGAAGCAGGGTGACGACCACGTGCTGGCTGAATGGAATCTTTTCACCGGCAGCTTTGTTTTGGTTTCCCGTTGTGTTCATCAGTACGAATTTCGCGGAGGCAGGCGTATTTGTTTGCTTAATGGCGCTGCACAACCGCTTAACACTCTCGGTCACCAGTCGACGCGGGTGACCGAACATGCCTTTGAAAGTCAGATTGTGTCCAAGGCATGATGCAACCGTATGACACCCGCGAACCAGTTCCACCATTTCAGAATCTGTCATATCCAGAATACTTGCCTCTGTTACGTTGAGTGCAGTATGTTCTGCGAGGTGTTGCGGTAGTGAACTTTGCGAGCGGACGACAGCTTTTACTGTTTCACCCTGCTCAAGTAACTGCGCAAGCAGTTGCTGACCGGTAGCACCGGAAGCGCCGACGACAAGTACAGACATCATTGTTCTCACATGTATGGAATAGCCGCTGACTATACCGATGAAGGAATTGTCGATATATTGCTTAAAACTGTATTGCCGGTATACGGGATTGTATGAACTGGGAAGCGATCAATTTTGACTGGAATCATTTGCGTGCATTTCATGCAACTGTAGAAGAGGGAAGTCTCTCTGCTGCTGCAAAGGTACTGGGTATGACGCAACCGACCTTGAGTCGACAGGTGTCTGCGCTGGAAGCGGACCTTAACGTCACTCTGTTCGATCGCGTTGGGCAGCGGCTGGTACTAACCGATAGTGGCCGCAAGCTGGTGGAGCATGTCGAAGCGATGAGCCATGCCGCGCTGGATTTTTCACTGGCTGTCAGCGGACAATCGCAACAAATTGAGGGGACGGTAGTGATATCTGCCAGTCAGCTCGATGCCGCAAATCGATTGCCCCGAATAATTGCTGAGCTTTGCCGTCAGGAACCCCGAATTACCATAGAAGTTGTCGTAACTAATGAAACCAGTGATCTGCTTCGCCGCGAAGCAGACATTGCTATTCGAAGTTTCCGGCCAACGCAAGACGATTTAATTGCCAGAAAACTCGGCGAAGAAACCATCTGGTTTTACGGTGCGCAATCTTACGTGCAGCAACTTCCCGATTCGTTGAACAGGGAACAGCCGGGCTCTTTAAAGATAATCGGCTTTGATCGCAGCAGTGCTGTAACCGATTTGCTCAATGAACAGGGGTGGAATTTAAAGCCTGATAACTTTCAGCTGCTGACGTCGTTTCAAATGTTGCAGTTAAATGTGTGTAAACAAGGATTAGGGTTGATATTTTATCCGGAGGACATGGGCGATGCCGACCCGGATCTGGTTCGGGCATTCAGGGATGATAAGCCTATAATGACTTTACCGGTGTGGCTGGTGTGTCACCAGGAACTCAGAACCAGTAAGCGGGTTCGCCGGGTATTCGATTTTATTGCTAATGCGCTTGCAGAAAGTCTGCAGCAGACGGCATTAGCGGAAGGCAAAGAAAATCAGTAATCGAGTTTGCGCCTGCTTTCCTTCAGCTTACTGTGTTTTGTTTTGCTGTCGAGCCGGCGTTTGGTGGAATTTTTAGACGGCCGGGTAGGGCGGCGTGACTTCCGTACCACTACCGCACTTTTACACAGCTCTACCAGTCGCGCTATTGCGTCTTCGCGGTTTTGCTCCTGGGTGCGGTACTGCTGAGCCTTGATAATGACAATTCCTTCTGCGGTAATACGACGGTCCTTCAGTTTCTGCAAACCGGTTTTATAGTGGTCCGGCAGTGAAGAGGCAGAAATATCGAATCGCAAATGAATGGCGGAAGAAGTTTTATTTACCTTCTGGCCACCGGAGCCCTGCGCCCGTATCGGGCTCAGCTCGATCTCGGAATCCGGAATAGAGACAGTGTTAGAGATCTGAATCATTAGCGCATACGGCGGCAAAGTCTGGCTGCAAGTGTAGTGCGTTTTTATACTGCTGACCATTAGCTGTCACCGGCAATCGTCTAATAACCCTGGCAGCATGTACAATGCAGGTTACGGGAATCCGCGTGAGGAAATGCCATGCTAAAAATTCTGTTCGACCCTGCACCGCGTACTGCTGCAGAGATTTTTTCGCAAACAGATGAGCAGCGTTTCTTCGCTGACCACAACGTAGTGACTGTCGACGCAGATAGCAGGGAAGAGCAATATCGTCAGCACCTCCCGGATACAGATATTCTGGTCAGTCAGCAACCGATGGAACGTGATCGGCTCGATCATGCGGCCAGGCTCAGGGCGATTTTTAATGTTGAAACAAATTTTCTCGCAAACATCGATTACGAATGCTGTTTTCGTCATGGTATCCACGTCCTGACCCCGGCTTCTGTGTTTGCGGTACCTGTGGCGGAAATTGGACTGGGGATGGCGTTGAGCCTGGCGCGGGATATTCATTCTGCCCATGGTGATTTTTTAAATGCCACTGAGGCGTACGGATTATCCGGTAACCAGCGTGCTGAGCTGCTGACCGGCAGTGACATTGGTATTGTCGGATTCGGTGATCTGGGGCGTGCGTTAAAGCACTTGCTGGTGCCGTTTAATGCCAATATAAAAGTCTATGACCCGTGGCTGCCATACAATTATCTGGCACGCCATGGTGTAGAAGCGGCGACTTTTAAGCATGTGGCGCAGACATCACGTGTGGTCTTTGTCACCGCCGCAGTCACCACTGAGAACCAGCAATTGTTCGATGCTACAGCACTTGCATCAATGCAGGATAACGCGATGCTAATTCTGCTAAGCCGCGCTGCACTAGTAGATTTTGATGCCATGACCCGTGAAGCTCAAACTGGCAGATTAAGGTTTGCCACCGATGTTTTTCCGGAGGAGCCTGTGCCGCAGTCAAGCCCGCTGCGTGCTGTACCCAATATACTTTTTTCAGCGCATCGTGCAGGTGCGTTAACCGGGGCTCTGCAGCAGATCGGTGCGTTGATGCTTGAAGATCTTCAGCAGATTGCAGACGGGCTGCCGCCTGTTGTTTGTCGCCGAGCCGAGCGGGAAACAATATCGATGTTACGAAGTATGCCTGTTGAACAGACATAGGTTTGCAGGTTTTTTAGAGTACCGGCGCTTGGATCATTTTGATGTTTATAAATTATTAATAACTTAATTTGTGTATATTCAGGTGAAATACGCCATTTTTAATCTCAGTTGGCGATTTCTGTAACAATTTTTTCACCGCGTTGATGAAATGGTTATCTATGTTTCATGGGAATGTAGAACTATCACTATTCTTTCAGTTCATATTTGCAAATGATCTTAAACCTTAGGGATACTCCCGAGCTGGTGATTGCAGATAATGAACGAAAAAACGTTAACCACCTTTCTGATGGTAATTGACATGGGCAGCTTCAGTGGTTGTGCCGAAGTGCTTGGTACCAAACAGTCAACTGTCAGTGCTCGGATAAATCAATTGGAAAAAGAGCTTGGCGTACAGTTGTTTCAAAGAGGTAAATCCGGTGCGACTCTAACCAGAGCGGGCAAACGTTTTGAAACTCATTGTAAGCAGATACTGTCAATGTGGAGGCAGGCCGCTCGTGATCTAAATACAGATAACGCGCATCTGAATGAAGTTGTTCACCTTAGTGTGCAATGCAATATGTCGCGTACTCTGGTTAGAGATTGGGTAGATGACGTGTTATCTGTTCAGCCTGGGTGGTCGGCTCAGATTGATCTCAACTGTTCTGAGCATGTATTTAGACAACTTCATGGGGGTGAGACGGACATTGGTTTGGTTTTTACGCCTATCTTTCATCCGGAACTTGATATCACTAAATTATATGATGAGAAATTTCTTTTGTTCTCTAATGTTACTGATTCGTTTGAGTTCGTACGTTCCGAAGAATATGTGAAATTGAATTTTTCTCCATATTTTGAAGCTGCACACAAAGAGCAGTTACTGGAATTGTCCAGTCCCAGGTACATCGTCGGTTCTTTTGAAACCGGTTTATCGATCCTAAACACAAATGGCGGGTCGATATATCTTCCAGAACTTATGGCTAACCAGCTGAGTAAATTGTCCGAGAAAGGTGCCTTGGTCAGAAATTCACCAGTCATTACACAGCCGGTCTATAGTGTGGTTGCAACGCGTCGCAAAAAAGATAGGAAGGTTTTGTGTGTACTTGACTCGTTGAATAAGCAGGTTGAGAGTAGGCTCAAACACAAATAGAACAGAAAATAGAATAGGAAAAGGTTTAAAACAGCCGGACGTATCGAAAATATTGATGGATAAGCTGATGTAATGGTGTAGTTGTTTCACTATTGAGTTGTTAGATTATAAGTACGCGGTCTCTTAGGGAGCTGCGCATCGAAACTTGACATCGATGATGTGGTGAAATTCTAATTATCAAACTGGAATAAAAGTTATGAAAAGGTACACTAAATCCGCTTTCCTCGCGCTAGGTATGTTTGCTCTGCTTCAGGTTTCCGGGACTGCTGCAGCTAACGACGATACCCTTAAAGAGCTTAAACTTGCACTCGCTAGTTTTACCGGTGTTCAGTATGCCATGATGGGTGATGTCGTTTTCCTTAACGGTAGTACTGACAACATTGCTGAGCTCGGTAGCATTGTTAAGAAGTTAATGTCGATTGAAGGCGTTGAAGAGGTTCGTACCAACATCACCAAGAAAATGCAGTAGTACTTGTTGAGTTTGGTTTTTCCTCGGCTTTGCGGTCTGACGCATAATGGGGCTTTTCAATTTAGTGCCCATAGTGGTAGGCCGCGGAGTTTTTCAATTCTCATATCTCAAACGGAGTTTTCATGACAAATCTCCAGAAATACCGTCGAAGATTTCTTAAGTTTGCCGGTCTCCTCGGGGTTGGTAGTGGAGTCTCTGTTAACATTGCCAGCGCCATGAGTGGTAGCCGGGATAAGTTTGCCTATGAAGTAGTCCGTAGTGATGCCGAATGGCGATCCATGTTCGACGATGAAACTTACAAAATTCTGCGCCTCGGTGATACCGAGTGGCCTAAGTCCAGTAAATGGTGGAATGATTTCAGAACTGGTCACTTTTCGTGCATAGGCTGTGGCCTGCCGAATTATGATTCAGTCTGGCGTGCGAAGGTAGATAAAGGCTGGGTGTTTTTTCGACAATCCAGGCCGGATGCTCTTTTGATGGGTATCGATGGTGAAGCACCAGATGGAATGTCTGATGAATCTTCCCCTGCAACTATTGAGGCGCACTGTCGTCGCTGTGGCAGCCACATGGGGCATATACTAAAAGTAAATGGCGAAGTGTTGCATTGCATAAACGGTAAAGCGCTGGATTTCACCGAAGAGTGAACAACACAGGCAGAATAGCCTTGAGGCACCTGGCTGAAATATTCCGGTAACAATGATACGGTGACAAGTACAGTGTCCCCATACCGGAGAAGTCCATGCCACGAAAAGAGCGCCCCGTTACACCTGACGGACGCTATCTGGTTGCGCGAGGGGTATTGAAGCGTTGTACCAACCCCGACCTACCTGATCAGGCTCGCCGTAAGGCGGTAAAGGCGATGATGCAGGCTCGAATGAGTGGTGATAAAGATGCTGTGCTGCAGGCTAAGTCTGAACTGGGTGAGGCCGGGCCTGTGTGGTGGACTGACGGTGCACCAGATTACAGTGGTGCCAGCCCGGACGATTCGCCTTATGCCGAGTGGTGGGCTTCACTTGATGGTGCGTTACGGGAAGCAGGTATGGCTGAGTCGCGTCTTAAGAAATAGTGCTCAGGACCTGTGCCATCGCAGCGGTTTGGTGGATTCACGCACCACCTGCTTTTTCGCTTCAAGATCAAGTTGAACCGTTTTGGCCCACCAACCCGCAGTCGCACCTTTGGGAAAAAGATCCTCTGGTAGATGTGGCACCACGCTTATCTGAATCTCTTTCTGCGTCAGGCCGGGTGATTGCTTAGGCAAGACTTTCAGAAACGCAGTTTTCATTGCATTGTACTTTGCCGCATCGACTTTGGTTTTATGGCCGGGTACATTGACGTTTTCAACCTCCACCTGTGGTGGTTTTTGCTTTGCCATTGCCGTTGTTCCTTAAAGTAACCTGCGGTGTATTCTGAAATTATCCTGTCTTTTGTTGAAATATTATCAACGAAAACGTACGCACCAAAACGGATTCACTGATTAAAATATAGTATACCGAACGGGGATACTGCCGATGCTTAGTTTTCCAGTTCCGGGTCCCAAAATTCCAGTGCACCATCCGGAAATTCAGAAAGCAGCTTGTCGAAGCGTACTTCATCAACCTGTCGCCTCAGTGCCCGAGCTACGTCTCGTATGGCCGTTTCCGTAGAGAAGTTGTGCTCTGCCCGCAAGGAACGCACTTCTTCGGTCATTGATTTTTTGTCCGCAAAGGGCTTCTGTTCTTCACCAATATCCCAGTCGGTTACGAATAAGGCTCTTAGACATATTGGAAGTTCATTAGCAAACTCAATTGCCTGTCTAGTAGAGATTCTTCGGCGAAATACTTGGAGCACTCCTTGGG
>CAYZVB010000064.1:0-19527 GCA_964481315.1 uncultured Granulosicoccaceae bacterium
CATCGTAGTCGCGTTTGTTATCAAGTGACATGATGACGGTTTTTATGCCGAGCCGTTTAGCCGCGATCATTTTTTCTTTAATACCGCCCACCGGCAGTACCTTGCCTGTCAGGGTAAGCTCGCCGGTCATGGCGATAGTTGGACTGACCTTCTTATTTAGCGCAAGTGACAGTAACGCGGTAGCCATGGTAATGCCGGCACTTGGACCATCTTTTGGCGTCGCGCCTTCCGGTACATGCAGGTGAATGAAAGATGATTCACGCAGATCGCGTTTCAGCTTGTACTGATCCAGCGTGGAAGTCACATAGCTGTAGGCAATTTCGGCGGACTCTTTCATTACTGTGCCAAGGTTGCCGGTGAGTTTGAAGCCTGGTTTCTTTTCGTGTATCACCGATGCTTCAATCGGCAGTGTTGCACCTCCCATGGCTGTCCATGCAAGGCCGGTAACCACACCCACACCCTTGAGCTGGCGCTCCTGTCGGAACACAGGCGGACCGACAAACTCGGCAAGGTTCTTCCCGTTAACAGAAACTTTTTTAGCACCGCCAAGCAATTTTACCACTGACTTTCGCAGGATTTTGGCCAGCAGTTTTTCAAGGTTGCGCACACCCGCTTCACGGGCATAGCCTTCAATCAGTGCCTTGACAGCCGAGTCGGTGATAGTGACTTTACTTTTTTGCACCTTGTTGCGTTCAAGTAAACGCGGCCACAAATGTTTGGTGGCGATATCGAGTTTTTCCGCCGGCAGGTAACCCGCCAGACGGATGTCGTCCATACGGTCGAGCAGAGGACGCGGAATGGTGTCCATCTGGTTGGCGGTACAGACAAACAACACCTTTGATAAATCGATACGCAGGTCGAGATAGTGATCGAGAAATTCGCTGTTCTGCTCCGGGTCGAGCACTTCAAGCAGCGCCGACGCCGGGTCACCCTGAAATGATGCACCGATCTTATCGACTTCATCGAGCATGATAACCGGGTTTTCGACTTCGACTTCTTTTAGCGCCTGTACCAGCTTGCCGGGCATAGCGCCGATGTAGGTTCGTCTGTGACCTTTGATTTCAGCTTCATCGCGCATACCGCCAAGGCTGAAGCGATAGAACTTGCGTCCAAGGGAATCGGCAATAGAACGTCCGATTGAAGTTTTACCCACCCCGGGAGGGCCGACCATTAACAAAATCGAGCCGGATACCTCGCCGCGGTAAGCACCGAGTGCCAGAAATTCGAGAATGCGATCTTTAACGTCGGCAAGGCCCGCGTGGTCGCGATTAAGAATTTTTCGCGCCTGTTTTAAATTGAGCTTGTCTTCTGATTGCACGCCCCACGGTACCGAGCTGACCCAGTCAAGATAGTTGCGTGTAACGCCATATTCCGGTGAGCCGGTTTCAAGCAAAGAGAGCTTTTGAATTTCTTCGTCGAAGCGTTTGGTTACCGGTGCCGGCGGATTGCGCTTTTCCATGCGCTGTTTAAATTCTTCGATATCAGCGGTGCGATCATCTTTGGCAATACCGAGTTCGCGCTGAATGATTTTTAATTGTTCTTTCAAAAAGAAATCGCGCTGGTTTTTCTGGATCTTGCCTTCAACCTCTTCGCGAATCTCACCCTGCAGGCGCGCCATTTCTATTTCTTTACGCAACAGCAGCAATACTTTTTCCATGCGCTGCAGAATCGGAATGGTGTTCAGTACTTCCTGCAGTTCGTCACCGGGTGCAGTAGTAATTGCAGCGGCAAAGTCGGCAAGCGGTGAGGGTTCGTTAAGATTGAAGTGGCTGAGAAAATTTTTCAGTTCTTCGTTGTACAGCGGGTTGAGCGGCACCAGTTCTTTAATTGCCTGTATCAGTGCCATTGCATAAGACTTCACTTCGTCGCGATTTTCATCAGGCTCTGCCGGATACTCTACCGAACCCGCAAACGGCGGACTTAAGCGCAGCCATTTCTTCACGGTAAAGCGTTGCAGACCCTGCGCAATAAACTGGATGCTCGATTCCTGTTCAACCACATTGTGCATACGCACAACACAACCGGTGGTAGCAAAGTCATGGGTGCCGGGTATTTCATCGGCGCCATCATTGACGTAGACCAGCCCGACAATGTGCTGCTTGGTGTCGCGCAGATGATGAAAGGTGCTTTGCCAGTGATCTTTGTCAACAACCAGTGGCTGAATCTGAGCAGGGAAGAAAGGTCTCTCATAGACCGGTAGAATCAACAGCTTACCCGGCAACGCCTGACCCGGCAGTATGAGTCCTGTTTTTCCAGGTTTGTTCTTTTTAATAACTTGCGGGTCTTCAGAGCTCATGGGCGATCAACGGGTTAGCGTTGTACAGTTCCGGATGTGGGTTTAATAGTAGGAGTCAGGCGTTCGAATTCAAGCGCCGTTCATTTAATCCATTGACATTGCCATGGTAACCAACGAAGCCGCCACGATATCGTCAACAGTGGCTCCCCGGGACAAATCGCAGACTGGTTTGGCGAAGCCCTGCAGTACCGGGCCGGTGGCTTGTGCGCCGCCACAGTACTGCACCATTTTATAGGCAATGTTTCCGGCATCCAGGTCGGGGAAAATCATCACGTTGGCGCGTCCTGCCACCTCGCCAAGGTCTTTTAGTTTGGTTTCAGCCACACGTGTTGAAAGTGCGGTGTCTACCTGCAGTTCACCGTCGATTTTTATATCCGGTGCTATCTCACGAACCCGCTGCACGGCACCGGCAATTTTATCAACCAGTGGATGACTTGCACTGCCGTGGCTTGAGAAAGACAGCATTGCCAGGCGCGGTGTGTCGTCGAGCAGTTTTGCGGCGCTTCTGGCGGTAGTGATAGCAATCTCTGCCAGTTGCTCTTCATCCGGATCGATATTAATGGCGCAATCGGCAAACAACATGGTTTTGGACACTTCTTCAAGCGGTGCTTTGAGATCCATGAGAAAAAAGCTCGACAACGTTTTGACTCCCGGCTCGGGTCCCACAGCAAACGCCGCTGATATTACCTTTGATGTCGACAGTACCGCACCGGCGACCATGGCGTTAACGTCGCCGTTGTTTAACATCGCAACGCCGTGGTACACAGGGTTGACGACAAACTCTGCGACGTTTGCATTGGTGATTTTTCGCTTTTTACCCAGCAGCGCCTTACTTAAGGTTTCCACATTGTGTGTGGCGGGGTCGAGCACCTCAACGCCTGAAAGATCAGTGCCGGCGGCAGAACGGATAGATTGCTCGTTACCCAGCAGCACCGGCGTTGCTATATTGAGTTCTACCAGACGCGTGGCGGCCTGTTGAATTCTCGGGTCTTCGCCTTCCGGAAGCACCAGTTTCAGGTTCTGTCCGTTCAACTTATTAATGCACTGAGAAATTACCTGGTTCATGGTGTTCTGGTTTATCTTGCGTTATACAGTCGGAAGAGGGAGGCACCGGCATTGTTTGTTGACGCCGGTAGTGATGCAACGCAGCATTATACGCCTGCGACGCTCAAGGGTGTTGCCGGAAATTACAGGCTAACTTCTGACCGGGTAAAATCATTCCATGCAAATTGAAGCGCACTGGCTGAGCGATGCCGGAATCTGCCGGTCTGAAAATTTTGATGAACGGCCTGACTGCCCGATCGACACTATTGTTATTCACAACATCAGTCTGCCACCCGGTCAATTCGGCGGGAAGTATATCGACAATCTGTTCACTAACTGTCTGGACCCGCAGGTGCATGAGTACTTTGTTGATATCTGCCACCTGAAAGTATCGTCACACCTTCTTATCGACCGTCAAGGTGCTGTCACTCAGTATGTCGGCTTTGACAAGCGTGCCTGGCATGCCGGTGTGTCTTCCTACAATGGACGTGAGCGGTTTAATGATTTTTCTGTTGGTATTGAGTTAGAGGGAACAGACTGGCTGGCCTACGATGCCGAGCAATATTACAAGCTGGCAGAAATCACGCTGGCACTGCAGGCGCAGTATCCGCAGATTACAACCGACAACATCGTTGGCCACAGCACCATTGCTCCCGGTCGCAAGACAGATCCCGGCCCGGCCTTTGACTGGAGCCGGTTTCTCGGTCTGCTCGACTCGATTGCAAAATAGTGCGGCCAACAAATTGGTATTGCACGCTGTTTGCTACATATACCCGATCTTATTAGCAGTATTATATAAAAAGTTCAATGTAATCATGTATATAGCATTGATCGGGGCAGCTTCTCTTGCGCAAATGGGCACTTTTTCCAATCAGACGAGCACCATACATGGTGTTGCTGTTTGTGTGTCTGGCTGTAGCGCTCGCGTTTGCCTTCGGGCTGGTGTCGTTATCGGCTGAATTTGATCCGGCCACGCGTGTGGCTCAGATCGGTTATCAAACCAGTAGTGGTACCGGTGTTGATGCATTGTCTCCGGGCGCATGGCTGAGCCTCGGTATGTTGTGCGTTCTGTGTGTTGCGTTACCGCTGTTGCGGTTGACTGCCGGCATCATTACCGGTGCCGTGTGCGCGCTAGCCATTGTACTAATCCAAAATTCATTATTGCCGTTTAGCCATCCGCAGCCGTCTGCGCTGCCATTGTGTGTGCTGGCAGTAATAGCGGCATTTGTTGTTGTCCGCGGGGTGATTGTTATGCTGCACCGACGGCAGGTAAACAAATATCTGCAGCAGTATGTGCCACCCGATCTGGTTAACTACTACATGCATAATCCGGTTGGCACACTGGCAGGTGAGTCACGCGATATGACCATTATGTTCTGCGACATAAAACGCTTTACCGGCATATCGGAACGGCTTGACCCTGAGTTACTGCCGGACTGGCTGAACCGTTTTTTTGATGTGGTTTGTGAAATTGTTGTTGCGCATGGCGGCACAATAGACAAGTACATTGGTGACAGCGTCATGGCATTCTGGGGAGCACCGAATGTCAGTGAAAGCCATGCCTACGATGCGTTAAAAGCAGCGCGTGAAATAATACCCGCGGTGGAAGCATTGTCTGAACGTCTGGTTGAAGAAGGGCTGCCACCAATAGCAGTTGGTATCGGCTTATCGACCGGTAGTGCGAATGTCGGTCATCTGGGTTCAAAAGAAAGAATGACATACACCGTTGTGGGTGATGCGGTGAATACGGCAGACCGTCTGCAGCGTTGTACCGGTGTGTATGATCTTTCGCTGGTAGTGAACGACAGAATGACAGAGCAGGTGCCTGAGTATCTGTTCCGTGAACTCGATACAGTACACGTTAAAGGCAGACAAAGGTTTGTCAGAATATTTCAACCGATCTGTCATCAGGATGAGGCAGTTCCAAATACGCATCGTCGGCTGCAGATGCATCGCAAAGCCATGCAGTTTTATCGTCGCGGTATGTGGGCAGATGCTGAAAAGTTGTTTCGTGCGCTTGGTGATGACACTGGCGAACATCTGTTTTACAAGCGCTACATAGAACGCATTGTGAGTATCAGACAAACTGATCCGTCAGCAGATACCAGTTTTGTGGTCGACTTTACTCAGAAAATTGGATAGCTGCATTTTGTATTTTTGCTGGTGTTTGGTTAACACCTGCAGGCACACACAAACGTATTAATCAGATTCTCTCGACGCGAATCCACTGATCTGAAATATATCTTTCCTGCGGTGTGTACTCGGATTTGTAAGTCATTTTCTGACTACCCGCAATCCAGTAACCAAGATAAAGATGCTCAAGGCCCATTTCTTTGGTCAGGGCAATCTGTTGCAGGATAGCTGCAGTGCCAAGGCTTCTTTTCGAGTAGTCAGGGTCGAAATAGGTGTACACCGCCGACAAACCGGTGCTGACCTGATCTGTCACGGCGACCGCCAGCAGTTCATCGTTCAGCCGCAGCTCCATAAACAGGCTGTCGCACCAGTCACTGATTAAAAAGCGTTCAAAGTCAACCTGTTTGGGTTGATCCATGCCGGAGTTTTTGTGGCGCGTATTGAGATATTTTTCGTACAGTGAAAAATACTCATCGGTATATCTTGCTTCGGCAACATGGGTGGTGAGGTCGGCGTTTTGTGTGGCGGCACGTCGCTGACTGCGTCGGGGTTTAAAATCACTGACCGGTATTCGCACCGACACGCATTGTTCGCAGGTAACACAGTGCGGCCGGTAAACATGATGGCCTGAGCGACGAAACCCTTTTTTTATCAGCAGGTTGTACATCTCCATGGTTGGAGAGCGGAACGGGTCGGCGTACACGTTTCTGGATACGTGGTTCGGCAGGTAGCTACAGGACTCCGGTGGTGATTGAAACAGGACTATTTGAGACGTGTGTTGCATGGTGTCAGTCTACCCCAGGGCACCGGCTGGAACACCTACCCACTGCACAGCTTCACACTTCGTCCGGCTAATGCGACTGGGCAGGTCAGACTGACTCTGTGTAGGCTGCGACTTGTTTTCCATACGCCTGCAGTTTTCCGATAAGTTCAGTGGATTGTTCACCGCTGATACTGGCTTTAAGCTTAATCATAGACTCTTCGTAGTCATTAATGGTTCTAAATCCATCGATGCCGGTGTGCACGCGCTGGCGACAGAATGCCTGCCACCTGGATTGGTCCTGCGCGCTTAGTGTGTCCGGATTATGCCGTGCCCGCAGACGCAGCCAGATTTCGTTGAGTCTGTCATCGTCAAAACTGAACGCGGTATCGGCACTGCCGCTTTGCAGGCTGGATTGCACCTGCTGCATGGTGTGCCGGTCCTTGTCGCTTGCAAAAGTGCCGGAGTAGAGTGTGAGTTCCGGATCGGTTGCATTAGGGTAGTCGCGAGCTGCAAACGCCCACGCCAGTTTTTCTATCACCTGCGGGTTGGCGATTAACTGTTCCCGATACTGCAGTGCAAGATTAACGTCGAGCTTAAGGCGTTTAGCCGCTTCTGTTGTCATGGTCTTTAGCGGTGCTATGACCGGACACCGGTTAGCATGAACCGTTTTAACTGCAATGCGCTGCTGACCTTCCGGCAGATCTGCCTGGCGGGTAAAGAGTCTTGCGGCGATCTCTTCTTTATTAAGTTTTATCAGGTCGGTCGGGTCGTGACGTAAGTCATACACCAGAATACCGTTTTGATTACCGGGGTGTGCCCCCAGCGGCATGACGATACTGATGTTGCCGGTTTCCGACGGGTACATACCGCTGACATGCAGCATGGCAGGCCTGGTTACCACACTAAGGTGTGCAAAGATTGCTCTTTTATTTTTAATGCTGAAAGCAAAGTCGTATAACCGTGGTTGTTTTTCCTTTAGCAGTTTTGCAATGGCAATGGTGGCGTAAACATCGGCAAGTGCATCGTGCGCGTTGCTGTGTGATATGCCGTTAGCTTCAGTAAGCAGTTCGAGCTTGTTGGAAGGTTTGCCATCTTCTGTTGCCGGCCATTCTATGCCTTCGGGGCGAAGGGCGCGGGCCAGTCGAACCACATCGATAAGGTCCCAGCGTGAGTTGCCGTTTTGCCACTCTCTGGCGTACGGATCCATCAGATTTCGAAAAAATAACTGGCGACTGAATTCATCGTCAAAGCGAATGTTGTTGTAGCCTACCGTGCAGGTGCCGGCTTGCGCCATCAGTGCATTAATGGTGTTGGCAAACTCCCATTCACTAAGGCCCTGTTCATTAGCGGTTTGCGGTAACACGCCATGCACCAGACACGATTCAGGGTCGGGCAGATAATCTGCCGACTGACGGCAGTAAATCATTGTGGTGTCGCCGGTCGGTTCGAGGTTCAGATCGGTTCTGATTGCGGCAAACTGTGCCGGTCGCTCGCGAGCCGGGTCACGACCAAAGGTTTCGTAGTCGTGCCAAAGGAACGAATCTGCGCTCACCGCAGCTACCACTTCAGGTCGTCGGGTACCTTGAAGTCAGCATACTCTTCCGATTCATCTGAAGCCGCCAGCGATTCAGCTTCGAGATTAAATACACTCCACTGCGGGTTGATCTCACGGATAGATAACGCCGTGGCGCGCGGGATAACATAGGTGTCGCCATTTAGCCGTGTGATGGCGAGTGTTCGCTCTGCCAGTTGCTGCTGTATTGTGTCTTTAACATACAGCTCGCGTATGCGCTTTTCGACGAGATAGGTGTACGGTACTTCGCCTTTCCATTCGTCGAGCTTGTTGTCGTCGATCTGAACTTTTATTTTCGCCTTGAGCTTCTTGCGTTCTTCAATGGCTGCAGCATCGGCTGGTGATGTGTCAGCGCCGCCCTTGTTTTTGTGCTGTGTATTGCCCGGTCTGCTGTTGGTTTTTTTGCCGGTGGCTTTTGAGCCGTGTTTGTTGTTACCCGGTTTGCTGCCGGTTTTTTTACCCTTCTTTGCGCCGTCCTGACGCTGTTTGTTTTTGTTGCCGGCGGCTTTGCGTTTTTCTTCTTTTTTCGGGGCCTTGTAGCCCGCGGCAATAAGTTGGTCTCTGAGAGAGTCAGCCACTTTTAAAGCCCTCTATCCGGAAAATGCCAGGTAGTGCGCTGTTGCAGCCGGGTTTTCCGACAGCGGGTATGTACAAATATTTTCATCATGGCAACGAACCGGATGCCGTATCCGGTCTGGTAGTCTAGTTAAAGGTTGGGCTTTCCCCGCCTTTTGTGTGAGTTCACTTAAGGACTGTAATCAACCAGGTCTTTTGCCGATCGGCTGAAAAAAAGCAACAACGAAAGCCCCAGAAAAACAACAAACAAAACCAGCGTCCATTCAGGGATTGAAAATCCAAGAAACTGCCACTGGATGTCTGCGCACTCTCCAGATCCGTTGAGAATTGTATCTAAAAATTGCGCAAATGGCATGCTGTCGAGCATATACCAGAAACCTGCGCCGCATTCAGGCACCTGATCGGGCGGCAAATTCTGCAGCCAGATGTGTCGCCAGCAGATGGCGATGCCGGTGATTGACAGCACGGTGGCCAGGGCCGCGTAGATCCTGCGGCCGGTTTTTCGCGGGTTGTGTAACAGCGCCAGCAGAAAAACCACCCCCAGACCGATCACCACAGCACGGTCGAGGACACACAGCGGACATGGCTCAAGGTACTCGACCATTTGCAGATAGCCAACGGCAAATGCCATTGATGCCACGGCCAGAAGTAAACCGCTGGTACTGATGACTCTTGAAGTGAACATGGTGTTCCCTGATTAAAATTGAATACGTTGATTGTAGGCGATTTCGACGATCATTCTGTTCATAATATGGTCATGCAACCGGCTACCTGCAGATACTTATGAAGCTACCAGTAACAACAGCACACGCGCTTAATGATTCCGACATCAAAGTGCTGACAGAATTCGCCGGTGAGCTGGCCGATCTTTCCGGTCAGTCCATTGTGCCGCACTTCAGACAATCGATTGTTATTGACGAAAAGCCCGGGCGCGGATACTTCGATCCGGTAACGGTTGCCGACCGTGCGGCAGAAACGGTGATGCGTGATCATATTCATCGCAATTATCCCGATCACGGTATTTTCGGTGAAGAACACGGTTATGAAGCCGGTAACAGTGGGCTCACATGGGTGCTTGATCCAATAGACGGCACGCGTGCGTTTATTACCGGTATGCCGTTGTGGGGAACACTCATCGCGCTTTATGACGGTTGTCGACCAGTGATTGGAATTGTTGATCAGCCGGTGATGAAAGAGCGCTTTATCGGTAACAGCATGCAGGCGTTGTATGTGACTCCGGGTCAGGAAAAAGTGATTCACACACGTGAGTGTCAGCATCTTTCAGAGGCGGTACTGATGGCGACCGCACCGGAAATATTTTCCTGCGACGTGGAAAAAAACGCTTTTGCTTGCGTTTCTGAAGCAACCAGAATGACTCGCTACGGCGGTGACTGTTATGCGTATTGCATGCTTGCCTGCGGCTTTGTAGACGTCATTGTTGAGTCCGGCCTGGCTCCTTACGATATTCAGGCGCTTATACCGGTCGTTGAACAGGCAGGTGGACTTGTCACGGACTGGCAGGGGGGAAGTGCAGCTAACGGCGGACAGGTGGTAGCAAGCGGTTCAGCTGCGATACATCAGCAGGTCATTGATATTCTGCGGCCTGCAGCATCTGACAGCGCATAGGGGTTATCGGCCGGTCAGAAAGTCTGAAATTATCTTGTACACAACATCAGGCTTTTCACTGTGCGGCCAGTGTCCTGCGCCATCAATGGTCTTAAGCGATGTGTTTGGAAACCTTGTTAAGATGGTGTCGCGATCGGAAGGTTGCAGGTAATCTGATTCTGCGCCTTTAATAAATAATACCGGGCCGTCAAAGCGGGCAGTTTTATCCGATGCACCAACCGCTGCTGCAATGTGTTCGTATTGCACGGCAATCACCTCAAGATTAATTTTTAGCTGGTAGCGGTTGTCTGCAGTGCGCTGCAGGTTTTTAAGTAAAAATGCTCTCACAGCCGCATTGTCAACGTGCTGTGCGAGCAGGCTGTCGGCGTCACGTCTGCTGCTTATGGCTGACTGTTGCACAGCAGTTAACCCGTCAATCACATTGCGGTGATGGTGTGGATACTGACCGGGCCCGATATCGACCACAATCAGGCGGTTAATAAGCTGCGGCTGTTGTAAAGCCAGCTGCATGGCGGTTTTACCACCCATGGAGTGGCCAATAATATGAGTGCGTTCAATACCCAGGCTCGCACAGGTAGCGGCAACATCGGCTGCCATTTGCGGGTAACTGATGCTCGCTGTGTGCGGCGAGTCACCGTGGTTGCGGGCATCCATGCTGTGCACCGTAAACTGCGTCGCAAGTCGCTTCGCCTGGCTGCGCCAGTTTTCACCGCTGCCAAATAATCCGTGCAGAATCACAAGGTCGGGCCCGTTACCGAGGGTTTCGCAGTGCAGTTCGACAGATGCGGGTTGTTCAGTCACTCGCGTTCATTACTTTTGGGTTGACCCACAGTATAATTGCTTGCGGGAGAATCTGTCGCGCAGACTCCCGGGCCGCAATGGCAGAAACCTGTCAATGCGCAACCAGCACTGTTGAACGTCACCGAACTTCAACGCCGCCGATCGGAGATTCTCTTTGTATACAACAGCACGCAAACGCCTTGAGGCGGTGTATAAGAAGTGCAGTAGCAGACCGTTGTCAGGTCGTATGGTCGGGGTAGAAAAAGAGTGTCTGCGAGTCGCTCCGGACGGTGCATTGTCGACGCTGGCACATCCGCAGGCGCTGGGCGCCGCGCTGACCCACAGCACTATTACTACCGATTTCTCCGAAGCGCTGCTCGAAATTGTTACCCCGCCGTTTCAGGACATGAGTGACACACTGGCGTGCCTTGCTGAAACACAGGCGTTTGTGTACGCGGGCCTGCCCGAAGGTGAGCTGCTGTGGGGGTCGAGCATGCCGTGCAAGCTGAACCTCGACTACGATGTACCTATCGGTCGTTACGGTACCTCGAATATTGGCAGAATGAAGCATGTCTACCGGCGCGGACTGGGGCTCCGTTATGGACGCAAGATGCAGGCGATTGCCGGTGTGCACTACAACTACTCTTACCCTGATACGTTCTGGGAGTTAATGGCTGAAGTAGAAGGTGTTAGCCATGCAGATACCGCATTTGTTTCAAAGCAGTACTTTGCACTGGTGAGAAATATTCTCAGGTTCGGATGGCTGATCCCTTATTTGTTTGGATCATCGCCTGCCGTATGCAAATCGTTTTTCGGCAGTAGCCAGCCGCCTGAAAAAATGCAGCGACTGGGGCGCAATACACTGTACGAACCGTATGCGACATCACTGCGTATGGGGGATATTGGTTATCAGAATAACCGCGAAGAATCTGAAACCATCGATGCCGATTACAACAGCCTGAACTCCTACGTGGCATTTTTACAGCGTGCCATTACTACGCCTTCGGCACGTTACGCAAAGCTTGGACTGCGTGACGCTGACGATGAATATCACCAGCTTAATACCAATTTATTGCAAATTGAAAACGAGTACTACAGTTCTATTCGACCAAAGCAAATCACTCAGCCGAATGAAATGCCTTCAATTGCACTGGCAAAGCGTGGTGTGCAATACGTTGAGCTGCGGTCACTCGATGTTAATGCCTATGATCCACTGGGCATTAATGACGAACAACTGCGATTTGTTGAGTCGTTTATGTTGTTTTGTATGCTGTGTGAAAGCCCCGATATCAATTTGTCGGAACAGCTGGAAATTAAAAACAATTTGCTGGCGGTAGCGCACAACGGCCGTAACCCGGATCTAAAGCTCAGCCGGCAGGGTGAGCAAATTTCATTGCGCCAGTGGGGTGCTGAAATTCTTGATGTGGTGGGTGATATGTGTGATCTGCTTGATGTTGCCGGAAAGCCCAAACACTACTGTAACTCTCTAACGCAACAGCTCACCAAAATCTACGAGCCCGATAAAACTCCATCGGGAATGATGTTGCAGGAGCTTAAGGACAACGACGAAGACTTCGCAAGCTTTGGTCTGCGCAAGTCGGAAGAGCATCGCAATCACTTTGCAGCTAATCCGTTGTCGGCAGAGAGAATGCGGGAATTGCAGCAGGTGGCTGAAGACTCGCATGAAAAACAACGTGCCATCGAAAACGCCGACGATAAAAGCTTCGAAGCGTTTCTCGACGACTATTTCTCACAGCTGCAAAGTCCTTCGACATGAGTTTGCGTTCGGATGTTACAGGGGTAGTGCTAGCGGGTGGTATGGGGCGTCGAATGGACGGGCTCGATAAGGGGCTGGTTGAGATTGGCGGTCGCGAGATGATTAGCTACGTCATCGAAACGCTGCAGGCCAGCGTTGATCATATTGTGGTAAACGCCAACCGCAACCTTGAACATTATGAAAAGTACCCGGTAACTGTGGTGCCCGACAGTATTCAGGGTTATCAGGGGCCGCTTGCCGGTATTGAAGCTGCGCTTAGTGCAGCGCAAACTCCCTGGGTGTACACATGCCCGTGTGACTCGCCCATGCAGTCTGCAGAATTACTGCCGCATGTGTGGGCTGAGATTTCAGGTTCTAATGCCGAGATTGGTGTGGCATTCGATGGCAAACGCACCCACCCGGTATTTCTAATGTTGCAGCGTGATCTGCTCAAAAGCTTACGCGGTTATCTTGAAGAGGGAGAGCGCAAGATTGATCGCTGGTTTGATCGGCACCGGTTAAAGACCATCGACTGCAGTAACTATTCACAAAGCTTTGTTAACGTGAACACCGAAGAGGAAAGAATCAGTGCCGAGACGCAACTGATGCAAAACCGCCATGGCGATTGAAAAACAACCTTCATGTGACGATGCATTTGAACCGGAGCTGCTACCGGTAGATATTGCATTGCAGCGAATTGCCGCACAGATCACTCCGCTTGTCGAAACCACTGATATCGAGTCGCTGCCGCTGCGTGACAGTCTGAATCGCATACTGGCGGTAGCGGTGAAGTCTCCCATCGATGTACCGGCGTATACCAACAGTGCCATGGATGGTTACGCTATAAACAGCGCTGATCTTCCTGCAAGCGGTGAAGTAACGTTATCAGTTGTGGCAACCGCCTGGGCGGGTCGGCCGGTAGAAGCGCCGGTTAACCGCGGACAGGCAGTGCGCATTATGACAGGTGGTATGATGCCGCCGGGCACTGACACGGTGGTGATACAGGAACACGTACAGGCTCAGGAGTCCGGGGCTGACGTCACCGCTATTACTATAGATAACACCACGGCCGCCGGTCGCAATGTCAGGCAGGCCGGTGAAGATATAAAAACCGGTGAAGTTATTATCGAGGCCGGAACTGCAATCACACCGGCGCATGTCGGATTAATAGCGTCACTGGGTATCGACAGGGTAGATGTTTTCAGGCGTCTTAAAGTAGCGTTCTTTAGCACCGGCGATGAATTGCGCGCACTTGAGCAACATGCCGGTGAAACACTTGGCCCCGGTGAGCTCTTCGACAGTAACCGACACACACTTTTCGCCATGCTGACACGACTGGGTGTTGAGCTGATTGATCTTGGTGTGGTACCCGATACTGCAGAGGCAACCCGCCATGCGTTTACCAGCGCTGCTGAAACTGCAGATGTGGTGATCTCGTCGGGCGGTGTGTCGGCAGGGCAGGCAGACTTTGTCAGTCGCACGCTGGCAGAGCTTGGTGAGGTGACCTTCTGGAAGCTTGCGATGCGCCCCGGGCGGCCACTTGCCTGCGGTCGAATTGGCAATGCGCATTTTTTCGGCCTGCCGGGGAACCCGGTCGCAGTGATGGTGACTTTTTATGAGTTTGTTCAGCCTGCCATCAAACGGATGATGGGCTGCACTGACATTGAACCTGTACGCTTTCGGGTGCCAAGCGCTGCCACTATTCGAAAGGTACCCGGCAGAATTGAATACCAGCGTGGTATCGTTTCATATGATGAATCCGGCAGGCAAGTGGTAAACACGACCGGAAAGCAGGGCGCAGGCAGATTAACCTCAATGTGCATGGCCAATTGTCTGATTGTTCTGCCGGTAGAGTGTGACGGTATCAAACCCGGTGATATGGTTGAAGTGCAACCGTTTCACGGACTGGTTTGAATGCAGTGCCGTCGTGGCTGCGGTGCCTGCTGTATTGCACCGTCAATCAGTACACCGCTGCCCGGCATGCCGCATGGCAAACCTGCAGGTGTGCCCTGCGTTAACCTTGATGAGTCGCTGGACTGTAAGCTGTTTAATCACGCGTCGCGTCCGGATTTTTGTAACCGCCTGCAGGCCGCTCCTGATATGTGCGGCGATAATCGCGTTCAGGCACTGATCACCCTGCATCGACTCGAGACCCTGACCAACCCGCCCTGAACAAACTACATAGAGTCACTCACTTAGAACCTGCACCCGGCAGGCAGTGCTGCTCGCGCAAAGTCATTTCCATGGCGGCATCGCCTCACGCAGTCAAAATCACCGACTATACTCATTCTTTGACTTAAGGGATTCGAGCAGTCCAGCGGATGGCCGGTTGCGGATTAAAGCGTGAGCAGATATGTCTACGGTTGTTGAAAACACTAAAGTACTGGTCGTCGATACTTCACCGGCAATGCTGGAAGTATTAAAGAATTTCTCCAATAAACACGGCTATGACATGGATAGCCATTCGGACCCCGCAGACGCCACCGAAGCACTTAACGGCAGGGTGCAGCAGTTTGGCACTGACTATCGCTGTGTCGTGCTTGGCTGGCCTCAGGGTGACCCGGCTATTATCCGCGAGCTGCTTGCAACGCTCACCTCGCCAGACCATCAGGATCTGCCGCTGCTGATTGTTTGTCAGGAAGAAACGCCCGAGGTTTCTGCCTTATTGAAGCGTCGTACCCGCAGCCGCTCACTGCTGTGGAAAGACTATCAGACTGCATCTGAGATTATCGATCGGCTGCCGGTAGTGCGGGTAGCTCCGGTGCATAAGCAATCGAAAAAAACTGCAGGTATAAAGTCTGTCGCACCGACAAAAAAGGCGTTACTTGTAGATAGCGCACCTTCGATCAGTCATACGCTGCGCGAAATGATGGAAGTAAACGGCTATCAGATTGCGGTTGCGCCGACAGCGGCAACAGCTGCTCCGTTAATTGCAAGCGGAAACTATGATCTGATTGTTGCGGACTATCATTTATTTGATGATCAACCCGGTGAGCGCGGGATTGAGTCGTTTTGCGAGGCAGTGCGGCTGAATAACACCGGTACTGTTGTTGCGGTGGTCAGTGCAAAATACACCGATGCGGTGATCAAGCATTCGCTGACGGCCGGCGCTGCGACCTGTTTGTTCAAAAGTGAATCAACAGAACTGTTGTTTGCGCGCATCGACGCCCTAACTAAAAACCTGCTTACCAGTAAGCGCGTCAGTGCTGTAGCTGCAACACCGGTACAGTCACAACCTGCGCAGGCTCAGTTAACATCAGTTCAGGCACAGCCTGCTGTAGCCGGGCAGCCGGTCGCAACCGCCGCCACTGAAAAGCAGCAGCCAAAAGTGACATCGAAAAAGCCGTTACAGCGCAGCGTCAAACCGGCGGTTGTGAATCCGGTCAAAGGGGCTTCAGTGCAGCCTGAAGCAGAAAAAACCACTAAAGTAACAGCCCAACAGTCTGAAAAAACTGCGAGTGAAAAAGCAGCAGAGGCGCCTGCGTCTGTTGTTGAACAGGCGCGTCCCATAGACAAGGCTGCCTTCGAAAAATCGCTGGCCGGTATTCTGCGTGATGTTGCAGACAAATCACACGGCAACATTCGCTACAATGTACTGATGCTAGATGTTCAGCTGGTGGCGGCTACCGGTGATCGTTTGTCTATTGGTGACAGCACGCCGATGCTTGACATTGTGCTGCAGCGACTGAGCCGTTTATATAAGCGGGAGAATTCACTAGCTTATCTGGGTGACGGACAATTCGCGATTATACTCGCCAACCGCACAGTTCAGCACGCACTAATCATGACCACCAAGCTGTAGCAGCACCTGCCGAAAATGCATCGCTACCAGAACAACATGGAGCTTGTCAGTCATGCAGCAGTCGTTCGACTGGACGGCAATTACACAGATTCTGACGCGCTGCTGAAACAATGCCGCGCCGCCTGCGCTCGCACCAGAAAGGATCAGCGTGACAACTGCGCACTGGTGTTGCCAATGCGTAAATATCTGACCGCGCTGGAGTCGCAGGAAACCGCCTGACCGGCCAGTTGAATCAACATTACTCCGGCGGTCGTTTGTGGGTAGACTGTCGGTTTTTGTGCAACAGCCTGTTGCAGCAAACCGTGATGTTGGTGTCTATCAATGAGCTCAACCCGTTATGCCAGAATAGCCGACAGCAACGGTGGTACAGTTGCTGTCGATCTGTTTGCTCCGGAATCCTCATACCCTCTGCACAATGCGGCCTACCTGCCGGACAGTATTGTCACCTATGCATTGCATGATGGCAGTTGCCGCGTAGAATCGCTGGTTGCAGCAGCGGGATCCGCACTGGCAGTGATCTGGCTTGCGCTGTCAGAACACGGTGGTGATCCGGCGTTTCCCGAATCGGTTAATGTGGAGGTGCAGTCGATCATTGAAAATCCGGGTATCGATGAGTCGTCTCTGTCTGATCTTACCGGTTTGCCTTTTGTCACTATCGACAATGTCGACTCCAGAGATCTTGATCAGGCGATGCATATCACCAGGCAGGATAATGGATATGTACTTTATTACGCGCTGGCAGACGCAGCACACTTTGTCAGGCCCGGCTCTGCATTATTTAACGAAGCACTGAGACGTGGGGCCAGCTACTACGTGCCCGGTTTTGCTGTGCCCATGCTGCCGCGTGCACTGAGTGAAGATCTGGTGTCTCTCAATGCCAGTGTACCGCGACGTGCCCTGGTGTTTACCATTGGTTTCGATAGTGCAGGGCGGGTGCTGCAAACCAATGTTCAGCAGGCACGAATTCAAAGTGCGGCCAAACTCAGCTACAGCGGTGTGGAAGCGTATTACCAGTCACCACAGACGTCCGATCTGGCGGGTCAGTCTTTTACCCCGACGCTTGATAATTTGCGTGAACTCGGGTTGCTGCGTATTGAAGAAGCGCATAGTCGCAACGTGGTTGAGTATGATCGCAGTTCTGTTGAAGTCTATTTAAGTGATGATGGCAGTGATTTTAATATTGTAAATACAGATCGATTAGCCGTAGAGCAATATAACGAACAAATATCACTGGTATGCAATTCAGAAGGTGCACGGTTGCTTGAAGCGGCCGGGTTGCCGTCAGTAGTGCAGGCAGTGTATCGGGTACACGACGCACCGGATACCGAACGGCTGAAAAAATTCAGCCGTTTGTTGAGAGGTCTTATCAGGCATTACCGGTTGCCGGAAAATATCTGGGTGTGGCGCTGGCGCGATGGAAAATACGGCGAAAAAGAAAACCTGTCAGATTATCTGTCACGACTCCGGGCGCATGATGTCGACAGCGGGTTGTTGTCTGCGGTACAAAGGCATGCACTAATGCTTAGCCCCGCATCGAGATTTTCATCAGAGGCAGGCGGGCATCACTCGCTTCAGCTTGATCAGTACGCAAGATTTTCGTCTCCAATGCGTGAAATAGCAGGAGTGTTCACACATCGTGAGTACCTGCAGTACCTTGCCTTTCATTCAGATGCTGCACAGGATTTTAATGATGAAGCGTTGCGCGAGCAGGTCATTGAAGCTGCCAACCGCTCGAAAGAGGTGCAGAAAAAGCTCAACAAAGCGGTGATGAAAAAAGCGATTGATCAATTGTTTGTATCGCAGTTACCTATTGAGCATTCACAACGCAGTATCTGGCAGGGAACTGTTATCGCACTCAGAAAGACGCGTGTTTATGTGCGGCTCGATATGCCATCCATTACGGTAAAAATCTACTTACGTGAGTTAGCACGGGCAAACGGCGCTGATTATAAGCTCGATCGGTCGACGGCTGTTATCACCAACGGAGACAGTACTGCATTTGCTCTCGGGCAACGTTTAAAGTTGCGGGTTCGTGATTATTCACAGGGTAAACTTCGATGGGGACTTGAACCTGTATGATCTGTCTAAAACAATTGGTTTGGATTTTTACTGCTGTTGTTGTCGCTGGCTGCAGTTCCAGCCCGATAAAAGAAGATACAATTGTTGGCGTGGTGACGAAAGTCCACGACGGCGATTCTATTCACATCACGCCCGCGGGTGCGAAGCGGGTTGTGATTCGTCTGGCCGGAATTGATGCGCCGGAAATAGCGCAGGCGTTTGGCATTGCCTCACGAGACAAATTGCGCTCGATGATTCTCAACCGTCAGGCACGCGCTCGTTGCCACAAACAGGATAAATATCAACGACAAGTGTGCGTAGTAACCACAGTCGGTGCTGATATTAATCTGCAAATGGTGCAGGCCGGTATGGCCTGGCACTATAAACAGTATGAGAGTGAACAGAGCTTTAGTGAAAGGCGCCAATATTCGGCTGCACAGAAAAATGCCCAACGCAACAAACTGGGGTTATGGGCTCAGGACTCGATGGCTCCGTGGGAGTTTAGGCAGGCTAATCGGTAGTGGGTGCGAATTAATCGACACTCGCAAGTTTCTTTGACGGGTTACAAAGAATGGTGGTCGTGCCAGCACTGCACTGCATAGGCGACTGTGAGGGCGTGTAGGCTACTTTTTATAACTTTGCGATCACGAATACAAATCAGGGTATTTGGAACGTAGCTTGAAAAATATCACTCGCACTAATCGGACATATAGGAATTTCTATTAACTGCTAATCTTTGAAGCAAGCAGCTGATAATTATACCTTTATAATGAAGAATCCCGCAGTATGTTACATGACACCCTTTAGCAGCTCTTTAGCGCTATTGGATGATATTGAATTTCAACATGATATTTCGATTGCCGTTGATCGAGCGAATGCATCGCTACGAGAGTCTCATAAGTTAACCTATCTTCGAATCATTCGAATAGAGGCGGATGACTCAATAGTGCGTTTGGCCGTCGAGATGCGACCACTATATATTGAGGAATATCAGAGAGATTTTGCAATTGATAAATCTACCTCCATGAACCCTGTGCCGGAATATGCCTTTGAGCTGTCCGTTAATCTGTATTGGTTCAGCGTGAATTGGACACGGTTCTGATTTAAAGTAGATAAAATC
>CAYZVB010000065.1:0-19338 GCA_964481315.1 uncultured Granulosicoccaceae bacterium
AGTCAGCGGCGTCGATGTCAGGTTGCGGGTTCCAGTTACCGGCCTGTTGTTGAATCTGATACTGATCAAAACTCCGGTGACTGCGCAATACGCCGTAGTGCACATATTCGGCGATTTTCTGTCCCATACCAGCATCGCACAGCCGGATTAACGGGATGTCTTTCGGTAAGCCCGGGTGGTTCAATATATGGTCGACGCCGGCGGCCATTGAAAGAATGCCTTTCAAATTGCCGGCGCCATCGAAAAAATCTGCCGGTGGCTGCCAGCATATCGCGTAATCGAGCTGGTCTGCGGCACAACCGATGTCCGGCCACTGCCAGATCGCGTGGCCGGTAAGGTTTTCCCTGAGCAGCTCAAGCGCCTGCGGCGCGTTGTCATCGACAGAATAGAAACTGATATTAGCCATAGTGGAGTGTTGCAGCTCTTTTGGTTGTGGCAGTGGGGAAACTGTACTGAAGTGCTGCAGCGCTTGCTATAGTTAAGCGAGTAAAAAACATGTGAGTCCACCGGTTGTCTGTCTCTGCCTGTCACTATGCGTAGTTCTGTACGCGATGAAGGTCCGCATCAGGATCGCGATGACTTTGCCAATCTGACCAAACTGCTGCCCTATGTATGGCGCTACAGCAGACGGGTGGCGTTTGCACTCGGGTGCCTGTTACTGGGTAAGTTTGCGACGGTTTGCACGCCGCTGGTGCTGAAGGGGATTATTGATTCACTTGATCAACAGGCAGACGGCGCACTGGCGCAGAACCTGACACTGGCTATACCGCTTGCACTGCTGGTTGGCTACGGTGCGCTGCGGCTGGCCAGCGGGTTGTTTAGCGAGTTACGCGATATTCTGTTTTCACGGGTGCGTTACAGTGCCATGCATCAGATGGCGGTCGATGTACTGACGCATCTGCACGGATTATCACTGCGGTTTCACCTTGAAAGAAACACCGGTGGAATTTCACGTGATCTTGAACGTGGTACCCGCAGTCTGGCGTCGGTGCTGAACCTTCTGGTGTTTAGTATTCTTCCAACCATCGCTGAATTTTTGCTGGTTGGCGGTATTCTGCTGTATCGCTATGATTCAATTTTACTGGTTGTCATTCTGGCCACAGTGCTGGTGTATGTGGTGTTTACCCTGTCGATGAGTAAATGGCGAATGAGTTTTCGCCACGCAATGAACAAGTACGACAGTGCTGCCAACGGGCGTGCGGTAGACAGCCTGCTGAACTACGAAACCGTGAAGTACTTTAATAATGAATCGATGGAGGTTGATAACTATAACGAGCAACTGAAGTTGTGGGCCGGTGCCGGGCAGAAAACACAGATCAGTCTTTCTGCGCTTAACTTCGGGCAGGGCGCTATTGTCACAGTTGGCGTGACGATCATTATGATACTGGCGGCAAAAGATGTTGCTGCAGGTGAGATTACTATCGGTGATCTGGTGCTGATCAATGCGATGATGCTGCAGCTGTTTATTCCGTTAAGTATTCTCGGGTCTGTGTACCGGTCGCTGCAATATTCACTGGCCGATATGGATCTGGTGATCAAGCTGCTGGAAAAAACCCCCGAAATCCGCGATACAGATAATGCCACGGAGTTGTCGGTTACACAGGCAGCAGTGCAGTTTAACAATGTATCGTTTCACTACGACAGCAACCGGCCAATCCTCAAAGACATTAATTTTAATGTTGAGCCCGGACGCAAAATAGCTGTGGTTGGACCGTCCGGTTCGGGGAAGTCGACACTCGTACGTTTGTTGTTTCGTTTTTATGAGGTTACAGCTGGTGAGATTACTATCGACGGACAGTCGATAGCTAACTGCACACAGGAAAGTCTGCGCAGGGCAGTTGGTATTGTGCCGCAGGACACGGTGCTTTTTAATGATTCAATCCGCTACAACATTGGCTACGCCAACCCTGATGCCACAGAGCAACAAATTCTCGAAGCTGCCAGCCGTGCTGATCTTACAACGCTGATATCGCGTTTGCCGGAAGGGCTCGATACCGTCGTTGGTGAACGGGGTCTTAAACTGTCGGGTGGAGAGAAACAACGCCTGGCAATCTCAAGAGTGATACTCAAAGCACCGCGTATTATTGTTTTTGATGAAGCGACTTCAAGCCTTGATAGTCGCTCTGAGCAGGCTATTCTTGCAGCGCTTAATGCCGTGTCTGAAAACGCCACAACCCTTGTAATAGCACACCGTCTGTCGACCATCATCGATGCCGATCAGATTGTCGTTGTCGATGATGGCCGGATTGTTGAAACCGGCACACATCAAACGCTGCTGCAGCAACAGGGCCTTTATCGCAGGCTTTGGGATATGCAGCAAAGTGAGTCTGACAGTCAGCCGTAAAAACCGAGGTCGCGGGTTTGGAAGTTTTTAAGTGATGGCAGCAGATTATCAATATCTGCCTCATCAAGGCCAAGCCAGCGCAGATGTGTTGCCGCGTACTGGCTGACAGCGGTCGTCGGAACAATCCTGCCGTTGCGATAATCGTCCGGTCCGTCAACAGTGACCCGTGGCATAGTGCCGTATACATCAGTACCATGCACCGCGCCGCCCATCACAATATGGTGGTTGCCCCAGCCATGGTCCGTGCCATCGCCGTTGCCGGTAACACTGCGGCCAAAGTCTGAAGTGGTAAAGCTGGTCACGTTATTCAGTTGATTAATTTCGAGCAGCGCCTGATGAAAGAACGCCAATGCATCGGCTACTTGTGAGTAGAGATAGGGCTGAACACGAAGCTGATCGTCGTGTGTATCAAAGCCGCTGAGATTGACGTAGAAAAGCTGGCGCGTCATTCTGAACTCATCTTTAATGGCAATAAGTTTTGCCACCATCGCCAGTTGCTGTGCCAGTCGGTTGTTTTCAGGGACCGGTGTCTGCAGTTCACCCAGTCGCGCCAGCGCAGCACCAACATTGGTAGAAAGTACCAGCGCTCGTGACTGTAACTCAGCATACGATCGTTCAAATACGTTTTCGTATTGTTGGTTAAGTAACTCAATAAACGCCTGGCGTCTTGGCATTTGCCAGCTGTCCTGTGACAGATCTTCCATGCCCGCATATGAAGACACGCCTTCACTGCTAATGGTGAACGCAGACTGCTCGCCACCTGCCTGCCATTCATTGCTGCCAACCAGACTGATTGCTGCCAGATTAGGATATGCCTGTTGTGCGGCAAATATATCTGCAGCTCGCGCACCCCAGCCACTGTTCCAGGTATGGTAGTGATCGAGTTTCTGCCATTGCCTTGCCTGGTCATGGTGCGAAAACAACTGCTCAGGCAGCCGAACGCTTTCGTTGCGTACATCGTCGGGGGTGGTCGGTTCGATCATGGTGCCGACATTTGCCTGAAACGCGAGATTGCCCTGATCAAATAAAGGCTTGAGCTTTTGCATGAACGGATTCAAACCGACCGGTGTGGTATTGGCTGTGGCAGGTGAAAGTGCAGTTAGGTCTGCAGAACCCACTGCCAGGTGCCGGCGGCTGTCTTTATATTCACTGTAGGCGGCACCGGTCGAAGGCACCAGCATGTTAAAACCATCATTGCCGCCGTCGAGGTTTATACATACCAGCGCGCGGTAGTCGTTGCTACTCTGCGCATTTGCAAGTCTGGCAGCTGTGCTCGACATCAGGCCGGCACCGACAATTGTGCGGCAACCGAGCTTTAGAAAATTCCGACGATTAAACTTGTTCATGGTTTATCTTTGTACCGCAGCTTCCGGTGAGCTTAAAAATAAAAACAACAACTCTTCAGAGCGTATTTGGGCGTTGGCGTTACTGCGCTCGTTAAGTAAGTACAATGCCTGGCTCTTTAGTGCATCACTCATTGGCTTACCCAGTGTTAACCGGCTCAGGTAGGCGAGTTGTGCGCTGCTGTCGCCGTCGAGTGACAAGAGTTTGGTGATGTTGACCGGCGCCATCTCGGGGTCGGTATCAGAGACGTTGTTGCGCCAGACCGAATGTGCCAGTAAAGCACTGGTAATCGAGACCATAGTGCTTTCGTTGTGGATCTGGAATTCCGGTGAGATCAGTCCGTTATCTCTAATGACACCCGGCTGACTGAAGTCGGCTGAAAAGAAGTTGAATACCGAAGGCGATTGTACCGGGGCCTGCGCCAGCCGGTTGCCTATCCACGTATAATCAAAATCCGGGTGATTGGGGTTGGCGTCGAAAGCTCTCCACAGCGAGATAAGTCTGATAATAGGTTCACGTAGTTTGCCGAACTGCTGACTGTTACGTTCGAACCCGTTGAGCGCTTCTTCGTCGAGCAGTATTGCTGCAACTACTGATGCCAGATTACCGCGCTGACCCTTGTGGTCCTGATTAAAAACCGCCGCCACACGTCTAATGTAATCGGGTGACGGGTTACTGGTCACCAGTTGTTTAATCAGGTGCGTGCTGACAAACGGTGCGACATTCGAATGATTAAATATATTGTCGATTGCCGCGGTGAGATCCTGTTCGGCCGTTTGACCGGCGGGTACCACCAGCCCGTTAAGCAATACTTTTTCGTCTGTGTCGTGCCGTTCCTGATAGGCCTGCATGGGGCTGAACCAGTCTTCGTCGGTTGGGTAGTCCCAGTTGTCTACGTCCTTAAAGTGCCAGCCGGTAAAAACTCGTGCAAAATTTTCAACGACTTCCTGGTTGTAGGTTGGGCGTGGAATATTGTTTTCATCCACAACGACTGTTCCGTCGAGATTAAGCTCGACCAGACCGATAGAAAACAACTGCAGCAGTTCACGTGCGTAGTTTTCATCGGGTCTGATATTACTTTCGGGGTCGGGTTTGCTGTTGCCCTTCATGCTCAGGTAGTTACCCATGACCGGGCTCAGCGTTACCTGTTGCAGCAGATCGCGAAAATTGCCAAAGCTGTTGGCCAGCAGAATATCGTAGTAGTTGGCCAGTGCGTTGGGATGCTGGCCAAGTTCAGTTTCACCCGATACCACAAAAAACTGCGACAGCGCATAGGCCACACGCTGGCGCAGCTGGTCCGGTGCGTTGACGCTGTTTTTCATCCAGCTGTTAATGTGTTCTAGCCAGCGCGGTTCACTTCGCTGCCGGGTTACCGGTAGCAGAAATGTCGGCGGCAGTTGCATTTGCGATTCTATAAATTCTGCATAGCCGGTTTCGGTCAGGGCGGCGATAGATTCTTCAGTCGGGCCGAAAGTCGCGCGGTGCAAAAACCGGATAGCATCGAAATCATCGTCCAGCGGGCCTGCCAGTGCAGCACCAACCTCAGGCAGTGACGCTTCACCGGTTTCGGTGTAAATGCCACTGGCACTGCCGGTATCGACGCCCGGCGCTTTGAAGCCGGGTTCTTCACCGCCGCCGCCGCACGCCATAATGACGGACGCCAGCAGAGCCGGGGCAATCGATTTGTACAGGCGATTTGTGACACTCATCTATACGGGCCTTTTCGGTATGCGCGCCGGATGCGGTAAATTTGTGAAGTCGACGTTTCCGGCGGCTACAATGGCATCTCGGCGATGGCCCGTTAACGGTGGAGACGCAGGTAACTTGAGTCAGAAGATGTTGAAAAGAGAAGTTGAAAACGTTACAGATTGTTTACGACAGCATTTCGGCTACGAAGCGTTTCGCGGACAGCAGCTTGAAATCATTCTGACGCTGCTCAACGACGACAACGCAATGGTGCTGATGCCAACCGGCGGCGGTAAAAGCCTGTGCTATCAGATACCGTCGATGCTGCGCTCCGGTGTGGGGGTCGTGGTCTCGCCGCTTATTGCGCTAATGCAGGATCAGGTGCAGCATCTGCAACAAAACGGCATTCGGGCGGAGTTTCTAAACTCCACGCTAAACCAGGCAGCACAGGCAGCGGTGCAGCAGCAGGCAATTGCCGGTGAGCTTGATCTCTTGTATCTGGCGCCGGAACGTTTGCTGACTGAATCCGGCCTTGCCTTGTTGCAGCAACTCGAGATTGCCTTGTTTGCGATTGATGAAGCGCATTGTGTATCGCAGTGGGGGCACGATTTCCGGCCTGAATATACCGGTTTATCCAAGCTGATCGATACGTATCCGGATATCCCGAGAATAGCGTTAACCGCTACTGCCGACGACAACACCCGCAATGACATTAAAACGCATTTGCGACTTACCGGCGCACAGGAATTTATCAGTAGCTTTGACCGGCCAAATATTCAGTACCGAATAGAACTCAAAGATAACCCGCGCCGGCAACTGATGCAGTTTATCCATAACGAGCATCCTCAGGCGTCGGGTATTGTTTATTGCTTGTCGAGAAAAAAAACCGAACAAACTGCCGAGTACCTGTGTGATCAGGGACTGAACGCCGTTCCCTATCACGCGGGTATGTCGGCCGAACAGCGTAAAGCCAATCTGCAGCGGTTTATTGTTGAAGAGCATGTAATCGTGGTGGCGACGGTGGCCTTTGGCATGGGCATCGATAAACCTGATGTGCGTTTTGTGGCTCACCTGGATATGCCAAGGAGTATTGAATCGTACTATCAGGAAACCGGACGTGCGGGACGTGACGGCCTGCCGGCCACGGCGTGGATGGTGTACGGCCTGCAGGACAGTATTTTATTTCAGCAGTGGCTGAACCAGTCTGAAGCCGATGCCAGCGTGGTACAGCTCGAACGGCACAAACTGACTGCCATGTCCGGGCTTTGCGAATCGACAGAGTGTCGCCGTAAAACACTGCTTGGCTACTTTGGTGAAACACTGTTAGAGCCCTGTGGCAACTGTGATACCTGTTTTACCCCTCCCGCCACGTGGGATGCCACTGAGGTTACCCGCAAAGCGCTGTCGGCGGTTTATCGAACCGGTCAGCGCTTCGGCACTAATTACGTTATTGACGTGCTGCAGGGCAATGCCGACGATCGCATTAAAAGGTTCGGACACGATAAGTTGTCGGTTTATGGTATTGGTGCCGATCTTGACGCGATAACGTGGCGCAGTGTTTTCAGGCAAATGATCGCACGTTCACTGGTTACTACAGATCTCGACAGTAAAGGCGGGTTGAAACTGACCGAGGCCGCCAGACCTATTCTGAAGGGTGTAGAAACGGTATCGTTCAGAGTTGAAACGAAAACCGACAGTAAAAGAAAAACCCGTAAATCCAGAACGTCAGCCAGTGTCTCCGGTGAAGATTCAGCACTATGGGAAAAGCTGCGCGAAACGCGTATGCAGATAGCAAAAGAGCAGGGCATTCCCGCCTATGTCATCTTCCACGACGCGACGTTAATGGAAATGATGGAAAAGCGTCCATCAACTTTGGAAGCAATGGCCAGAATATCCGGTGTAGGTGCGGCAAAACTCGAGAAATACGGAGAGATCTTTCTGAATGCCATCAACACCGCCGATACAGAGTCAGCCGGCGGTCTGGTCACGGAGGGCCGCCATGTTGATCAGCAGCGACTGCTTAAGCTGATACACAATGATGTTGTGGGGGTCAGTCAGCTGGCCAGTGAACTTGGTGCCACAGAGTCGGCTGGTCACAGTGCTATAAGACAGCTGGTGCGTCAGGGAGAGATCGATGCCCATGCCGCATTGCAGACCATTGGGGCAACAATAGATGACGAGCAGATGGCTGAAATAGAAGAGGAGCTACTCGCCTGCCTTGACGACGATGGGCCCGGTGTTTCTTCGGTGCATAGTCGCTTCAGCGATGTTTGCTCGATTGAAGCGCTGCGAATTGTGCAGGCGGGTGTAGAGTTTGAACTTGAAGCGTCCGGCTGAATAACACCGGACGCATCGCTCAAACTGATCGCTCAAACTGTGATTGTAATCAGGCGTTAATCAGGTTGTAGAGTTTTTCTTTTTTGAGCTTTTCTTTGTCGAGCTTTTCTTTGTGGGTTTTTTCTTCGACTTATCTTTCTTTTTAGTATCTGTGCTGCTTTTCTTCTTGCTGGAAGTCGATTTTTTCTTGTCAGTCTTTTTCTTAGAAGTTTTCTTAGTACTTTTCGGGGTAGTTTTTGCGGTACTGCGGGCGCCGCCACTCAACGACATATAGCGTTTGTTTTTCTTTATCAGCCCTTCGCCAATCCCTTTCACGTTAAGCAGGTCGTCGATACTTTTAAACGGGCCGTTTTTCTTGCGATAGCTGATGATCGCACGAGCTTTCTTTTCACCGATCCCTTTCCAGTTGGCAATCATCGTTTCAGCGTCTGCGCGGTTGATATCGACCACTTCCGCTGCCCGGGCCGGAGTGGTTGTTTGTATGGCCAGTGCCAGGGCAAAAACAAACAGATATACAAATACGTTCAGTAACTTGGTATGTTTTGCGATCATGATGTACACCGTAATTCTACTTAGAACTAATAACTTAACAGGGTATTGGCGTATTGCGATCAACCTGTTGCCAAGTTATCAATGTTTTTAAATTGCCGGTGCAGAGGAATTGCACGCAAACGTCGCCATTGAGCATCGCAGGGCGTTTCGGGAGGGTGGGTGTACTGCGGTTGGAAGACAGTCGCGGTATCGGATGTATCTCCGATACCGCGATTGCTCAGGTTGTTTGCAAAATGCAGGCAGTGATATGCCTCCTGGCTTAGCTGACTATGCGCTTTGCTGGTTTTGTGCTTCATGCATGGCTTTTTTCTCACGCAGAATTTTACGCTGGTAGCGACTCTGAACAACATCTGACAAGGCCATGACAACAATCACAAAGTAGAAAGTGGCTTTGGTCATTTGCTGGACTTCGGTACCCAGAATTTTCATGTGTGCCAGATGGCCACCTTCGGAGATCAGCATTATTCCGACAACAAACAGGATGAACAGGCCCAGTACTTCGTACATTCTGTTTTTTTGCAAAAAGTCAGATACCCGGTCTGCGAGGACAATCATCATTATGCCACTGGCGATGATAGCGACAGCCATTACGGGAATCACTTTGGTGAGCGCCATTGCACTGAGTATCGAGTCGAAAGAAAACACCAGATTCATCATGACAATCCAGACGATTACCATGGCAGCCGAGCTTTGACGCTTTTCTGCGGCATCGTGCTCTTCCAGCGACATCATATGCAGAATTTCTTTCATCGCCGTGTAGATAATAAATACTCCACCGAACAAAACGATAATAGCGTGCAGGTTGAAATCAAACTCCAGAATTCCTTCCCATTTGGCCGCGAACACAGAGCTTTGAAATTTTTCGACAAGTTGTACCAGTAATACGAGTAGAACGAGGCGCAAGGCAACTGCGATACCGATGCCCCATTTACGTACCTGTGCCTGTTTTTCAACTGGCGCCCGTTTTGACTCAAGCGATATGTACAGCAGATTGTCAAAACCAAGTACCGCCTGCAGCAGAATCAGTAAAAACAGCGTGACTAGATTGTCGAGAGTAAAAAGATCCATTGGCCCCTCACTAAAGGCTTAAAAACGGTTGGTTAAATGTTGCAGTGGAGTCTAGAGCATGGAAACCACCTGCACTACTCCAAGCGTACAGATTCTATAACTTCCTGCGGTACTATGGTTCAGTATGAGCGAAGCGTATAATGGTGTTTGCAGTTATTTACAGCCCGACTCGTACGGTATTTGTTGCCAATTGGGAAGCTTTGCGCGCAGAATCATTAACAATGCGCTCATGAAGCCCGTGTCTGACAAATTTTTCCTTATAGTGGCTGCGTTCGTTAACTATTGAAGTCCCCTCTGTCTGCCGAATGAACACCCCTGAAATCCACCATGCACTTACCGAAGGTCAGACGATACAGTGGTATCGTGTCGACCGTGTGCTTGGCCGTGGCGGATTCGGCATCACCTATCTGGCGACTGATAATAATCTCGACCATCGAGTTGCCATTAAAGAGTATTTGCCGGTCGAACTGGTACAGCGCCATGCCGATAAATCGCTGTGGCCGGTATCGGAAGCCTCAGAGGCGCAGTATCGCGAGGGCCTTGAGCGCTTTTTGACCGAAGCGCGCACACTGGTGAAATTTCGTCACCCGAATATTGTCCGTGTGATGGCGGTGTTCGAAGCCAACAATACTGCTTACCTGGTGATGGAGTACGAAGAGGGTGAGCGTTTTAAAGAGTCGGTGACGCGTGCAGGAGGTGTTGATGAGCAGCAGCTCAAGCACCTGATCCTGAGCATTATTGACGGGCTTGAGCAGGTACATCAGCACGGCTTTATTCACCGTGATATCAAACCGGTCAATCTGATTATCCGCAACGACAGCAGCCCGGTGCTTCTCGATTTTGGTGCCACCAGAGTGGCTGACGGCGAAGGCGGTGGTAAACATACCTCGTTTGTGTCGGTGGGTTATACCCCGCTCGAGCAATACCAGGAAGGTGAAAACCTCAGTGTCGGTCCGTGGACAGACATCTACGCGCTGGGTGCCACTTTGTACTTTGCGATTAGCGGTGAAACCCCTGTCAGCGCGGTTGGCAGGCTGGCCGCACTGGTGAAAAAGTCACCCGACCCGCTGATCGCTGCCACTGAGATCGGTCATGGCAGATACAGCGATGATTTTCTCGAAGCGATCGACTGGGCTCTGCAGTTCAAAATCGAAGACCGCCCGCAAAATCTTGCACAGTGGAGGCAGGCTATCCAGCCCTCCCGAATCGCACAGAAAAAGCCGCTGGCCCGACCGGGAACACCGCGACTTGCGCCGCAAAAGCCGGTAAAGAAAAGCGCCGGCAAACGCTATCTGGTTGCGGTGCTTACCATTGCAGCGCTGGGTGCGGCAGCCGTGGCGGGTTACCGTTACATGCAGGATCAGTCGCTCACGCAGGAATTTAATCAGCTGGTAGAAAATGCAGACGATGCGTTTGATCAGGGTAGTTACCTGGACTCCGCCAGACCGCTATACCTGCAGGTGCTCGAAACACAACCTGGAAATCAACACGCACAACAGCAGCTTCAGCGCATAAACGAAGCGCTGGAGGCGGATATCAAAACGCAACTTGCCGGCTCGAACTTTACTGACGCGGACAAGCTTATCGATGCATATAGCAAAGTCGAGCCACAGCGCGCCGCCGGGCTCGCAGCCGATCTGCAACAGCGACAACAGGACGCGGCCAGCGAGGCACGTTTTGCAGCCGTGCAACAGCAGATTAATGATGGCGAAAACAATGCGGCACTGCAGGCGCTGGCACAAATGAAATCGGCGGGTCTCGATTCAGCGCGAATTAGCACACTGGAAAGTCGTGTGCGAACCACCATCAGAGAGCAGCAGCAACAGCAGGCACAGTGGGCTCGTGAAGAGGCTGAGCGCGAGCAGACACGACTCGACACCGCTCGCCGTGTGGCCGAGGCTAATGAACGGCAGCGACAACGACGCCGCGACTACCAGCAATACATCAGCAGTGCGCGCTGGGCACTGCAAAATGACAATATCACTGGTGCTCGCAAGTGGCTCGACAGTGCCCGGTCGACACAAATCAGCGACTCGGCGCTCACGGCGCTTGAAACCCGCCTGGCCGCCGCCGAAGAAGCTGCCGAAACGCCACTGACCAACTATGAACTCAGCTATGCACGAGGCCAGTTCAACGCGCTGAAGCGGGCCATTGAAAGTCAGAATCGTGCAGCCATTAATGAGCTCATCACACCGGACTCCAACAAGCTGCGGCTGTTTGAAACCCTGTTTGACCGCTACACGCAAATCACCGTTCGAATTGTCGACGTTGAGTCGCAGCTCAACCCGAAGCGCGTGACTGCGGTATTGCGAATAGACAAAATGGCGCTGCCAAACGGCGATGTGGTTTATCCCTCTGCCTCCTACCGCGACTCCGAACTTGCCATTGAACGGCAACGCTACAGCTGGTCGGCAATCAACTGGTAGCCGGCTGCACTTAAACGATAACTGATCAGCATTGATCCGCCTTCAGTAGTGTGATAATGTCATGACGGGAAGGTGACGGGTGAGAGGGTGTGCCGGAGTCTCGTGAATAACAACAATCCAATTCAGGGCAGGTCTTGTGTATCGCCCAACCGCTGTGTCGTGTGGACATGTGTATTGCTGTTTGTGTTGCAGCAGTTCGCCGTGGCGCACGCCCAATTTCTCAATCCCGATCTCGATATCGACCCGCCGGTAATCGACCACGAAGCACTTGAAGTCGGAGTGGCTGGTGAGTCGCAGCTGTTTTCAGCACAGGTGATTGACGACAACGGTATTGAATACGTCGACTTGTATCACCGGGCCAGCGCCAACAGCGAATATCAGAAAACCCCGATGGTCAGCGCCGGTGGTTCTGAAAGATATACCGCTTCTGTTTCCACGCAGCTTGGCCAGGCAAGAATCGAATACTACATCGAAGCCGCTGATATCGGTGGTAACCGGGTACTGAAAGGCTTTCCGTTTTTTCCACTGGTACGTGACCTCGATGTGCCGGCACCGGTGCAGCCATCTGTAACCACATCTGCACCTGCGACTGAAACCGCTGGTGGTCAGTCGAAGTTGTTGTACGTGTTGCTCGGAGCACTTGCCGTGGGTTTACTGGTGAGCGCTTCTTCGGGAGATGACGGGCCGCGCACTGATACTGGTGGCGACGTACCTCTGACCATTAATATCACGTCACCAACAAATTAGTGCAGTACAGCTTTCGACGTTTGCGCTGCACTCCGTCGGCGGCAGACAATTTCAGTCCGCGATTTCGATGGCCCACCGGTGCGTGAAAGTTTCACCTTTTTGCAGTGTTAGTAAGGCTGGCTTGTCGGTCCACAGTCCGGTCGCATCCTCTGCATCGCTATAACCGAACCAGGGTTCTATACAGACGAAAGCCGCGCCCGGTTTGGCCCATAAGCCCAGGTGTGGAGCGCCACCGGTATGTACCCGAACGCGCTCGATACCCTGCCGGCAAAGGGTAAGACAAGTCGATCGGATGTCTTTAAAAACCAGTGCATCATCGTCAAAGATTGATGTGCTTAAGGCAACCTGGTTGTTGTTTAGTGCATAGGGTTCACCGGTTGCCGCCAGTAAGCCGTTTTCAAAAAGCCTGAACCGTGTGAGTTCATTGTCGTTGTTGAAGTGCACACTGTATTGATCGATAGACGACTGATTCAATGGCAGGCTAAGTGCCGGGTGAGCGCCAATGGTAAAACGCATGGCGTCATTGCCCGCAGACTGTACCCGGTATTCAATATTCACAGCCCTGGCGCTTAACGTGTAACTCACACTCAGGCAGAAATCCCATGGAAACACTTCGCGGGTTGTATCACTGCTGCGAAGTTCCATTGTCACGGTACTGTCGGTGACGTCGGTAGTGGTAAAGGTTGCGTGCCTGGCTATCCCGTGCCGCGGCATGGCGTATTCGTGGTTGTTATGAATTAGCACAGAGTCTTTCAGTGAACCGACAATCGGAAACAGTAATGGCGAGCGGCCTCCCCACACTGATTTGTCACCGTGCCACAAATATTCTTCGGATGTTGTAACGGAAGTGATGGACTGCAGTTCGGCCCCGAGTTCACTGATCACCACACGCAGGTGATCATTTTCAATTTTATGTTCCATGGCAGCGAGCAACTCTGTAACCAGGCACCATCATCAACAACAGCAGCACGCCGGCAAATGCACCGCCACCGGATTGTGTGGTGGCCGGACTGCTAACGTTGTCAAAGCCATCGTCATTGATTAAGCCGCCGCCCTCCGGGCTTTCGGCCAATACCAGCTGGCTGTCTACTTCATTGATGGGCTGTTCCGGTTGTACGGCAACGTCCGGTGCATCGTTGCTGATGATCTGGGTAAACTCTGCCGGTGGCGGGTTCAGCGCCAGCAAACTTCTTTGCTGATCACTCCAGTGTACATTTGGTAGTGCCAGTGAACCGCTGGTTTGCCAGTCCTGCAGTGTGCCGGGTTCATTGTTAATGCCAAGCAGTGCTGCGAAATAGTGTGCGGTGGCAAACTGATAGTTTGCGCTGTTGCCCTGTATCACCATGGTGTCGCTGGTGTGTGCCAGTTGCGGGTGGCTGTTGGGTGCATTTGCCTGTACGCCGGCCGCACCTCTGAAATAAAGCGTTGCGATGTTATCGGTGAGTCCGAACGCATCGGCGTTATTGCCGTACCAGCTCTGTGCGCCGGCAATCAGATCGTTTGGCTGTGCAACAATCGACAATGACGTTGAAGGCTGGTAGATCAGTTGTTCGAGCACCACACTGATGCCGAGGCCGTCGGTTAGTAATCCATCCATGACGTTGATTGATTCCAGTGCAAACAGGTGTCCTAGGTTATCCATTCCCTGCCGGTCACCAACCGTGTCTGCCTGCAGGAACTGTTCGTCGATAATCGCACTAACCCTGACGCGGCGGTTTGCCAGAAAGTTGTTGTTGTTTTGTTTTGCCGGATGCACCAGCACCGTCGGATCGGCGTTGTAGCGGTTGATTGCATAAATACGGTTATCAATCCGGAACACACCGCTAAACTGATCGTTAAACCGGGTCAGGCGAAACCAGTGGTCCGGCGCTGTGGTGCCGTCGGCCTCGCTAAAGCGACCGTTGTAGAACTGTATTTGCTCAAGATCCAGAGACGGTGGAGTATCGTCGAGAAAGCCTGCGTCCGGCAGGAACACTGGTGTGGCGACCGGAATAGCGACTGAAGGTGTTAGTTCTGCTTCAAGTATCGAGCTGACACCGGCGACATTTAGGTAGTTGACGGTGACACGTTCGGCGTTTGCGTCAAAACTGATGGATGTCACAAAGCCTGAAGCGGCAGCCGGGTGATCCCCTGCGAGGCGAAAACTGTCATAAACCTGCGCCACAGACAGTTGTGCATATGAGCACAGCAGCACTGCAAGCGCTACGGCAGGCAGTTTCCTTAATGCAGTTGACCATCGTGACATTAGATTGCCGTCTTCTCCGGTACTGATCGACCGGACGTTTCTTCGGTTGTAAAAGGCTTATCGCCGCGTTGGCGCGTCACTTGAGAATAGAACAGACTCACATTTTTTCTGTTCGTCGCACTCTGACATCAGTTGTCAGAGTTTTACAATCGCAGCCGCGCGCAGACGGAGATTAACGCGGGTCGGCCGGAAGCCGGGCAGGCCGCCCGGCTGGGATGATAACTGATCTGAAGGGCCGCGCGGTGTCAGCACTGCGACGGCGGATGATTAATCAGGAAGGATAGTCGCGCTTGGCATGGCCGGTGTAAATCTGGCGAGGACGTCCGATTCGGAATTCCGGATCGCTGTGCATTTCCAGCCAGTGTGAAATCCAGCCGACGGTTCTCGCCATCGCGAACATCACGGTAAACATATTCATCGGAATATCCAGAGCGCGCATAATAATGCCGGAGTAGAAATCGACATTCGGATAGAGTCGGCGCTCCTGAAAATATTCGTCTTCCAGCGTGGCTTTTTCGAGTTCCAGTGCCAGATTGAACATTGGCTGGTCGCCGTCGAGGTCGTCGAGCAGTTCGTGGCACAGGCCGGCAATGATTTTGGCGCGCGGGTCAAAGTTTTTGTAAACGCGGTGACCAAAGCCCATCAGTCGGAACGGGTCGTTTTTGTCTTTGGCTCTGGCGATAGTGGTTTCAATGGTCTCGCCCGAGTTATAAATGTTTTCGAGCATGTTGATCACCGCCTCGTTGGCACCACCGTGTGCGGGGCCCCACAGGCTTGCAATACCTGCGGCGATCGAGGCAAACGGATTGGCGCCTGAGCTGCCGGCCAGTCGGACAGTCGAGGTGCTGGCGTTCTGTTCGTGGTCGGCGTGCAGAATCATCATGACCTCGAGTGCTTTGGCAGCAATCGGGTTATGCGTGTACTGCTGCGCCGGCACGGCAAACATCATTTGCATGAAGTTTTCGACGTAGCTGACACTGTTGTCGGGGTACATAAACGGCTGACCGCGGTGATGTTTGTAGCAATACGATGCGATGGTAGGCAGCTTGGCAATCAACCGGTGTGCCGAAATAACGCGATGCTCGGGATTATTGATATCGATGGAGTCGTGATAAAACGACGACAGCGCTCCAACGGTACCGACCAGCATGGCCATCGGGTGTGCGTCGTAGCGGAATCCGTTAATAAAGTCGCGAATATTCTCATGCACCATGGTGTGGGTTTTAATGGTGTCTGAGAACTCGTCAAATTCAGTTTTGTTTGGCAGCTCGCCGTTCAGCAGCAGGTAACAGACTTCCAGATATGAGCTCTTTTCTGCCAGTTGCTCGATCGGGTAGCCGCGGTGCAGCAGAATGCCCTCTTCACCATTAATGAAGGTGATGGCACTTTTGCAGCTGCCGGTAGCACCGTAGCCCGGGTCGTATGTGAAATGCCCGGTTTTCTTGTAGAGATCTGAAACTGCGATGCAACCGGGTCCGTGGGTGCCTTCCAGCACGTCAAACTCGCTGGATTTGCCATCAGAGTCGGTCAGGGTAATTTTTTTATTGGTCATGATTTGAGAATTCCGGTCTCATAGGGCGTGCCACGAAACACCAGGACGGTGGCGAGGCGTTGGACCCGAGTTGTCGGTAATAATTCGAATAAGGGTACAATCCGCAGAGTATATGCCATGTATTGCTAAATATTGAATATATTCAATATTGCTTTTTCTAATATATCGTCCATTCGTGTAGTCCGCCGCGCTATTGCCGGGACGGAATGACATGTAAAATTACGGACTTCTTTTTTCACTCCGGCGACCTCCGCCTGCCTGGTGGAGTCAAAACCGGTCGTTTTCTGGATCGAACAATACTCAAATGAGCTCTGTAAAAAAAGTCGTGCTCGCCTACTCCGGCGGACTGGATACCTCGGTGATTCTGCGCTGGCTGCAGGACGAATATGAATGCGAAGTGGTGACATTCACCGCCGATCTGGGGCAGGGAGAAGAAGTCGAACCGGCCCGTGAGAAGGCTCGCATGCTTGGGGTTTCTGAGATCTTTATCGAAGACCTGCGCGAAGAATTTGTGCGCGATTTTGTTTATCCGATGATGCGCTGCAACACAATTTACGAAGGTGAGTACCTGCTCGGCACCTCCATTGCCCGTCCGCTAATTGCCAAGCGACTGGTTGAAATTGCGGCACAGACCGGTGCCGACGCGATTTCCCACGGAGCCACCGGCAAAGGTAATGATCAGGTTCGCTTCGAGCTTGGCGCCTATGCCCTGTCGCCGGATGTGAAGGTCATTGCACCGTGGCGCGAATGGGATCTGAGCTCGCGTGAAAAGCTGCTTGCCTACGCCGCCGAACGGCAGATTCCAATTGAGGGCAAGCGCGAAGGAAAATCGCCGTATCCCATGGATGCCAATCTGCTGCATATTTCCTACGAGGGCGATCAGCTCGAAGATCCCTGGATCGAGGCCGAGGCGGATATGTGGCGCTGGACTGTGGCCCCGGAAGACGCCCCCGATCAGCCGCGAGAACTCAGTCTGACTTTCGCCGCCGGAGACATTGTGGCGCTGGACGGTCAGTCTATGACACCCGCCCAGGTACTGACTGAGCTCAATCGCATTGGTGGTGAGCACGGCATTGGCCGCGACGATATTGTCGAGAATCGTTATGTCGGCATGAAGTCACGCGGCTGCTATGAAACGCCCGGCGGCACAATTATGCTGAAAGCTCACCGGGCTATGGAATCGCTGACGCTCGACCGTGAGGTGGCGCATCTGAAGGACGAACTAATGCCGCGCTACGCCAGTATTATCTACAACGGCTACTGGTGGAGCCCGGAGCGACAGATGCTGCAGGCAGCGATTGATAACTCACAGCAGTACGTGAATGGCACCGTCAGACTGAAGCTGTACAAAGGTGGCATCAGTGTCACCGGTCGTCAGTCTGATGACTCGCTGTTCGACGAAAAGGTGGCAACCTTCGAAGACGACGGTGGCGCTTATCACCAGCGTGACGCGGAAGGTTTTATCAAGCTCAATGCGTTGCGCATGCGGATTGCCGCCCGACGCAGAAACTGATACACCTTGGTTAGCCTCGCTCAACCTTAAAAAATCGTCAAAACTTCACTGTCAGCGACAGTTTCGCGATACAATAGGCTGTTTACCGGGGCGAGAGTCCCGGCGTACTAATCAATTAAATCAAGGACATACCAATGGAAGAATCTTCAAACGTAAAAAAAGTCGAGTCTGGTGGTAAAAAAATGCCTGAAATGGTTAAAAACATCGGATCGACTGACAAAAACGTACGCCTGGGTGCAGGCGGTGCTTTATTGCTGGTGGGTATTTTCGGCTCCAAGCTGTGGCTGGTGCTCGGTCTGATTATTCTGGCAACAGTTTACTTCGGCATCTGCCCGATTTATGCCTTCCTGAAGCACGACACACTGTAAAACTTACATTCGGCGACAGGTTCGCCGGAAATACCAGGTTGTTCTGCCGCAATGCTGCGGCAGTTGTAACAAGTGATGATGGTTTTAGTCGCCTAAATCTACTATCTTTTGGGTTTGTATCAAATCTGGACCATCATGCTTCAAATTAGAACAGTGGGCCTCGCCGCAATCCTGCTGCTGAGCGCCGGATGCGCCCACAAGACGGTCGACCAGGACACTGGAATTCAGCACGGCGGTTACGCAGACGGACTTGCCGTGGGTTTTGTGGTCAATAGTGGTGCAACCTCGGCGCTCAAACCATATGAGCGAAGGCGTTACGCCGATAAGCTCGCCTCAGCCATTCTCGAATACAATCCGGGGCTCACCGGCATGCTCGACAGCTATGGCTACGTATCTGCCCGTGTTGGGAAAGGATTTTCAGAGCTGATCAACAGCTACCGTCTCGAGGGTGAGCTTAGCAATCGTGCACTGCGGCAAATCGAAACTGCGCAGCTGCGTCGCCGTTATCTGATGCTGGCTACTATCGCTCCCGTTGACGAGGTGTTTGAACTCCCCGCCGAAGTGCAGCCTCGCCAGGGGCCGAGTAACTACGAAATTGATGACTACGAGAACGTCAGGCTGCATACCGTGCGTCTTAACCTGGTTCGCGTAGAGGTCTACGACACACGCGGCGGTCAGAAGATCTTTGAACAGGAATACAGTAGCGACGATCAGAATTCGATGCTCGCTACCGAAGAGGGCGGTGTTCGCTACGTTGGCAACTCTCTGCTGGCAGCCTTAGCCAATGGGGTTTCCAATCGCATTAAGCACGGCAGCGATTTAAAGCATCCGAAAGCACCGGCCAAAGACCTGACTCTCGACCAACTGTGGCGGCAGGTCGCACAAAGCCTGCCCGGTGCCATTCGCTACTAACGGCGATTCGATGCGGCAGCAATTAGTAGCAAATTGCTGTCACAATTGATTGATGGTGGCGAACCCCTCTTACCAATCCATTGTTGTACTGACAGGTGCCGGCATTTCGGCGGAGTCGGGCATTGAAACCTTCCGCGCCAGCGACGGGTTATGGGAATCTCACCGCATCGAAGATGTTGCATCGCCTGAAGGTTTTATTAACAACCCGGCGCTGGTGCAGCGTTTTTACAATGCGCGTCGGCAG
>CAYZVB010000066.1:0-3556 GCA_964481315.1 uncultured Granulosicoccaceae bacterium
TTTCTATGCCACATTCGAGCAGTTCTTGGATAGTTACGATGGGTGTCTTCATTAAAAGAAAGAAATCGCTGTTCCGCTTAGGTCGAATAACTACTTCCTGGAAACAACTGGTACTGTCACGCTTAAAGGCCACGCCCTCGACAAATAAAATTCGGCCTCACCAGACTACAGTGTAACAACTACCACGCTGGTCACTGGCTCTTCACCGCGCTGGCGCTTATTTCTGTACATTGCCTGATCCGCTGCTTCCAATGCCGTTGCAAAGGAACACTCACCAGCAGCAAACACAGCACCAATACTGGCTAACGGGATGTGTTCAGCTCCGCCCACCGTAACTGGTCTGGTGATTCTTCTGGCAAACTCTTCAGCGATATTTTTTAGATCTGCGCTGGATACAAGGTCTCCGACCATTACTACAAATTCATCGCCGCCAAAGCGTCCTATCAAATCCCGCTGGCGAAAGGAGTTTCGCAGGATTTCGCCAAAGTGACTTAGTAGCTCATCACCGACTGCATGACCATATTGATCATTAATTTCCTTGAACTTGTTCAGATCAATAAACAGCAATCCGAAACTTCCCAGCCCCGCTGAGACACGTGCTGCAGCTTCGAATGCCTCACGCCTCAATGTGCCAGTGAGCGGGTCTACCTGAGACGCTTCCACTAACCGTGATTCCAACCCGAGAACGCTATCGGTTTCTATAACAACAGCACAAATTAGATCACTTTGATCATTGATCATGGCAGCACTTAGCTGCCCGAGAAAAGTACTGCCGTCGCTTCTAATGTAGCGTTTCAAAGTGGTTAGCCCACCGCCGTCCAGGCATTGAAGATAATTCGAGGTAAGCTCAGGGCGAAACTCTGGGTGGGTGATATCGTCTACGGATAGTTCGACAAAATCATCGGCATGGTGCTGGAATAGTTGGCAAGCCTGATGGTTTACTGCGTAAATAACACGCGTGGAAGAACTGGAAACAACTGCCGCGACTGGAATTGCCGAAACAAGCTTTTCAAGCATCTCCGTTTCATCGTCTGGTAGCCCGCTACGCACTTTGGCAGGAAGTCGGGTACTCGTCTTTTGAAAATCAGTCAATTAACACTCCTGCACATTTGACCAACTACCATTAGATGCAATACCCCACTGTACAATATAAAGTCAGTCCAAGATACACATATGTCACCGACCTAAATAGCAGAACAAAGTTCCGGAAAACCACGGTTCTCCGCTATTAGTCGGGTTACTGTTAGGATTACAAAACTAAGCGAGAGAACCTAAGCGCACTTGCTTGCACCGCTCTGGGATACCTGAAAGACTCACCAGCTAACACTCTAAACTGAAGGAGCTGTGAAATGCGCCTGGCAACACTTGTATTCGGTCTGACTGTTTTCACCATTGCACCCGCTGGTCTGGCAGATCCTCCGGCCCTCAAAACACCTGCTCCGGTGATTTATCTCGCCGACAACCTCGATGAAGCGGACCAACTTGGCTGGTGCATCGATACTCAGGGCCGTGGTTTTTCGGATAAATTACATGCACACTCATGCAAGCCACAAGGCGGTGATGTGCAGTTTTCACTAAACGAGAAAACCGGGCAAATCATGTCGGTAGCTTTTGAAAGCTTTTGCATGGAATATCAACCGGACGCCGACGATCCGTTCGGTCTTGTGGCTTGCAATTCAGATTCTTCGGCGCAACGATTTAAGTTCGATACCGCTACTTCGCATCTTTTGCCGGCAGATCAATCTACACAATGCATCGTAGTGGGAAATGCAAGCAGGACCGCCGGACCATTCATGTCCCGGGACCTGCTACTTGCCGACTGTTCATCAACCCGCTCTGAATTGAGGAAATGGGTTGTTATTCAATAGCCATCCCACAACTGCCGAAGTAGGCAAGATTGATCAGGCCGGCAACCTCGATACTTTGAGGTTGTTGGACTTCAGCCAGCGCACTAACCAAACGGTATTTCCATCAAATCACGCCCAACCGTAATTTTACCGTCAAAGTTTGTGGCGACAGTCTGCTGAAAGTCTTCCGGTGTCGCTCCGTGGTCACCGATGTCCGGCACAAAGTGGTTCAGCACCAGGTGTCTGGTGTTGGCTTGCGTAGCGATACGACCCACATCTTCACAAGTGGTATGAGATGCTTCAAAGTGCTCCCACAACTTTGGCTTAACTGCTTTCATAAGGTCACAGATTGCCTTGGCGCCAGGTACGTACATAACTTCGTGCAAAAGGATATCTGAATCTTTTGCAAACTCGGCAAGTGGCGGGTGGTAAGTGGTGTCTGCCCCGAAAACAACCGTGCCTGCTGCTGTTTCGAACTTAAGTGCATAACAATGATAAACCGGCGGGTGAATGACGCGCAGACTGGATACTTTGACAAGATCGTCTTCATAAACCGGACCTTCCTCGAATTCTTGCCACTTAACCACGTCACGCAGATCGGTAGCACCTTCATCTTCAACACGAATATTTATATCGAATGATTGTCCGGCCAAATAGTGCTCCATCAGATTAGCAACCCCTGGAGCACCAAATATTCGTATATCGGATACGGGACCAGAGGTCCAGCCGGTCTGTATAAATCCACCGAGTTCAAGGTTGTGATCAGAATGATTATGAGTAATAAAAATACGGTCGATGTCGAATGGCAGAAAACCCGCATTACACACCTGTCTGGTGACGCCCAGACCTGCATCAATCAGATATGGTTTACCCTCAACCACCAACAGACTCGAGGTTGGCCATGAGGTTCCCTTGCCAATTCTCGGCCCGCCCTTGGTACCCAGTAAAATTAAACGGTTATCTGCCACTTTGGCTCCGGTAGTTCGGCCGTCACATTGTTAGGCTTTGCCTTCGCAAACCTGCTTCTACAACATCAACGGCGTTAACGATGAAGGCCATATTATCGCAGGTCTAATCCGCAGTTCACAATATTAAGTCCACAGCAGTACCGAACTACCGGCAGACGAAGTTGCATATCATAATGCAACAGCTTATTGTCATGACATACTCAGCTCCATCGACAAGACGTTGCGGCAGTGCGGTGTAACGAAACACAAATGCCAATCGTACTGAAGCACCGAAAGCGAGTTGACACCTTAGGTAGAGGGGAAACATGAAAACAATGCGCAAACTACTGCAACGCCCAAGTTCAGCACTGCTGTGTATCTGCACGCTTGCACTAGTCTCCTGCACCACAGCAACGATAAAAGAAGATGCTCGCGATAGAGATTCAAGCTTCAGGGGTTTCTGGAGTCTGACATTTATGGAACCGCCATCCGTCGCCCCTACCAGCGCCGGCCGTTTTAAATGCTGGGACATGGAGGGCTTTGGCAATCTGCAAATCGCCGGTGGCAGAGCAGTTGCGCGTGTACACGGTTACGACCTTAGCGGTTTCGTTGATACAACCGGGCAGTTTACGACCAGCCTTAATTTAAAAGAGAACTACCAGTTCATATTCAATGGGCAACTCGACGCTACCACCGGTAAAGGAACCGGCCGTTTGTACCACGTTCGCAAAGATCTTGGTACGCAGGGGTGTTCATCAAAGG
>CAYZVB010000066.1:3566-18809 GCA_964481315.1 uncultured Granulosicoccaceae bacterium
CCCCTGCCCTAACATATAACCCGGCACGGGTAGCGTTTCGCCACCCGTAGAGTCATTCCTTACTAAAAACTGAAGTTGCGAATAATATGCTCAACCTCAGTAATCGGATTCGCCGGAATACCTGCAATTCTGGCATGCTCTTCAATCATTGAAGGGTCGCCTGCCCGGTAGACGCAGAACGTTCCTTCAGACGTTAGAAACGAATGATCCCACTCTACTTTGCCATCCAGAGATTCGATTATTTTCTGAGAGCCTTTTGACACCGCTACCTTTTTTTCAAGCGGTGCCAGACCAATACCCGGCAGATCACGCTGTATCATATACACATTGTGTCCGTCTTTCGGATTCTCTCCGGCTTTCGGGCCACCACCGAGTTCCGGTGAGTTAACAAACAGTGACTCATAGATACTCATCGGATCAATTGCCATTGCCGCAAGATACTGTTCCACGGCATTCTGATCAGGCGCGTTAACGGAAACAAACCAGGTTTGTGGTGAACGAAACTCCTCCTGCAGGGCTACATTGAGCTGGCGCTCCGGCAGTGTACTTTCATCCGACTGAACAGCAAGCAATTGCGCTTCGGAGAGTTTCATGCCGTCGTCAGCATTGAGTGAAACCACAAATTTCCGAAGATCTTTTTCGCTGCTGCCACTGATCGCGACTCCCGCCGCCAACACCGCTGCCAGTACCGCAGAGAGGCTTGCGACAGCCAGGGTTTTCCAAATTCTCGTCATGACCTGATTCCTTGTTATTGATATAGGGATACCACTGCAAACACTGCTGCTCACCGTTCTGTGGGCAGACACCATAAACCGTATACAACCATGGCCACTCGCACCGTCTATCCCAACGTAAAAACAGCGTAAAAACGCCGAAATTTCAATAACTACAGTTACTTATTCTTCGTCACTCCTGTGATTTGCACTGCGAATTTACAAATTACTTGTTATCCTTTGCGCTGTTGTTTGCGAGGGATCGGCATATGAAGTCCCGTACCAGCCATGCAGAAAAATTCAGGCTAAACCTACTGGGGGAATTTGCACTGATCACCAGCTCCGGTGATGGCATGGCTATATCTGCAAAAAAGTCGAAAGCGCTGCTGGCCTATCTGGCACTGTCACAAAGCGGCACAAGCTCGCGTGATCGCATTGCCGGACTGCTGTGGAGCGATACCGAGCTCACCTTCGCGAAAACCAATCTGCGCCAGTGTCTGTCTGCGTTGCGCAAACAACTCGACAACCCAACCAACCAGCTAATTACTTCTCGCGCAGATCAACTGACTCTCGATATGACCAAAATCGAGCTCGATATCGAAAGACTGTGCGAGCTTGAAGCAGAAACTACCGCCGCCGATGCGGTTAGCATTGTCAGCAGACTTGCACAGGGGGCATTTTTACCAGACTTCCCGTCAGTCGATCCTGAATTTGATCGCTGGCTCGACGCGCAGCGGGCCGGGTATTTGAACCGGTATGGTCGGGCACTAGAGAAATTTATGGACCCGCAGGCGTCCGACCACAACGCGATACAGTCTCTGGCAAAAGCACTGCTTACCATCGAACCCGAAAATGAAAAGGCTCACCTTTGCCTGATGAAGCACTTCCTGCAAAGCGGTGATCGACTGGCGGCACTTCGACAGTTTGAATTATGCCGGACCGCTATGGCCACTCAGCTCGACACCACACCCGGACCTGACATCACGCGGCTTTACAACTCTGTTAAACAAAACAATATCGACAAAAACCCACGTTCAAACGTAGAGCGACCAGTCGCGACGCAGCAAGCCGAAAGCAATAAACCACAACCCGCACGCAATGGATTCGCAGAAAGTAGCAACCGGATACTACTGACCGCTACTCTCGCCACAGCTTTGGCTGGTTTAGCAGTGGCCTTTATGTGGCGATTAAACCTGCCGGAACAGTATACCTTCCTGACCTCTTCTGACACTGTGCAGGAACAAGCATCGCTTATTTCATACGAACCATCACCAAATAAATTCCAACAACAGCATTCAATTGCCGTTATTCCGCTACGCAACCTGAGTGAAAACGCCGATCAGACTTACCTGAGTGATGGAATCAGTGAAGACCTCGTGACAGAAATCTCAAGAATCTCTGGTATTAACGTCATCGCCAGCGAAAGCAGTTTTCGTTTCAGGGACCGTGCAGACAATCTTGAACAGCTGAAACAACAACTGCCGGTAGATTACTTGTTAACCGGTAGCGTCAGGAAGTCGGGAGCCAAACTAAGAATCAATGTTCATTTGATTCGCACCAGTGACAATACCTACGTGTGGTCTGACAAACTCGACCGGGAAATGAAAGATCTGCTGCGCGTGCAGGACGAAATAACCCGCCACATAGTCAGCTCGCTCTCGGTAGAACTCACCGAATCGGAGTGGCTCCGGCTGTCCCAACACCGCGAGGTTTCACCGGAGGCTTACGACCTGCTTTTACGCGGCTTACATCCGTTTAGTCAGTTTACAGAGGAAGGTGTGTCTTCCGCCCGTGACTACTTTCTACAATCAATTCAGGCAGACCCGAACTATGCACGTCCGTACGCGAACATGGCGTTGAGTTTTGGCAGAGAAGTCGTATTTCAGTTTGCAGAACCCGACCCCGAGGCAATACGCGCCGGCTTGCAGTACGCCGACAAAGCCGAAACGCTCAACCCTTCCCTGCCACAGACTCAGTTTGCAAGAGCTGTTTTACACCTGGCCAATCGCGACCACCACAATGCAGTGACTGCAGCGCGGCAATCAATAGCCATAGACCCGAACTATGCAGACGGCTTTGCAGTACTTGCACAAACCCTTGCCTATAGCGGAAAACTGGACGAAGCGCTGGAGGCGATAAGTCACGCAAAGCGTCTAAATCCGATAGTGCCTTTTACATACAAATGGGTAGAGGGACATATTCTATACCTGCTTCAACGCTACACTGAGGCGGAAGAAACACTTCAGTCTGTCTATGAAAGCAACCCGTCTTTTTATATCGGGTTGTTGTCGTTGTCGGCAACCTATGGCCAACTGGGCGACACTGATTCGGCGGAATGGATAAACCAGGAAATACTCACCCACAAGCCTGATTTCACATCAAAGTTAGAAAGCAAAGAATCCCCATATCTGCTCAGGCAGCACCGCGACCATTTGCTGGACGGCCTGCTCAAAGCCGGCTTACCGGAGTAGCGGGCGCCCCCAGCAGACTTCAGACGCCCGCCCCCGTCAGTAAGATTCCGGTTAGTTAAGCTTCCTGGGTAGCAATTCAATAATCAGCACCCTGGTTGGCGTATCTGCAATGTTCTCTGCAGTGTGCTCAAACCCGCCATCATGCCAAAAGGTTTCACCGGCACTGTACTCACCGATTTTTCCCTGATCGTCAATACGTACCTTGCCGCTCAACACATACCTTGGGCCCGGACCTTTATGCATGTGTGGCTTGCTTTTGTAACCGACCGGCCACTCCATCGTACGGACCAGCATATTAAAATTTCGATCGGGAATTTCCACATCGCGATCTATAAACACCGTCCGTACAGGTTTGGTATCAGAGGCATTAGTGTTAAACGCAAGACCAATGGCCGCACCGGTCAGTAGCAGAATAGCCGTGACAGTAAGCCGCGAGTAGTTTTTTATCGAATACAGCATTGGGAACTCTCCCTGAATGTTTAGGAGGTAACACTGTGCACTGAACCTGTGATTTCCACGCTGTTAAACGCGTGAAAAATTCGACTATCTGTCGCAATAGCAGTAAAACTGCACCAGCATTTCACGATAGTGGACCATGACAAGTGAATGCATAGACTATTTGCTCAATTTGGCAATCCGGCACCATTGCAACACAACCGGTGTTACAGTTTTACGACCTCAGGCACGCAGATCAATGAACTTTAAGAATCTCATCCAAAACAGTGGAAAGACTCAACGCGTACCGGCCGGCACCATGCTGTTCTCCATTTACGATCGCTGTGATCATTACGTGCTGGTGCTGGATGGTCAGGTACGAGTTGAGCTTTCATCAATTACCGGACAACAACTGACGCTGTACCGGATATACGCCGGACAAACTTGCGTGTTGACCACCGCCTGTCTGCTGAGCGGAGAGAACTATTCTGCTCAGGCAGTCACCGAAACGGATGTCGATATTGTGCTAATGCCAAAGTCAGAGTTTGACCGAATGCTGGGAGAATCAGCCGGGTTTCGTCAGTTTGTGTTCGACGGTTTTTCCGAACGACTTTCCACCATGTTGCAACGTACCAGCGAGCTGGCTACTTACAGTATTGATCAACGGCTCGCCGCTGCACTACTGGCACACTGCGAATGGCAGGGTGACCCAATACTGAACGTCACTCACGAAGCACTGGCTGTTGAAATTGGCACTGCCCGGGAGGTTGTCAGTCGCAGGCTGGGCATCTTTGAGAAGAACGGCCTGTTGAAAAGACATCGTAAGTATCTGGAAATTCTCGACGAAACCGGCCTGCGGCAGAAATTGGCAAGTTAGTTACTGTCCACCGTGACAAAGTCACGGACAATATTAAGTGTCATAACCATACTCCGGGATGATCTTTTCACTTACAGGAGAACATCATGGTTCAAAACGTCGGTTCAATTGATAAAGTCATCAGGCTGGTTCTGGGTGTGTGCCTCGGCGCGTGGTCTATTTTTGGCATGGGGCTTGGATCAACCGTCAGCTACATCGCTCTGGCGGTCGGTATCGTGCTAATCGCAACCGCATTAATGAACTTCTGCCCGCTATTCCGAATATTAGGTATCAGCACTCGCAAAACCTAAGCGCAACAAGGCGCGCCAGAGCCTGCTGACAGATTCGCCACCAACGATATAAATATGCTATTCAGAAAATTATCTCTGCTAATTTTAGCCATGATCTGTCACACAGCGTTTGCCAGTGCGCCAACTATAGACGGCTATGGAAAAGACATGGATGGTGTGCGCCATGTCTCGGCGACCGAAGCGGCAGAAATTCTGCAAAAGTTTCCGTCAGTGAAGGTGCTCGATGTACGCACCGGGCTGGAGTACAACCGTGGCCATATTGCAGATGCCACCAACATCAACTACTACTCATTCACTTTCAGAAAGCAGCTCAACACGCTTGATAAAAACATAACGTGGCTGGTGCACTGCAGAACCGGTGTCAGAAGCGGCAAAAGCCTGCCGGTAATGAAGGAGCTGGGCTTTACCTCTATCATTCATTTAGATGGCGGTACTTCAGCGTGGAGCAAAGCCGGGCTGCCACTTAAAAAGCCCTGACCAGTAATTTATTTGGTATCCGGCTTAACACCGGTATTCATACATACAGGGTGTGCCGGGCCATTGAGCAATACGGTGCAGCGGGGAATTGAAATCTCCAAGATGCGTAAAACCCATCGACTCATAGAAACCTGTCGCCCCCGAGGTATTGGTTGATACAAACACAGAGTCAACCCCCGCATCCACAGTTTTGCTTAAACCTATCCCACAATCTGCTCCCGATTCCCTGCCCCTGAAACTCCGGATCAACCACAAAAAGCAGTATTTCACTGGCACCCCGTGGCACAATTTCGGAACGGTTATCTACATGTACTTTAAGCGCGCTCAACAGTACATCACGCTCTGACTTCACCCCTTTAAAAAACAGCAAACGCCACAACATTCGCAATCTGAACCATACAAAGTACCTGAAGTGTGGTTTTCTGTCGTTCCTACCGAATAAAAAGCCGGCAAGCCTGCCGTTGACTTCGACCACCTGCGAGTAGTTACTATCTTCCAATGATCCTTTGGTGTACCCGAGTGACGCTATTTTTCGCAACGCAGGGTTAGGGAAAATCTTTTCAAAGTTCCACACCTGTTCCACCAGGCGTTCACAGTGCTTGTAGTCACGCCGACAATAATCTCTGACCAACAGTTTCATCGCTACGGGGTCACGCAACCGAAGCTATGCGGCCACGAGTCAGATATCGGACTGCCAAACAAGACAGTACTCCAACGACCATTCCACCGCCAACATCAATAGTGAGATGGCGCCGCAGCATAATAATAGAAAGCAGAATCGCAATTCCGGCTAACAGAAAACCAATCGATCGCAGCAGATTTTGTCTGTTCAGGTTCACCAGTATGCAAATCACTGTCAGTGAAGCATGCAACGAAGGAAAGCAATTGTTTGGACTGTCGACTGCTATCAGGTGCAATAACAGTTGTGCACTAACGCCCTGCTGAACAACCGGTGGATAGCTGAGGCTGGTAGGCAGAATAACAAAAAACAAACCACTGACAACGGCGGCAATTTGCATGGCAACGCGCACTTGAGTCAATCGCTGCGGCACCACAGTACAGTAGGTATAGGGAATCAGTAGAAAAAACGACAAATAAACCCATATGGCATGCACTGTAAAAGGCAACTGCCGGTCAAGCCACACTTGCGGAATAACCGCCGGTGAAACCTCAAGCCATCCCACACCAAAATACACCAACGCGACACTCCCCCAACCCAGTACCATCTGAAACAGTCTACTGACGTAGCTCTGGTCATCAGGCGTTACCCCGATTGGTTCGGTCAATGCCCTTTCATGCAGCACTATTAATCACCAAAGAGTCATTCGCGGGGCAGTAACTTACTACTCGCCTGTGCTTTGCAGATAACTCCTGTGCCGGCGCCGCTGCCCACTCAAAGGTCAGTGGCAAATCAGAATTCACGCCAAGTGTGAGGAACAAACGGCGCAACGCGTTTTCTATCAGTTCCGCGCTATTGCTGGCGCTGATTTTCAGATGCGTATTACTTACCTGTGCAACCTGATAGTGCACGGAAGCATCGACAGCACGACTAACAACGTTATAGATAAGATCCGGTAACACTTTAATACCGTGGATACACAGAATATCACCACAGCGTCCGGCGATTTTCTCAATACCACCAAACACACCGTTATCTTCACGCGGTACGATAACGTCGTCCATTAAATAGCGAATAACCGGTTGCGATTTTCGCCGAAAATCGGTCACAACAGGCTGGAAATGTGTTTTTTCTTTGTTAATCCATTGCTTTTCTATGTGCACCAGATCTTCGTTCCAGCGCATGCACCCGTCGCGGTGCGTTGACGCCAGAAAACCTTCGGTACATTGATACACTTCTTTTACATCACAGTTAAATCGGCGCTCGAGCTCGTGTTTTTCATGAGCGGTTAACACTTCCGCCCCTGATACAACCAGCCCGGGGTTCAGGTTTTTGCTTTCTCTTGCTGCCACCAGCAGTGCCTGCGCACTGCCTACCATAATAGTGGGCCGGAAGTGTTCGAGCTTCTTCAGCCATACAGACACCGGCTGACATAAATCAGTGTACTGAAAACGCATATGGGCACGCCCTACACTCTCGTACAAATTGCTGTTTGCCCGCAACAGCAGCGCAATTCGTTGCGGTCTTAGTACCGAGGGCATCAGCCGCCCGACAATATACCCGGCCCAGCGCGCCTGCTCTTCTCTAGATACTACAAACAACCCTCTTCTGCCGGAGGTGCCGCTGGACATACCCACCGTGACATTATCCAACGCGGATTGATCAAACACTCGGCTCTCTTCTGCCCGTAAAGCAATTTCAAAAAGCCTGTCTCGATCAATGCTCAGCGTGTTAATCTGATTGAAGTTATCCATCATGCGTGTTTTGTTCATGACAGGAAATTCGCTAAGTGGCGACTGCGCAAAATCTTTATAGTACGGAGAGTTACGACAGACCCATTGCAGATGCGCGCTTAGTTGCCGTTGCTGCCATTCAAGCATTTGTGCCCGCGATGAGAACCGACCATAACGGCTGTTGTAGTATTCACGTGCGAAAATCCAGCAGTTCTTAAGTGACGACCCGTTCATGACAACCACCCCTGCGCCACCACCGCGTTAACAGTACGCTCACAATGCGAAGGTATAAAATCAACAGTGCCGCTGGTATTTCCATAGTAAAACTGTAGGGAAGCCAGTGTTTCGTTAAACGCTTTTGTGTCACTGAATATCAACGATGCCAGTGCATGTGGCTCGTGCGCCGGGGTCAGGTTACCGATCAACCAGCACGCATCTGCCAATAGAAACAACCAGCGTTCCCGAAGACGGCAAAGCAATCCAACATGTCCGCTGGCATGCCCGGGCAAATCCACCAGATAGATACTTTCATCACTGAATAAATCATTGGCCCATAGCTCTGTGCGTGGAGCCGCGCAGTCAAGCAGCATTGACAACGGCACTGCGTACTCACTAACAAAACGACAGCGTGTCTCAAAGTTATCTGGCAGTAACTTCGGCAGGTACCCCTTCCGCGCAAGCAACAGTCTTCCGTTGGTTGTAATGAAATGCCAGCTCTGCGGATGGCAGTAAAGCGCTGCCTGACTGAAATCCCGGCTTCCGGCGACGTGATCGGCATGCAGGTGTGAAAGCACCAGGTGCTGTACCGAGGAAGGTTCGACACCTTGTTGTCTGAGAATTGCGGTAGCAGTATTGGCATCACTGACAAAACACGGCGTCGACCGGGCCATTATCTTTTCCGGCCAGTGGCTGGTGCAACGGTAGAACCTCGAATGATAACCGGTATCGAACAATACCCTGCCATGGTCAGGGTGCTCAATTAATGCAAACGGTGCCGGGAATACCAGCTTGCGCCATGGCAGGGATTTATCTGCCACCTTGCCGGGGCCGGTGCAATAGCCGGCGGTGAATACTCTAGCCCTCATGCGCTCGGTACCATTGCGCGTAACGATGAATGCCTTCCTCTATAGAAACCGCCGGCTGGTAACCAAGCCTTTCAATGGCATTGTCTATACAAAGAGTTTGATCATAATGAAACAGGCCGGCACTGTAGCGGGTAAGCCTTGGCTCCGGGTGATGCGGTAAAGCACCACAGCAGAACTCAGCCACTGACGCCACCCGGGACATTAATCCGTACGGCAACGTTTTTATTTTCGTATCAGGGGCTACCTCGTCAAGCAACAGGCCAAGCATAGTGAGAAGCTGCATAGGCTGGCCATTGGTAATATTAAAAATACCCTGAGAACCTTCTGCATGGATCGCATTAACAATCGACAGTGCACAGTTATCGACATAGGTCATATCAACCAGCGGGTTGCGAGCAGACGGCAGCACCAGTTGATGGCGGCTTATTGCAGCAAGAAGTCTTGGCACGATGGCACGATCGTTGGGACCGAATATTCCGCGTGGACGCAAAATAGTTGTTTTTATAGCGCTTTGTTGCACCACTGATTCTGCAACCGCTTTGCTGTGCGCATAGTCGTTGCAGAACTGCTTTGGCAGTTTTTGTTGTTCAGTGATTTGTGTGGCATTTTCAAAAGCAAAATAGATACTCGGGGAAGATATAAATATAAAGTGTTTCACGCCCTGCTTTTCTGCCGCACGTAAAAGATTTTCGGTACCTTCTACATTAACTGACTGGAAGTCCTTTCGGCGCCCCCACGGGCTGGATAATGCCGCCGAATGAACCACCACATCAATATCGCGGCAGGCTTCGTTAAGCGGCGCCTCAGCCCCCAACTCTGCCACAACGTAACGTGTGTTACTTTCAGCACTTATACTTTGCTTAAGGTCGGCAATCTGGTGACTGTGACGAACCATGGCGGTAACAGATAGTTCCGGGCCGGCCGTGCGCAGGAAAGCACGCCCCAGCATACCGGTACTACCGGTGAGTAAAACATTCACAGCCCGAGTATACCGAAGCCCAGAGTCAGGCCCGCACCCGACCCCATTAACATGAGCTTCTTGCCCTGCAGATCTGATCTGGTAGACAACAACTCATGCAAGGCCATTGGCAATGATGCGGCAATCTGGTTACCGGCTTTGGCAAATATGTTAATGACTTTATCTTTCGGGAAGCCGAGCCGTTTGGTGAGATGCAGTAACCCAAGGCCGCTGGCCTGATGCGGCACAACATAATCGATTTCAGACTTTAGCAGACCTGCTTTGTGAAGCCCTTCATCAATAAAAGCGGGACTCAGCTCAGCAACCATCCGGTATAGTTCACGACCCTGCATTTCAAAATAGGCACCATCTGAAAACTGTGTTTCATTGCTGTGTGACGGGTGTAAATTGCTGCCACCTGCACGAATCTGACAGAACGGGTAACCCTGCGGGTAGGTACGAAACAGTGATGAATACAGTCCTTGTGCATTCTGCTTTGCCTGCAGAATAATAGCGGCACTGCCATCACCAAACATCGATGCCACTTCAGGGTTTCTGTTTTCAACACCAACACTTGCAACTTCACTCGATACAATCAGTATGCGCCGGTAACGTCCAACTGCCAGTAATGCCTGCGACACTTCAAGTGCCGAAAGGAAAGACAAACAACTACTGTTAACATCCATACTGGCAATTTCACACTGCTGCCCTATCTCGCGAACAATGCCTGCAGCGTTATACGGCAGTGCCTGGTGATTGGTGCCACTGGCACAGATCAAAAGATCAATATCGGATAGCGCCAACCCGGCAGACTCAAGCGCATTGCTTGCGGCTCGCGACCCCATGTACAAAGCAGACTCATGCTTCGCCGCGTAGTGACGCTTTTCGACGCAATAACGTCTGGCGCAGGAGCCGGGTGCAAGCCCGAGCTTTGCGTCAAGTTCATCTGCCGTGATTGAATATTCCGGCAGATAACAACCGCTGGCTGTTACCGTAAAGCACATATCATCTCCTTGTGAGTACTGACTGCAACCACGATAAGCAATCGATGACTGTTACCTGCAATCCAACTGTCGCCGACAATGTAGCAACTGCCTGCACCGGTCCGGTATAGCGATAGTAGACCCGCAGTCTAGCGAACCGATTTATGTGACAGAACAGATCCTGTTGTTTATTGAGGAATTGCAATTAGCACGACTGTGTCGCGACTTTGTGCAGCGCGTTGCCTGAGCCTGCCGGTGTGAAAACCATTTGCGCAAAAAAAAGCCCCGCACTGGCGGGGCTTTTTCGGTACAACTTGCTGGCAATTAAGGCTTACAGAGCACCGGCCTGAGGTTTCATGTCTGCAGGGTCGATACCTGCGACAGGCACAGGCGCTTTCATTGCATCACGGCGGAACGGCTCACCGAGTTCCTGGTTCAGGATGACTTCAATGAATGTGGTAACGCGGTCGGATTGCGCTTTACAGGCTTTGCTGAGCTCGTCGGTCAGCTCGTCCATAGTACGAACAGTCACACCTTTCAGGCCGCAACCTTCGGCAACTTTGGCATAGCTTAAACCCGGATCGAGTTCGGTGCCGACAAAGTTGTTGCTGTACCAAAGGGTGGTGTTGCGCTTCTCGGCACCCCACTGATAGTTACGGAAAATAACCATGGTGATGCCCGGCCATTCTTCACGACCAATTGACGACATTTCACTCATTGAAATACCGAACGCACCGTCACCGGCAAAGCCAACAACCGGTGTATCGGGGCAACCGATCTTAGCGCCGATAATCGCAGGGAAACCATAGCCACATGGGCCAAACAGGCCTGGTGCAAGGTACTTGCGACCCTTTTCGAAAGTCGGGTATGCGTTACCGATAGCGCAGTTGTTACCAATGTCGCTTGAGATGATCGCCTCTTCCGGCAGGCCCATCTGGATCGCGCGCCAGGCCATACGAGGTGACATACGGTCAGGATCGCGGGCACGGCTGTCGGCGTTCCACGAGGTGCCTGGATCGTCGTCTTCGTGGTCCATGCTTGAAAGTGCCTGCAACCAGCCGGACTTGGTGGTGCGGATCAGATCCTGACGACCGTCACGATCTGCTTCACCGGCGTTCGGGCCAAGCTGCTCAAGCAGTGACTGCGCCACCAGCTTGGCATCGCCACAGATACCAACAGTGACTTTTTTGGTCAGACCGATGCGATCTGGGTTGATGTCGACCTGAATGATCTTGGCATCTTTAGGCCAGTAGTCGATGCCGTAACCCGGCAGCGTTGAGAACGGATTTAAACGGGTGCCAAGTGCCAGAACCACATCGGCCTTTGAAATGAGTTCCATCGCCGCCTTGCTGCCGTTATAACCCAGCGGACCAACTGCCAGCGGGTGTGAGCCGGGGAAGCTGTCGTTGTGCTGGTAACCGGAACAAACCGGTGCAGTAAGGCGTTCGGCGAGTGCTGCACAGTCGTTGATGGCATCACCAATAACGACACCGGCACCTGAAAGAATGACCGGGAATTTTGCTTCAGACAGCAGTGCTGCAGCTTCGGCAATGGCGTTGCGGCCGCCTGCGGGGCGCTCGAGCTCAACTACCTGCGGCAGTTCGATGTCGATCACCTGTGTCCAGAAGTCACGCGGAACATTGATTTGCGCCGGTGCGCTGCCACGCCATGCCTGAACGATAACGCGGTTCAGTACCTCGGCAATACGGGTTGGGTCGCGAACTTCTTCCTGGTAGCAAACCATCTCTTTAAACATACCCATCTGCTCAACTTCCTGGAAACCGCCCTGACCGATAGTTTTGTTGGCCGCCTGCGGAGTCACCAGCAGCATTGGCGTATGATTCCAGTAAGCGGTTTTGATAGCGGTAACGAAGCCGGTAACACCCGGGCCGTTCTGCGCGATGGCCATTCCCATCTTGCCGGTAGAACGCGTGTAGCCGTCGCAGATCAGACCACCGTTAGTCTCATGCGCAACATCCCAAAAGGTGATGCCGGCCTGCGGGAACAGGTCTGAGATAGGCATAAAAGCCGATCCGATAATGCCGAAGGCGTGTTCGATTCCGTGCCGTTGCAGTACTTTTACAAAGGCCTCTTCGGTGGTCATTTTCATGGCGTATTCGTCCAGGTTGTTGCAATGGTCGCATATGGTCTGTGCATCACCCTCTATTCACAAGTGCCAGATGCAACGCGGTGTTAAGCCAGCGATACCGTTAACTGAGCATCTGCCAACAAAACGCGAATTATAGTTCGAATTTGGAAAAACTGACGGGCTTTCAGGTGTTTGCCGTGCCCCCTGCAGACAGCACTGCGTTTGTGTCGCCGGATGTTGGATTGTTCGTTACGTGTTTCCGTATAATTCGGATCTCCCCCGACATCGTGACCGCTGATGCTCGCTCAAAATACCGCTACCCACTTGTGCCTTAGTCTATGAATTACGCGACACAACAGCCGCTTATCGAGACCCGGGCGATCTGCAAATCGTTTGGCAAAGTGGTGGCAAATAAGGATATTGACTTCAGCGTCATGCCATCCCAAATTCACGCGCTGCTGGGCGAAAACGGCGCCGGAAAATCTACCCTGATGAAAATCATCGGTGGTCTGCAACAACCCGACAGCGGCGAAATCCTCTGGAACGGTGAGCCAGTCTCTATCACCAGCCCGAAAGTCGCCAGAGCCATGGGTATCGGCATGGTGCACCAACACTTTGCACTTTTTGAAGGCTTATCGGTTGCCGAAAATATTGCCTTCAGCATCGACGGCGCGGTACAGGGCTCGCGCCTGAACAAAAGAATTCACCAAATCGCCGACCGCTTCGGACTCGATGTAGAACCGAAGCGCCCGGTGTTTGAGCTGTCTGCCGGTGAACGCCAGCGCATTGAAATTTTGCGGGCACTGCTGCTTAACCCGAAACTACTAATCCTCGACGAACCGACTTCAGTGCTAACACCACAGGAAGCTGATCAGTTATTCGTCACCGTTCGCAAGCTCGCCGCTGAAGGCCACGGTATCGTGTTTATCAGTCACAAGCTCAAAGAAGTGAAAGCCCTGTGCGATGCGGCCACCATTTTGCGCGGCGGCGCTGTGGTTGGCACCTGCGACCCGGCTACTACCACGGCCGAATCAATTGCAGAACTGATGCTCGGCAGCCGTGACATTGTGGCGGTTAGAAAAGATCGCGATGTCGGCGCCGCACGACTCGACATCAATAACCTCCATATAGATAGCGATGAACAGCCGCTGCAAATTAATTCACTTACGCTCTACGGCGGAGAAATTTTTGGTGTGGCAGGTGTCGCAGGTAACGGACAGGAACTGTTGTTTTCAGCACTGAGCGGTGAAACAAAAAGCAAAACACCGCAAAGCATCACCATAGACGGCCATCCGGTTGGCAACCTCGGCCCGAACCAGCGCCGTGAACACCAGGCGATGTTTATCCCCGAAGAGCGACTCGGCCACGCCGCAGTGCCGCATATGGACTTAACAGACAATGCGCTGTTAACTAATCTTGCCAATCCGCAGGCGGCGCGGTTCGGTATTGTCAGTAAAAAATTTCTGCTGCAGGAAACCCGTAAAATCGTTGAACAATTCGATGTGCGCCACGGTGGTATAAACAAAGCTGCAAAAAATCTTTCCGGCGGCAACCTGCAGAAATTTGTGGTTGGCCGTGAAATGAATAAATCCCCTGCTGTTTTAATCGTTAATCAACCCACCTGGGGCGTAGACGCGCTTTCAGCAGTAAAGATTCGCGAAGCACTGATGGCACTGGCCGCTACCGGCTCCGCCATTCTGGTAATCAGTCAGGACCTCGATGAGTTACTGGAAATCTCCGATCGTCTTGCCGTGCTGCACCATGGTGTACTGGGTGATGCGCGTCCAATTCACGAATGGACCGTCGAGGCGCTGGGCCTTGCCATGACCGGCGGCACTGTCACCGAGCACGTTGCCTGATGTTTAAACTTGAACCCCGCCCCGATACATCACTGTGGACCAGCCTGCGATCCATACTGATCGCACTTGCTATAACCGCTGCAGTGTCTGTGCTTGTAATGGTTATCATGAGTGACAAACCGACCGAGGCGATCTGGCAGCTACTGTCGTTTCCATGGCAGGGCCGGCGCATGGAAGTGCAGCTTGGCCTGGTGGCACAACAAACCGCCTACCTTGCGATAATCGCCATCGGATTGTCAGTCGGGTTTAAAGCCAAGGTCTGGAACATCGGTGCCGAAGGTCAGTTTGCAATCGGTTCTGTTGGCGCCTATTTTGGCTACCTGCTGCTTGGCAGTCCCGACGGTGGCTGGGCACTGCCATTTATACTTCTGGCCGGGATAATAGCCGGGTGTTTATGGGCGCTTATTCCGGCAACGCTGCGGGTCACCAGCAATACCAATGAACTGCTGACTTCACTGATGTTGGTATACGTTGCAAGCCACCTACTCACTTATCTGTGCATAGGGCCATGGAAAGGTGACCCGAAAGCCGGACAGGCCGAAACCTTCCCAATGCCCGACAGTATTCGACCACAGACACTAATCGACGGCACCGAACTGCACACCGGCCTGATTATTATGCTGGTGGTGTTTGCGATACTTGCAGCCATTTTAA